>CAZZYH010000036.1:0-24813 GCA_964658225.1 Vulcanimicrobiota bacterium | reverse complement strand
CCGGCAGGATCCGCCCCGGCTTGATCCGATCCGGTGAGATCGTGCCCGGCAGGATCCGATCCGGCGAGATCCGATCCGGGTAGTTCGACCCGCAGGCGGCCGGCTTCAAGAACCAGCACCGCATCGGCGGCCGGTTCGGCCAGTTCGCGCTGGTGGGTCGTGAGCACGATGGTCCGGCCCTGCGCCCGCAGGCTACGCAGCAGCGAGAGCATCTCGAGGGCGGTCGCGCGGTCCAGGTTCGAGAACGGCTCATCGAGCAGGAGCAAGCGGGGCTGCGGCAGCAGGACGCGGGCGAGCGAAACTCTCTGCCGCATGCCTTGCGAGTACTGCCGCAGCGGGCGCGTGAGGGCGGGATCGAGGCCCACCAGTCGCAGCGCCTCGTCAACGGGCAGGCACGATTGACCGCGATAGAGCGCGGCATAGTAGCGCAGGTTCTCCACCGCCGCGTATTCGTCGTAGAGCATGGCCGCGTGGCTCATGTAGCCGATGTGCGCGCGTGCTTCGAGGGGCGATACGGAAAAAACGCGCACCGCACCGTAGGAGGGTGCGAGCAGACCGGCAAGCATGCGCAGCAGGGTCGATTTGCCCGCCCCGTTTGCGCCCAGCAGCACATAGCATCGGCCGCTGTGGAGCTCGAGTGTGATGTGTCGCAGGGCAGCAAAGGTGCCGTAAAGCTTGGACACGTCATCGAGTTGGGCCACGAGTGCGGTCGGGGGTGGTGCGAGTCCTGGATCGCGGCTGGGCGTCAACCTCATGCTGAGGCAAAGTATATCTTTTGCTTGCACCCGGGCCGCGCACCCGGGGCCGCAAGGGGGTTGGCTCCCGCTTGGAAAAGCGTGCCCGCTACTCCGCCTTCCGTCCCGCGCCCTTCTTCGCAGGCGTGGGCCCACCGTCCACGCAGCGATCGGACACCCTTACCGGGTTGGCCATCTTGCCTGCGGCCGCGCGCGTAAAGGCTCGGTACAGCCGGTTCACATCGACCTTGCTGCCGGTGCGCACCTCGCGCTCGACTGCAGCGTGCATCGCCGACAGCAACTCGTCGCGCAGCTCGTTCAGCACCTTGTCGATGTAGAGATAAGGCATAGGCTTCCTTCGACGGTACACAAGTTGCTGCCATCGCGCACCCCTCCCCCAGGATCGACGGCCGTCGACCGGGCCACAAGCGACCTGATGGTCGGTGCGGCGAAACGAGCGAATCGGGCTAGCGTATGCGGGGCGAGACCAGCGCGGCGGTGCTCGGCGGCTTGCTCGCCGGCGCCGCCGCAGGCTGGGCGCCCGGCTTTGCGCCGGGAGCAGGCGCATACTTCGATGCGCACTTGGCCTGCAGTTGCGTGGCATGGAAAACGCCATCGCGGCCAAAGGTCCCGATCGCGAGCGCCTGCGCGTTGTCCTTGAAGGTATCGGGCGGCGGCTCGGCGCCCTGGTAGGCGACCGGCAGCCTCTTGTCGTTCTCCACCAGCACAAAGCTGGCGCTGGTGCCCCGGTGCTCGATCGAGCCCGGCGCCACGTTGCCGGCCACGCGCAGGTGCCGCGTATAGGCTTTGCCGCCCATCTGCTGCAGCTCATTGATGGTGACGTAGTAGCTCTTGTCGGATTGAACCCCGGAAATGGCGAGCGCCGTGATGACGCCGACGAAGATGGCAATGGCCCCACCGATACGCAGCGTCTGCTTCTGGTTGTTCATCCTCGGAGCCTTTGCCTCAATGCCTAGGGTAGGAGGGCAGGCAAGCCCCGTCAAGCTCCGGGTGCGCATCGGCTTTGGCCCTGGACCAAGGCTGTGCGGGGGCTCTGCGAGCGGCAACATGTTGCCGCAATCCACCGTTGTCCCTACCGCGGCTCTCGCGGCCTGTGCCTCTCGCTATATGATCGGTTCAGGCGCATGACGTGCTCTCGAGGACGCGCGGCTGCCACGGCAGGCGAGGTGATGATGGCGACACAAGGAACAATCCCAACGACCGAGATGACCACCACCGGACAGATGCTGAGCCCGCGCGCAGACTGGATTGCAGCCCGCCGTGCCGAGGCCCTGCGGACGGGCGACACCAATATGTCGCAGATGCACTTTGCCCGCCTCGGCCGGATCACCGAAGAGATGGAGTTTGTAGCCCGGCGCGAGAACGTTGCCGCCGAGCTTATCCGGTCCGAGATCGCAGCCGGCCGCATGATCATCCCCGCTAACGTCAACCACCCGGAAGTCGAGCCGATGGCTATCGGCATCGAATCGCGCTGCAAGGTCAATGCCAACATCGGCAACTCGGCTGTCACGTCCAACATTGACGAGGAACTGCGCAAGCTCTACATGGCCGTGCAGCATGGCGCCGATACGGTGATGGATCTTTCCACCGGCGGGAACATACCCGAAATACGCGACCGGATCCTGCGCCACTCGCCAGTGCCTATTGGTACGGTGCCCCTGTACGAGGCACTGACTCGCGTCAAGCGCGTGGAAGACTTGAATATCGACTTATACCTGGAAGTCATTGAGGAACAGGCCGAACAGGGAGTGGATTACTTCACTATCCATGCCGGGGTGCTGATCCAGTATGTGCCGATGGTGTCCAAGCGTATTACCGGGATCGTGTCCCGGGGCGGGGCGATCATGGCGCAGTGGATGACGGCGCACCACAAGCAGAGCTTCCTCTACGAGAATTATGACCGCATTGTGAAAGTCATGGCCAAGCACGATGTCTCCTTTTCGCTGGGCGACGGCCTGCGTCCGGGCTGCGTGGCTGATGCGTCCGACCAGGCGCAGTTCGCTGAGCTGAAGACCCTCGGCGAGTTGACGCGCAAGGCCTGGGAGTCGGACGTGCAGGTGATGATCGAGGGCCCGGGCCATGTGCCGCTCGATAAGATCGCCGAGCAGGTAGAAAAGGAAGTTGCCCTGTGTGACGGGGCGCCCTTTTACGTGCTGGGCCCGCTCGTCACCGACATCGCGCCTGGCTACGATCACATCACCTCGGCCATTGGCGCGGCGATGATCGGCTGGAAGGGCGCTTCGATGTTGTGCTACGTGACGCCCAAGGAACACTTAGGATTGCCGAACGAGAAGGACGTGAAGGACGGCATGATCGCCTACAAGATCGCTGCGCATGCAGCCGACATTGCCAGGCACCGGCCCGGGGCGCAGGACCGCGACGATGCGATCAGCTACGCGCGTTACACATTTGACTGGGAGAAGCAATTTGCACTGGCGCTTGATCCGGAAACAGCGCGTGCGATGCACGATGAAACCCTGCCGGATGACTATTACAAGGAAGCGGCTTTCTGCTCGATGTGCGGACCGAAGTTTTGCTCGATGAACTGGTCGAGCAAGGTCGATGAGTTCAACAAGGTAGAGCATGGGCTGGAGAAAAAAGATCTGTCCGAGCTGGTAATCCTGCAGGCGGCACAGTTAGCTGCGGCCAAGAACTAAGAGCCTGCTCCAACAAGCCCGTCATCCGCGATCCAGGCGAGGATGACGGGCGTTGTACGAAGTACCGGCGGCTACTTCTCAGCAGACGCGACGCCCAGTTCCCGCAGCAGGAACGCGTAATCGAAGGCAATCTCCCGAAGATAGTCATAGCGGCCTGACGCACCTCCATGCCCGGCTGTCATGTTTGTATGCAGCAGGATGGGATGGCGGCCGATATTGAGCGTGCGCAGCTTGGCGACATACTTGGCCGGCTCCCAGTACATGACCTGCGAGTCATGCAGAGACGTTTTCACTAACATGGCCGGATAACTCGCCTCTTGTAAGTTGTCATAGGGCGAGTAGCTCAGCATCAGCTCGAAGGCTTCCCGCTCGTTCGGGTCGCCCCACTCCTCGTACTCGGGCACTGTCAGGGGGAGCGAGGCATCGAGCATCGTATTCATCACGTCAACAAACGGGACCTGCGAGAGCACGGCGCGGAACAGGTCGGGCCGCATGTTCACCACGGCGCCCATCAGCAGGCCGCCCGCGGAGCCGCCCTGGATCGCAACGCGCGCCGGGTCACCGTACCCTTCCGCGATCAGGTGCTCTGTGGCCGTGATGAAATCAGTAAATGTATTGCGCTTCTCCGCGAGTCGCCCCGCGTCATGCCAGGGCTTGCCCAGGTCGCCTCCGCCGCGGATATGCGCGTAGGCAAGAACCAGCCCGCGGTCGAGCAGGCTGAGTCGGTTCGAGCTGAAGCCCAGCGGCAGGGAGTACCCATAGGAGCCATAGCCGTACACATGCAAAGGTTGCGCGCCGGGCGCCCGCTTGTCCTTGCGGTAGATCAGCGAGATCGGAACCTTCACCCCGTCAGGCGCCGTAGCCTGGATGCGCTCCGATAGATACAGGCTGCGATCAAAGTTCCCGGGAACCTCCTGCTGCTTCAACAGTGTCGACTGAGTCGAAGATAAGTCGTACTCATAGACAGACGCGGGCGTGACCAGCGACTGATACGCATAGCGCAGGTGCTCTGTCACAAACATCCGATTGCCGGACAGGTGCACACTGTAAGCAGGCTCGGGAAAACGAATTTCCTGCTCGCCCGCGATCTCGCTTCCCTCGCCGGCGAACCGCAGCACTCGCAGGTGCTCCAGGCCTCCGTGCCGCTCGGACGCAACTGCGAAGCCGGCAAACAGGCTGATCTCTTCCAGCATCACCTCCGGACGAGCCGCAAGCAGCTCCCGCCACGTTTCGTAGCCGGTATCGGTAACCGGCGCTGTTACCAATCGAAAGTTGCGTCCGGTATCGTTGGTGCGTATGTATAAAAGGCCATAGCGATGATCGGCATAGTACTCGACTCCGTCGCGTCGCGGCGCAATCAGTCTGGGCGCGGTTAGGGGCGCGTTGGCCGGCACCAGCCACCCCTGCGACGTCGTGTGGCTGCCGCTTTCGATGACGATGTAGCTGCCATCGCGGGTGCGCCCGGCGGCTAAATTGAAGCGCTCATCGGGCTCTTCCAGCACCAGCACATCTTCTGCGTGCGGGGTGCCCACCACATGGCGATAGAGCCGGTATTGCCGCTTCTGCTCCTCGTCTTCCACTGTGTAGAACAGGGTGCTGTTATCGGCAGCCCAGACGATCGAGCCGACCCGCTCCACCCGCTCCCCAAGCACCTCGCCGCTGCGCAGCGCGCGCACCTGCAGCGTGTACTGGCGGAACCCCTTCGTATCGACCGAGTAGGCGGCCAGCGCCCCGTCATCCGAGACATCGAGCCCGCCCACGGCCATGAACGACTCGTGTTTTGCGAGCTGCTCTACATCGAGCACGATCTCTTCGTCTGCAGCCTCGTAGCTCTGTCGAGAGCCCGGCTTGCGACAGTAGACAGGATATTGCGCGCCCTCGCTGGTCCGCGTGTAGTACCAGTACCCGTTCTCTTCCGAAGGCACGCTCACGTCGGTCTGCTTGATGTGCGAAAGCATCTCGTCGTACAGCTCGGCCTGCAGGCCCGCGGTAGGCGCCATATAGGCGTCCGTGTAGGCGTTCTCGGCCTCGAGATGAGCGTGCACCTCGGCACTGTTCTTCTCCCTCAGCCAGGCATAATCATCGATCAGGGTATGCCCGTGCATCCGGGTCTCGGTGCGTTCACGGCGCGCCCTTGGCGCGAGGGGCTGTGCGGCTTTGTCGTTCTTCATCGTGCTGTTCATCCCGGCTTTAGGATACCGCCGCTGCGCCCCGCACGGATCGCGGGCTCGGGCGACCGCTCGATGCCTGGGTACGCTAGGCTACAAAGCCTGTTGGTCCCGTCCATCTCGCCCAGGTTCGCTCAGGCAGGCCTGGGCAACGTCCCGGTGCCGGCCAACACCCAACCAGATAGATCGACGCAGCCTGAGTACGGGCGCCGACCGAGTATTCCGCCGGGCAGCGGCTGTGCCCGGCCCGACCCGGTAAACGCATTTTAGGAGATGGACGATGGAACGGAACCTGACGATTCGCAATCGAATGTGTAGCAAGGCGCTGGCGTTTGCCGGCGCGGCAATTCTTACCGGCGGCTTTGCGCTTGCGCAGGGCAACATGAATACACCCCCGCCGAACAGCGGTTCGATGAACGGGAGTGCGAACAGCGGTATGAACGGCTCCATGGCCGCCCAGAGTGGCGGCATGCCCATGGGTGGCAGCTCGGCCGGTTCCATGCAGGACAAGAAGTTCGCCCAGACCGCGATGGCCGGAGGGCTGACTGAGATACAGGCCGCGCAGACCGCTCTCCAAAAGAGCAACAGTGACGATGTCAAGAAGTTTGCCCAGCAGATGATCGATGACCATACCAAGCTGAACGACCAGATGAAGCCGATCGCCGCACAGTTGGGCGTGACGGCGCCAACCTCGCCGATGCCGAAGGACCAGGCGATGCTGGCCAAGATGCAGGCTTTGTCGGGCGATGCGTTCGACAAGGCCTACCTAAGGGCGATGGTGAAGGATCACAGCAAGGACGACAAGGAATTTGCCATGGAAGCGAGCAGCGGCCAGAATCCGGATGAGAAGGCAGCTGCGTCCGAGGGCGATCAGATCGTCAAGCAGCACCTGCAGATGGCGCAGGATCTCGCCAAGGCGCACAATGCCATGGGCGGCGGCAAGAGCTCCATGTGAGTGGGGAAGACCGGAGTCCGATCGTGCAGCAAGGCGCCCTCCCCGGGGCGCCTTTTCTGCGTATGCGATCGAGGCCTCGTACAATAGGAAAGCAATGCCCAGGCGCCGGTGCGTTTTCCTTTGGTCTTCCGTTCTTTTTCTTCTGCTGGCCCTCTCTCCGCGAGCCATGGCGCAGGCGGTCAAGGACCTGCCTCGCCCCACAGACTACGTGAGCGACTATGCGCACGTACTTTCCCCGGGCGTTGTGCAGCGGCTTGACCTGCTTTGCGGACAGGTCGATCGCCAGGCGCATGCGCAGATTGCAGTTGTGACCGTCCAGACGATCGGCGATGCCGCGATCAGCGACTACGCCGTCCAGCTTGAAGACGCATGGAAGGTTGGGGCCAAGGGTACAGATCGCGGCGTGATCCTGCTGCTTGCGGTCAAAGAACACAAGCGCTGGATCTCGACCGGCTATGGCCTGGAAGGCATTCTGCCCGATGCCAAGGTCGGCGACATTGGGCGCGCGATGGTGCCTTACCTGGACAGCAACCGCTACGACGCGGCGGTGTCGCTGGCGGTCAACCAGATGGCAGGCGTGATCGCGCAGGATGCTGGAGTTACCCTCGAGCAGCCGATGCGTCGGCCTGTTCGCCGCCAAGCCCAGCAGGTGCAACTGAGCCTTGGTCAGATGCTTGTGCTGGGGCTGGTCGCCCTTGTGTCTCTTTTCGTAGCCTCCAGGCTGGGCTTGTTGCCGTTCCTGTTCGGCATGCTGCTCGGCAACAGCATGGGTGGAGGGGGCGGCGGAGGCCGCGACGACGATGAAGGTGGCGGGGGCAGCGGCTTCGGCGGATTTGGCGGGGGCAGCACGGGCGGTGGCGGCGCGGGTGGCAGCTGGTAGCCTGGCGCCCTGGCCTGCGAGCCTGGCGAGTTAAGATAAGACTGCTGCCCGCCGCGATCTGCGCGCGGCTGCAAGGGAAGACGAGGGTGTGATGAGACGTGGGTTTTGGATAGGGATCGGTCTGTTGGTTGCGTTTGTCGTGGTTATCCTGATGGTCTTTGGCAGCTATGTGAGTGCCAAGAACACCATGGTCGCCAAGCAGGAGACGGTGAAGGCCGAGTGGTCCCAGGTGGACGTGGTGCTCGAGCGGCGCGCCGACCTGATTCCGAACCTGGTCTCTACCGTCAAGGGCTTTGCCAAGCACGAGGAAACGGTCTTCGGCGACATCGCCAACGCGCGTGCGGGTTTGTTGAACGCGCAGGATCCCGGCGCGAAGATCCAGGCCAACAATCGCCTGGACGGCGCCCTGGGCAGGCTGCTGGCCATCAGCGAGAATTATCCTGACCTGAAGTCAAACCAGAATTTCCTGCAGCTGCAGGATCAGCTGGAAGGAACGGAAAACCGCATCGCCACCGAGCGTCGACGCTACAACCAGACCGTCCAGGATTACAACACCTACATCCGCCAGTTTCCCAATAGTGTTTGGGCCGGCATCGCTGGCTTCCAGCCGAATAACCAGTACTTTGAAGCAAGCCAGTCCTCACGCACCGCGCCCAAGGTCAACTTCTAGAGGCGAGACCCCGTGCGCGCGCCTTCCTTCAGGTTTGCTGCGCGAGTTGGTGCGCAAGGGCCAGGTCCTGCTTCATGAATGCAAACAGCGCACGGCTGGTGGTTTCGTCCTGCGCCCGAAGAATAGCCGAGGGATGGAGCGTCGCGATGACGCGGTCGGCATAGGGCGAACGGATCACCTTGCCGCGCTCTTTCATCAGGGCGAACTTTGCCCCGAGCAGGGATTTGGCCGCGGAGGCGCCGAGGCAGACGACAACTTTCGGCTGCACTGCGTCGATCTCGGCGAGTAGCCAGGGGCGGCAGGCGGAGAGCTCGCGCAGCTTGGGCGACTCATGGATGCGCCGCTTGCCTCGTTCGACAAACTTGAAGTGTTTGACCGCGTTGGTGACGTACATCTCGCTGCGATCGAGACCGAGTTCGGCAACCGCGCGATCGAGTACTTTGCCGGCGGGACCGACAAACGGAGCGCCGCGGCGGTCTTCTTCGTCGCCGGGCTGCTCCCCGACCAGCATGAGCGGCGCATGCGCGCCCCCTGCGCCGAAGACCGCTTGCGTGGCATGCCGAAACAGGTCGCAGCCCTCGCAGCGCGGCAGCGCCTCGGCGAGGACGGGAAGCGCGTGCTCGTGCGGTACAAAGCCGGCCGCGGTGTTGGTGTCCTGCTCTTGCATCATCGTCCCCACACGTGTCTCTGCTTGCTGCAGCAGTGCCGGCAGGATGTTGAGCTCGGGCATGTTCTCCCAGTAGCGCACGGGCATCTCTGCTTTCATGGCGCGGGTGTTGAGCCGCGCGGGATTGAAGATGGCGCCGTAGTAGCTGCGCCACATCGAGGCTAATTCGTCCGGCTCGGGCGCCTGGGCGCGCGGAACTCCCGGGCCGAAACTCGCTCGCCTGGCTTCCGGATCCCAGGAGGCCGAGGCGTAGTGGGTCAGGATCGTCCAGCGCATGACCGCAAAGCGCTCTGCAAAAAACGGAACAGCAAGCGCGAGGATGCGGTGATCGGGCCGGTACCAGGCGATGTAGTGCTCGGTGCCGGAGGCTTCGACCATGCAGAAGCGCACAAAGGCATGCATCTTGTGCAGGTCACGGCGCACCTGGTTCTGCATGCGCAGCAACGCCGCCATGTCGTCATCGAGCTCGTCCTTGATCAAATCGCGCCGCTCTTGCAGCCGCCATAGCACGCGGTAGAGCAGCTGCCAGCGTTCCGGGCTGCTGTGACAGGCGACGACCTCGGCGAGTTCCAAAAAAGCTTTGGGCACAGAGGGAGCCCGCGCCGGGACCCCGCCAGCCTCCCCGTGGGCTTCCCACACATCGAGTTTTGGCGCCGGGGTGAAGTCCAGATCGAGAGATCGCTCCGCCTCAGACGCAAGCAGTTCGACCTCCTCCGGTGCGATGCTGGCCTTAAGCAGCAGACGCGCCTGCTCGCGCCAGGCGGAAAACTCCGGCTCGATGAAGAAGCGATGCTGCGCGCTCGGCTCGCTCACAGCTGGCCCGAGAGCGCGCTCGTGCCTGCGGTAAAGAGTTGCATCTGCGCCGGCAGCCGGACCTGCTCAGGCAGCGCGACCGAGTCGAGCATGGTCGCTGCGCCGAGGTGGTCGGTCGCGATAATAAACGGGCCAAGTGATTTCATCCGGACGTTGAGTTTCCTGAGGTCGTCAAGCGAGAGCCGATGGTACCTGCGGATGCGCAGGATGCGATCCACATTGCGATAGCCGAGGCCGGGTACACGCAGCAGCGCCTCGCGGGGCGCACGGTTTAGGTCCACGGGGAAGAACTCGCGATGGTTGAGCGCCCAGGTGAGCTTGGGATCGCGGGTCAGGTCGAGATTGGGCTCGCCATCGCTCGTCAGCTCGTGCCCGGCGAAGCCGTAGTAGCGCATCAGCCAGTCTGCCTGGTAAAGGCGATGCTCGCGCACCAGGGCCACCGGCTTGAGCGGCAGGCGCGCGTCGGCTTGCGGAAAGGGGCTGAAACCCGAGTAGTAGATCCGCTTTAAGTCATAGGCCTGGTAGAGATGCGCGGCCGTCGCGAGGATCTGTTGATCGGTGCTTGGCGTGGCGCCGATGACCATCTGCGTGCCTTGTCCGGCGGGTGCAAACCTGGGCAACGCGGCTCGCTGCTTTCGATCCCGCTCAGCCTCCGCTTTCTTCTCGTGGATCTGCGCCATGGTCGATTCGATGACATGGACCTGTTTGTCTGGCGCGAGGTGCACGAGGTCCTGCTGGGTAGGCAGTTCCATGTTCGCGCTCAGCCGGTCAGCGTACGTGCCGGCGAGCGCGATCAAGGACTCCGACGCACCGGGGATGGCTTTGAGGTGAATGTAGCCGCCGAAACAATGCACTTCGCGCAGCGTGCGTGCAACCTCCACCAGCTGTTCCATCGTGTAATCGGGCGACTGGATGATGCCGGAGCTGAGGAAAAGGCCTTCGATGTAATTGCGCTTGTAAAACGAGAGGGTAAGCTCGACGACCTCCGGCGCGGTAAAGCGCGCGCGACGAATGTCGCTCGATACGCGGTTGACGCAGAAGACGCAATCGTAGGTGCAGTAGTTGGTCAGCAGCAGCTTGAGCAGCGAGACGCAGCGGCCATCGGGAGTGTAGGAGTGGCAGATGCCCATGCCGTCAGAGTGGCCGACTCCTTTGCCGTTGCTGGCGCGCTTGGCCCCGCTCGAAGCGCAGGAGGCGTCGTACTTGGCGGCGTCCGCCAGGATCTCAAGTTTTTGCTGAACTTGCATCATGTGTTTGGATGTTCCCTGCGTCCCCGGGTGCCCTACAGCGCGGGGCTTTTTTGCCAGGGGTCGCAGCTTGCATTGCGACCTGCATCGCCACCTGGATAATAGAGAAGAAAAAGCGAATCCACCACCGCCGCCCGCGAACTCGTTTGATCGGCCCAACACCGCGAAGCCAACAAAGAAATCCTTCAAAGCGCCCCCCTGCCGGTTGCGACGAAAGCTTTTTTCCGATCGAGCCTGGCAGCACGCGGACGTACTCGCCTCTCATCGATCTCCGCATGCGAGGTCCGAAGACGGCAGGATTCCGCGCTCTGCCCGGCACCGGCGCTGTCGCCCCGCTCCCCGCAGATGGCCGGGAGGTGGACACCCTGGCGCGAGCATCGCTATAGTTAGCGTTTAACCTGTTCTTACGTGCTGTAGGGCACGCTCTTTGAACCATTGGGTCGCTGCATCTCGCCAAGGGCGACTCCACAGACCGACAGTTGCGGTGCTTTCCCGGATCCAGATGCATCGACCGGATGATGTGTCTCGAGGAGCTTTTTGATGGTGTCTAGAAGGACGTTCTGCGTATTGCTCGCAGGCGCTGCGCAACAGTTCTCGAGTGCTCCCCTGCGCGCTCTCCATGGATCGGCGCCGCTTGCCTCCGGCGACGCAGAAGGCCTGGCGCACTTTCCACCCGCACCGGATTCGGCCCGTCCTTACGTGCTGTGGATGTGGATGGGACACAACGTCAGCGCGGGTGGGATCACGCGTGATCTGGAAGCTATGAAGGAAGCCGGCATCGGCGGGGCTACCATCTTCAGCCTGGCCGACACGGTGATTCCCTGGGCAGGAGCCATTCTCAAGAGTCCGACTCCCGAGGTTGTCTCGTTTAACGATGCATGGTGGGCGCTTGTGCGCCATGCGGCTGAGGAGTGCCATCGGCTCGGTCTGGAGCTTATCCTGCACAACTGCGCTGGATACGAGAGCAGCGGCGGCACCTGGATCACCCCGGAGCACGCCATGCAGGAGGTGGTCTGGTCCGAGACACGCCATACCGGAGGCAAGCCGCTGCGCACAAAGCTCCAGCGGGCCAAGGTCGATCCTCATCCGCATGCGCTCTTCCCCGACTGCTACATCCCTTCTGAGGGCAAAGTAGGGGTGCCGGTCGTTGAAGCACGCCAGACCTACTATCGCGACATAGCGGTCATCGCGATGCCTGCGGAAGGTACCGCGGCCAAGGAAAGCCTGGTGGATCTATCCAACAAAATGACGCCAGACGGAGAGATCGCGTGGGATGCGCCGAGTGGAGAGTGGATCCTCTATCGCTTCGGCCATACCACTACCGGAGCCATGATCCAGCCCGCGCAGTGGGACGCGATGGGACTGGAATGCGACAAGATGAGTAAAGAGGCCGTGACCTTCCATGTGCAGCATGTTCTGGATGACATGAAGAAGCACCTCGGCGACCAGATGGGCAAGGGCCTTACCACGCTTTACTTTGATAGTTACGAAGCAGGGGATCCCACCTGGACTCCAAAGATGCGCGAGGAGTTCAAGAGCAGGCGCGGCTACGACCTCACGCCCTGGCTACCGGTCTTCGCGGGTCGTACGATCGGCAGCGATAACGAGACCAAGAGCTTTCAAAAAGACTTCAAGCGAACGGTCAAAGATCTGTACCGCGATTGCTACTGGGCGACGCCTCGTCCGCTGGCCCATGAGCACGGATTGAGATTCAACGCGGAACCGTATGATGGACCGTGGGAGATCGGGGAGGTTGTCCAATACCTGGATACGCCGACGGTCGAATTCTGGACGACAAACAATCGCTATTCGCCGTTCAGCCTGGAGCCCGTCGTAAAGGCCGCGCGTGGGTTGCATGATCCCCTGATCGCAGCGGAGGCTTTTACCACCTCGCCCGAGTGGGCCAAATGGAATGAACATCCGGCCTGGTTGAAACCGATCGGGGATGCGGCTTTTTGTGCCGGGGTCAATCGCGTGAGCATTCATCATTTTGTCCAGCAGCCATGGGATGCGAAGTACAAGCCGGGCAACGTGATGGGCCAGTGGGGGATTCATCTGGGGCGCTATCAGACCTGGTGGAAGCCGGGAAAGGCCTGGTTCTCTTATCTGTGGCGATGCCAGGCGCTGCTGCAGCGCGGAACCTATGTGGCGCCTTCTGACGCGACGAGTCTCAAGGTGGCCGCCGATGACCCTGGGCCGGAGATTCGGAGCATTCATCGCCAGGACGGAAAGACCGAGATCTACTTTGTCGCGAATACCGCCTGGACGGCCGGCGAGGTACGCTGCACATTCCCTATCTCAGGACTGCAACCGGAACTCTGGGATCCTGTGGCTGACACGGTGCGGGACGTTGAGCATTTTGTGCAGGCCGACGGGTCTACGAGCTTCTCCATCTCCTTTGCGCCCACGCAGAGTTTCTTTTGCGTCTTTTGGCGGGCAGTTAGCAAGAATCGCAACACGGGCCGTCCCGATTTCCCCCACTTGGAGACCATGGCCGATCTCGATGGTGCCTGGCGGGTACACTTTGATCCGGAATGGGGCGGCCCCCCATCCATTACGTTCGACACCCTTGAGGACTGGTCGCAACACAAGGACGCAGGGATCAAGTACTACTCTGGCACGGCACTCTACACCAAGACTTTTGAAGTATCGAAGTTGACCGAGGGTCGCCGGCTGTACCTTCATCTGGGCACCGTGAAGCACATCGCAGAAGTCAAATTGAATGACGAGGACTTGGGCGTTGTCTGGACGGCGCCCTGGCAAGTAGACATCACGAAGTCTCTCAAGCAAGGAACGAATACGGTCTCGATTGCTGTCACCAATGTGTGGGCGAACCGGCTCATCGGCGATGAGCAGAGTCCGGCCGACGTTGTCTGGCAGATCGGCGATCCCAAGTTCAAGAGCGGATACTTTCTCAAGGAGTTTCCCGACTGGTTCCTCAAAAACGAGGCGCGCCCGTCGAAGGAGAGATTGACGTTCACGACCTGGAATTACTTTGAAAAGGACTCGCCGCTGGAATCTTCCGGATTGCTTGGACCGGTACAACTGCTGGTCGAGTCCCTGCAAGCTTGAACGATCGATTGCGCTGCAGCGGCGGGGTGGAGACCTGCCCTGCTCCCGGCCGAGGAACAGGCAGGCCGTGCCGTGCGCCCGCTCTCGAGACAATCCCTCTTTACATCGCGGTGCACGCTCGACGCCGCGGAGGTGAGATTTGAAACTTGCTGCAGCGTCTGGGCCTGACACGGGCGGCTTTGTCCGCGGTCATGGCGTCGCTTCTTTTGTCCGCCTCGGCGTCTTCGCCGTGCTCTCCTTGTGCGCGCCGGGTCGTGCGCAGCAGATGCCGGCCCCTGCACCGATGCCGGCAATTCCCCCCATGCAGCCGGAAGATTCGCTGACGATGCAGGACCCGGAGAGCTTTCCCGAGGTGAAGATGGACTTTCCGATCGCCGAAGGACCCTTTCAACCCACCTGGGATTCGATCAACAAAAACTATCCTCAGGACCCGGCATGGCTGCGGCAAGCGAAGTTCGGAATCTGGGTACACTTCGGCCCGCAGTCGGCAGGCGAGAGCGGCGACTGGTATGCCCGCAGGATGTACCAGCCCGGGACGCTCGCCTATCAGAACCATCTACGCGCCTATGGGTCGCCATCGATCTCTGGATATAAAGAGCTGCTCCATCGATGGAACCCGACAAAGCTGGACCCGGTCCAGCTGGTAAAAACCTACCAGGATGCGGGCGCCCGTTTTCTGATCATCCAGGGGGTGCATCACGATAACTTCGACAACTGGAACTCTACCTACCAGCCCTGGAACTCGGTCAACATCGGGCCGCACCGAGATTTTCTCGCCGAGTGGTCCAAGGCCTCCAAGGCGGCCGGCATGCGCTATGGCGTCGCCTTCCATCATGAGTACACCTGGTGGTGGTATCAGCCTGCCTTTGGCAGAGACACGGCAGGGCCCCAGGCAGGCGTTCCTTACGACGCAAATCAGACGCTTGCCGATGGCAAGGGTAAGTGGTGGGAGGGTTATGACCCGCGCTTGCTCTACGGCATCAACCTGCGTGCCTACCGGGATGTAGCCAGTGCGGAGTATCGTCCGGAAAAAGGGATCTTCCAGAACCATCTGGAGTACGCGCACTGGTACGCGACCCGTTGGTCGCTTCGCATTATGGATGTTCTCAACAAGTACGATCCCGACTTCATCTTTACAGATGGAGACTCGACCGGCCCGTTTACCGGATACGCCACGGGCACCGGTTATAAGTGCGATGCCATTCAGCGCGTCGTAGCCGATTATTACAACCGGTCCCTCAAGCAGCGTGGCCAGGTCGATACGTTCAGCATCGTGAAATTTCATCCGCCCCTGCGCGGCATTGCCACGACCTTTGAAGGAGCGTTCCCCGACGGCATCAAGACCGACCAGATATGGTTGGGGGAGAACGCCGTGGGAGACTGGTTCTACAAGCCCGACTTTGTTTACAGCGCGCGCGCCTTGATCCTCTACATGCTCGAGATTGTCTCGCGGGATGGGGATTACGCGGTCAATGTTTCTTTGCGTCCGGACGGGTCTCTGGATCAGGGGAGCAAGCGGATGCTGGCTGAAGTCGGTGCATGGATGAAGATCAATGGGGAAGGGATCTACGGAAGCCGTGCGTGGGCCAGGCTCGGGGAAGGAGAAAAAGACGCAGAGGGAAAGTTAAGGACCCTGCCCGCCGGCCAACTCGGAAAAGCGCAGGCAGCATTCCGCTTCGGATCCTCTGACTTCCGTTTTACGCAAGGACAGGATGGAACCATCTACGCCTTTGCACTCTCCACGCCCAGGCCCGGAGCCCGGGTGAAGATTACTTCGCTGGGCTCGGGCGCAGGTCTGCTCAGTGCTCCGATCCACTCGGTGAGCATGCTGGGGAGCTCCAAAAAGCTGAAATGGAAGCAGGAAGCAGGTGCTCTCGAGATCCTGGCGCCGGCTCAAATGCCTTCGCAGATCGCTGTGGTTTTCAAAGTCAACTAGTGCACGCGCTGGTGTTGCGCGGCTAAGTGAGACCGCGGCCAGCGCCTTTGGCCAGGCCCACGGCCCTAAAGCGACAAGCACAAAAGAAGTGGCCCGGATCACCAAGGATCCGGGCCTCTCTGCTTTCCCGCACGCTAGAAGGTAACCTTGAGCGCTGCCTGCATGACACGCGGCGCAATGGGTCCGATGCCCGTGATCTGTCCGAAGTTAGAGTCATCGGGATTGTTATCAGGCGCACCGTAGCTGGGCGTGTTGAGAGCATTGAACATCTCCCAGCGAAACTGCGTCAGAACCCGCTCCTTGTAGTTAAAGTTCTTGATGAAGCCCGAGTCCATGGTGCGGACGGGAGGAGACTGCAGCAGAAACTTTTCCGAATTGCCCGGAGTTCCGTATTCGTTCAAGGTAAACGCACCCTGGTTGAAGTAATTGTTGAGCCAGTGCGACTTGCCCCCCTGGCGTACTTGGAGCTCTGTATACGGAACCCGGTCGGCTCTATCCTGACCGATATCAAATCCAGAGCGATTCCGTCCCTGTCCCCCGTTGATCCCAAACGGTTCGCCGGACTCCATGGTGTAGATCGCGCTTAACTCCCATCCGCCGAGGAGATTCTTGACGAGGAAGTTGTGACCTGTAAAGCTCGGACCCCGGTAGCGCCCGTAGGTGACAGAGACCAAGGGGACATTGAGGCTGGAGGTTCCAAAGTCATGTCGGATATCCAGAGGATCACTCACGCTCGACTCAAAGTCCGGATCGCCCGAGCCTCCCACATCCATCGTCTTGGACCAGGTGAAGTTGGACTGAATCTGGAAGCTGCGTGAGAACTTATGTTCAATGCCTGCTTGCAGCGACTCGTAACGCGCCGTCCCTCCGTCTTGCACTTGAAGGATCTGAGCAAAAGAAGAGTTGGCGCGCAGCGTTCCTTGAGCAGGAACGGGTACGCCGACACCCAGCGGCACGCCCGGATTCAGATCCACCGTGGTCGCTTGGTGATAGGACTCGCTGCCCACATAGGCCAGGTGCAGTGCATTGGACCTTCCAAACTGCTGCTCGACCGACAGGTTCCAGCTCTCGGTCACACCCAGTCTTAGATCGGGATTGAACGTGGCCTGGATATTCTGTGCGCCGGCGAACAGAGAAGTGCTGGGCGGGTTTTGCTGCGGCCCGGCGAACGGCGGGAAGGGGCTTTTGCCGGGTGCAAGGCCGCCACCGCCGAGAAAGTTTGTCCAGGGATTGTCAAAGGGGACCACGGCACCGCCGCCCACCGTGTAGGTTGGAGCGAAGGGCGCAACGTCGCCGATCCTCTGGTAGAAGGCATCCTCCATCGGGGTGGTGAAGAGTCCAAAGGCTGCGCGGACCGCGGTGGTGGGATTGGGAGACCAGGCAATGCCTACCCGAGGTTCAAAGTAAAGGTAGCTGCTGTGATAGAGCGTGTCGGAGATTCCATGATCACCCGGAAACACCAGGCCCAGGGGAGCGTTGGGGAAACGAGTGCTCTGTTGTCCGGGCACGAAGTCGGCGCCGCGGCCGCCCGCAACGTGCGCAGGGGTATTCGGGTCCCAGCGCAGTCCGAGGGTCGCCGTGAGGTTGGGCCGGATCTTGTATTGATCCTGCGCGTAGACGCCAAGCATCCATTGCGAGGTGGCATTGAATTCGCCGGCGCCCTGGGTGATGCTGGCCGCATCGCCGAGGAGAAAGTCCGCAAACGGAACGCCCGTATAAGCGCCGTTGAATCCGATGACTGGGCTCTCGACGAACAGCGAGCTTTCGGTGTGATGGCGATGGAAGATGTCGCCCCCGGCTGAAAAGGTATGGCGTCCGGCGGTCTTGGTGAAGGTCTCCGTCAGGCTGTAATCCATGCGCTTGGTCTTGAAGGGATTGCTCGAGAAGGAGGTGAAGCCGACGGTCGGCGTGTACTGGCTCACATTGCCGTTGTTGACATTGAAGTCTTCCAGGTAGCACTCGTTCGGTGGATCCTGCACGTTGATGAATTCGGAGAGACAGATCGGCTTGCCGCTCGAATCAAGAACCGGCGTGCCGGTCGTCAGGTCGTAGGTCACATAGCCGAGAGCGAGCGTGTTCAGCATGGAAGGGCTGATCGTCCAGGTGTGATTCAGGACCTCGCTCAGGAACACGCCGTTGGTTCCGGCGACGCCCACCAGGATGTTGTTCGGCGTGGTCTCCGCCTTCTGCGTGTAGTAGTTGACAAAGCTGCGAACGAAGAAGCGCTGCTTGTCATTCAGGTTGTAATCGAGCCGCGCCGTGTATTCGTTGTAGAAAGTGGGCTGCACGGGGTCGACAACGTTGGTCTGGCCGGTCTGCGCATTCTGGCCGAGGGGAATGTAGTTGAGCAACTTGACGGCGCCGGGGCTGTAGAGACTGGGGTCGATCTTATTTCCGACAAACGGTGCAGGCAGCACGATAGGATCCGGTCCCGCCAAGAGCGCCGTGAAGTCCCCATTGCGTTCGGCTTGCGTGGGCGTAAAGGTTATGTTCGTGTTGCCCTGGTAGCTTTGCCGCGTTCCCTGGTAGTTGCCAAAGAAAAAGAGCTTGTCTTGAAAGTGCGGGACCGGCCCTCCCAGGTATCCGCCAAACTGGTTTCGGTGCAGCCCATCCACAAGTCCGCTGAAGGGATTGGCGGCATTAAAGTATCCGTTGCGCAGGAATTCAAAGGCGCCCCCGTGATACTTGTTTGTTCCTGACTTGGTCTCGATACTTACAATGGCGGCCGGAGCAAAGCCGTTGCGCGCATCGAAGTTGTTGGAGATGACGCGGAACTCCTGAGTGGCATCGGGATTGGGGAAGGGAAGTGCGAGCAGCAGATAGGTGTCCATATGCGAGACACCATCGAGCAGGTACCAGGTGCTGCCCTGCCGTTGCCCGCCCGCCGATGCGCCTGACTCGTTCGGGAAGGAGTTCGTGGTCTGCAGGGTGGATGCCTGACTTTGCAATTCATTGGTTACGCCTGCTGAAAGGAAGACCAGCGTGCCGGGATCGCGGCCATTGAGGGGCAGCTCCTTGATGGTGGCCTCATCGACGACCTGGCTGATCGCGGGGCTGGTCGTGTTGATGAGCTCCGCTCCTCCGCTCACCGTTACACTGTCCTGGGCGCCGCCAAGTTTCAGGGGCAGATTGAGGGTTGCTGCCTGACCCACCGTGAGCGTGATTCCTGTTTCCCGAAGCGGCGCAAATCCATCTTTGGTGACGCTCAACTCATACTGGCCGGCAGGTAAAGCGTTGAAGATATAGTTGCCTGCTTTGTCGCTGTCCACGGTGACCGAAAGGTTGGTGCCCGAGTTGGTTGCCGTCACGTGGACATCGGGCAAAGCGCTGCCACTCGGATCGGTCACCGACCCGGTAAGTTGCGCGCTGGTACTGGACTGCGCAGCAGCCGCGGGAACGTAGACGCCGAGCGTACAGATCAAGGCGGCGCTCAGGATCGCGGTAGACGCGGTATGTGTCAGTGCTTGGATTTCAGGCCTGTAGATCAGGCGAAAGATACGGTTCATGAGCCTGCCTCCGAGATGTTTGCTGCATAGGTGCGAGGACTTGTCTTCGATCGATAAGGGCGGTATGAAAAGCGAGTCTCCCGGGACTTTGAGGGCCAGGCCTTCTTGAAATCGTTCGCCGCAAGAAAGCGGTAGCGACTCGGATGGCATACCCGTCCGCGTCTGCCTCGCAGCTCCGGGGTTGGGCAAAGGCACCCACCCGTGCCGGTCGAGCGCTGCGACTGGCCCTCAAAAAAAGAGTGGACTCTGATTCGGTAAAACTTTACGTTATCGCTAACGCTTCACGCAATATTTATTTTCTTACTTCGAAACAAGTGCCCTAAGTTGCATCGGCGTGGCGCAGGCAAGGGATATCAGCCGGCAATTTTTTCCCGAGATTTGACAAGCAATTGCGGTAGCGCTACCGGTTGGACCCCGGCCCTCTCTCAGCGTGCGTGGAGCACCGGGAACTCGGGACTCTTGGCGGCGAACTCCCGAAGAAGATCTGCGGAGGGTTCCCACTCCCCGATGGCCGGATAGAGAAGCATGGCCTTGCGCGCGTAGTCCTTCGAACCGGTAGTTGCGGCGAGAATCGCGGCCCGCTCATAGGCTTTTACGCCGAGGACCAACCCGCGGACTTCCTCAGGCAGCGGTCCGCAGTGCTCCGGAACGATCGCGTGCTTTGAGATCGCGCAGGGTGCTTCCACAATGTCCTCGTACTCGAGGTCCGGGATGGCGCCATGATTGCGTGTGTTGATGACCACTCTGCTTGGCTGTTCGCTGCAAAGCGCGTTCATCGTGTCGAGCGCGATTCGATGGTAGCCGGTCGCCACACGGAAAGGATCCTCGGTAAGCGCGTGCGAGGTATCAAAGGCAGTGCCCCCGCTCGCCTCGAGCTGCATGTAGGATCCTGACCGCTGATTGAGATAGTCAGCGTAGAGGGTAAGCGCCTCATGCGGCTTCTTGTCGTTGATCGCAGCCGCGAGTTGCTGGAAGAGTTCCGCATTGAGCTTGCCGATCTCTTCGCCGCGCGTGGCGCCGGCGAGGCGCTGATTGGCCAGGGCTCGGCTACGGCTGTAATAGAAGAAGAGGTACTCTGTGGGGATCAACTGCAGGCTGCGCAGAAGATCGAAGTCAAAGAGCGCCGCCTGGTAGAGACTCCGCAGCGCATTGTCGTCGGCCAGCAGTTTGGCCGTCACATCCTCGCCGCGGAGAAGAACGCGTCGGACCCAGCCCAGGTGGTTGAGCCCGATGTAATCGCAATGCACCTCTTCCGGCCGCGCCCCGAGTGCGAGCGCGATGCGGTGAAACAGTTCGGTGGGCGTATCGCAGATACCGATCACGCGAACACCCGTATTGTGGCTGACCGCCTGGGTGATGAGGCCGGCAGGATTGGTGAAATTGATCATCCATGCTTCGGGGCTTAGGCGTTCGATCACCCGTGCATAGTCAATCGCAACCGCCGCCGTTCTTAATCCCATAGCGACGCCGCCCGGGCCGGTGGTCTCCTGTCCGGGATAGCCGTTCTCAATCGAAATGCGCTCATCGATCGCCCGTGCCCGGATCCCGCCGACCCGGATCGCGGTGAGGACAAAGGCCGCACCGGCGATCGCGTCTTCAAGGCTTGAGGCCACGCGCAGTTTCAGCCTGCCTCCCTCGCGCGCAATCAGCGCCTCGCCCAGCTCACCCATCACCCGGGCACGCTCGTGATCCACATCGTAGAGAACCATCTCATCGACGCCCAGGTGTGCTGCCGATTCATTGACTCCGAAGATTACCAGGGGCGTCCGGACACCCCCGCCCCCGATCAAGGCTACCTTACGATTGCTCATAAATCTCCTGTAGGTCAGAACGCGTGGCCAGGGCCATCAGGGCTCCCGGCATCCGGGTCGATAGAGCGCCGCAAGCGGCGGCTCTTTGCAACATCTGTTCCGCCTTTTCGCCATCGAGTACGGCATCGATCAGGCCCGCATCGAAGGCATCGCCGGCGCCGGTGGTATCGACCACCTGGATGCGGGGAGAGGGGACCTGCAACATCCGTCCCCCGGTGTGGATAGCCGCGCCGGCAGATCCCAGCTTCACCACCACATGCGTGAATCCGAGCCGCTCCAGGCCTTCCAGTACATCCTCCGGCCTTTGCTTGCCCGTAAGGTACTGTGCCTCCTTCTGGTTGGGCAGAAAGTAATCGATCTCGCGACAGGTCTGCAGGTTTTCCGGATCTCCATACCACTCAGGCTGCCAGCCCACATCGAGGGAAATCGAGCAGCCGGCGGCCTTCAATGCGGGAACGAGCACCTGTGCCAATCGCCGCTCCAGGGGCACCGCGAAATGCACATGAGAGGCCTGCTCGAGCAGCGCTACCAGATCCGGCGAAGCAAGGTAGTCGTCGAGCAACTCGTTGGTGCCCGCGTAGCTGTAAAAGGAACGATCGTCTCCCACCGACACGCTGACCGTAACCCCCGAGCTGCCTGCGCCCTGCCGGAGATGGCTCGTGTCCACCCCCAACCCATCCAGACGCCGCTTGATCCAATCTCCTTCCGCATCCCCCACCACCCCGAAGACCGCAGTCTTGCGTTCGAGCAAGGCAAGGCCGCAGGCCGTAATGGCCGCCCCCCCGCCAACCTCCCGGGTGTAGTTGCGCGTGAAGATCTCTTCACCCGGGCGGGGCCAGTCCCGCAGGCCGGAGAAGACGTGATCGATATAGATCTGCCCGACGACGACAGCGTCCCAACGCTTGGTCATGCGGGCACCTCTGCAAACGGCCATTGCGCTTGCTGCTTGGCACGGAACAAAAACACCGCCACTCCTCCGAGAAGAAAAACGCCCGCGATCGCCATATAACGAACGCCGCTAGTCACCACGATGTAGGTCCAGCCGGCGAGCGCGATCAGTGCGGGCAAGGGGAACAAAGGCATTCGGTACACGTTGTCGGGTTGATTGGCTGCTTCGCGCTGCCGGTTCCGGAGCAGGATCACGGCAACGCACTGCCCTGCGAATTGCAGCAGGGTCTGGGTCACAATCAAGGCTGTGATCAGGTTTTCGAGGCTGAACAGACAAGCGAGCGCGGACAGAAAGCCCACGCTCAGCACGGAAATGTGAGGGAAGCCCCCGTTCGGATGCAGGCGGGAAAAAACAGAAAAGAACTGGCCCTCGACAGCCGCTGCATACGGTATGCGCGAGTAGCCGAGAAGGATTGCGAAGACGGAGCCGAAGGCGGCAATCAGGATCAGGATGGCTATCGTCGTCCCACCCGCCCTACCGTAAATGTGGGTCATAAAATCGGCCACGATCGCCTTGGACTGTATGCCTTCTCGCCAAGGCACAACCCCGAGGATGGCAACATTCATGATCAGGTAAATGGCCGCCACCACTACGATCGAGAGCAGGATGGAGCGAGGAATGTTCTTGCGGGCAGCGGAGACCTCATTGCCGATCAAGCACACGTTGTAGTAGCCGCCGTAGTCGTAGGCCGCAATCAGGCTTGCCGAACCCAGCCCTAGGAAAAACGCCCGGTTCAGGTGGAAGGCATGCGGGGGAAAGTCCAGGGCCAGGGCGGGATGAAAATGCATCAGGCCGCTGATGATGATCCAGGCCGTTGTGCCCAGCACGATCGCGGCGATGCCGATCGAAACATAGGAGATGGAGCGGATGTTTCGGTAAAGCAGAAAGGTGTTGATCAGGCAGACAGAGGCGGCGATCAGCACGAACGTCCCGTGCTGCAGGTGGGGCAGCAGAAAGCTGGCATACTGGGCAAAGCCAACCGCGCCGCCGGCAATCGAAATCGGTCCCAGCACCATCGCCTGCCAGAGAAACAAAAAGCTGAACAAGCGGCCGAAAGTCCGGGGGCCGAAGGCGGTGAGCAGATAGAAGTAGGGACCGCCTGAGTAAGGCATGGCCGAGCCCAGCTCCGCCCACACCATTCCGTCGCACATCGAGAGCAGTGCGCCCAGGATCCAGCCGACGACCGCCTGAGGTCCGCCCATTGCGGCCAGGGCCAGCGGGATGGTGATAAAGGGCCCTACACCGATCATGTTGAGCACGTTGGCCGACACGGCTCCCCACAGTCCGACCTTGGCCGGATTGTCAAGCTTTTGCGGCACTGAGCTTATCCCTTGCGTGATCTACCTGGGGCACATGGATTTGGGGGGCTTACGCGAAACGGTAACGCTAACTCTATCACGAGAGTTGGTGAAGTCAAATGCCCCGAATCGACGCAGACTGCAGGGACGTCCGCGTTCCCGGGCGTAGACCGTGCCCCTGGGGTAGCGTTACCGTTCGGGAGTTCCTTGATGTATGCTCACTTTGCGCAGGCCCGGAGAGACGCTGTTCGCGGCCGCATCGAAGCGATCTATCGGTAAGGAATCCATGGCGGTTCGTCTCAAAGACATCGCGCGCGATCTGAATGTCTCCGTCATCACGGTCTCCAAGGCCATCCGTGGCAAGACAGATATCAGCGCGTCGACTCGCGAGCGGGTGCTGGCTCGCATCAAGGAGCTCGACTATCAGCCGAACCTCACCGCCCGCAGCCTGGTCACCGGGCAATCGTTCATTGTCGGCCTGATCGTACCTGACCTGCTGAATCCATTTTTTGCCGAGCTGGCCAAGTCGATCGGCAGCGCTCTGCGCAAACAATCCTACGGCCTGATCCTGGCTTCCTCGGAAGAGAACGCCGAAGTAGAGCAGTCGGAAATCCGCATGATGCTGGCGCGCGGTGTGGACGTGCTCTTGATCGCCTCTTGTCAGCCGGTCCTCGAGGGTTTTCTGAGTATCCACAATCAGAGCACGCCATTCGTTTTACTGGATCGTCCCTTTCCTCATCTGCGCGCGAACTTTGTAGGAACCGACGACTATGCCGGCGGAAGAGTCGCGACCGAGCATTTGATCGCCATCGGGCGCAGGCGCCTGGCTTACATCGGCAGCCCCGACCTCAGTTCGGCGGCGGATCGGTTCCGGGGATTCAGGATGGCGCTGCGCGATCATGACCTGGTGCTCAAAGATGAGTTTGTCTTGTCCAGCCCGCAGGTGGAAGACCTGGGAGATGATGCCGGCTATGAAATGATGCAGGCCTTGCTCAAGAGCGGGTCCAGGCCGGATGGTGTGTTCTGCCACAACGATGTTGTGGCCATCGGCGCGATGCGGGCCGCGCTCGATGCCGGGGTATCCATTCCGAAAGATATGGCGTTTGTCGGCTTCGACAATGTGCGGTACTCGAAATATCTTCAGATCCCGCTCACCTCTGTCGACCAAGCTACGGCGCAGCTGGGCGAGGCCGCTGCTCGGCTCGCCCTTGACCTGGTAGGCAAAAAGCTGGCCAAGCCTAAGACCATCCTGCTCACGCCAACTCTGGTGGTAAGACAGTCGACGATCGGCACCGGCGCTCCGCAGGCAACCCTCGAGCAGCAAGGCGTGTGCAAGACCGGTGCAGCAGCAAAGGCTGTGGCCAAGCCAAAGAAGCAGAGCAGAAGAAAACTCGCGTCCTAGAACTCCAGCGCTGGTCTCCAGCGCGGC
>CAZZYH010000035.1:0-25260 GCA_964658225.1 Vulcanimicrobiota bacterium | reverse complement strand
GCGCCGCCGGCATGCCTCCGCCGGGGGATGCGCCGGCCGGGCGAGGCCGCGCCGGCGACACTGCCACCCTGTTGCAGCATGCTCCCTCTGTGACCCTGCTCGAACTCAAGAAGGGCGATGCCATTATGGTGGTCGCCTCAAAAGGCGGCGGCGACGACGCCACCGCTATCACCCTGATCGCCGGCGTCGAGCCGCTGCTCTAAAGCTCTTCGAGCGGGGCCGGCCAGAATCTGTTTTCCGCATCCTGGAACCTGAGTGGAGGCGACGCCGCTGCGGCACAGTAACATCGCGGCGCGCACGGCCATCATGCGCAGCACTCGTCGATCCTCTTGCCTGTCAGCAAGAGGGTTTTCAGAAACAGAAACACGCGCGCACCGCTCTTCGACAAGCACCCTCAGCAAACAAACTGCCAAGCCGCTCCGCGGAGCGGCTTGGCAAAAAACGCTCGTCTGCATGCGTGAGCAGCATCCACTCTCTCGCTCTCGCCTAGGAACCATTGGAGACCTGTGAAACAAGCCTGCCTCTCTCTGCTTCTTGCCCTGCCTGCTCTCCCCCTCATGCCACCGGTCCATGCCCAAGTCACCCCGGCAGCCGGCATGGCCAGCCTGCACGGACAGGTGACTGACCCGACCGGCGCGGTCATACCCGGGGCGGTCGTCAGCCTGACCACCGCCGACGGCCACACCGTCGCCCGCGCCACCACCGGCGACGACGGCAGCTACCAGGTCGCGAGCGTTGCGCCCGGCACCTACATCGTGCTCGTCGTCGCCCCCGGCTTCGCCCCGCTCGACTCACGCGCCATCACCCTGACTGCCCCGCAGGCCAAGCTCTTCAACGCGACGCTGAAAGTCCAGACCGCCCAGCAGAATGTGCAGGTCAACGCCGACACACCCGCCGTCAGCGTCGACCCCGACGCCAACGCGAACAGCGTTGTCATCAAAGGAGCTGACCTCGACGCCCTCTCCGATGACCCCGACGAGCTATCCGATGAACTGACCGCACTCGCCGGCCCTGCCGCCGGACCGAGCGGCGGCCAGGTCTACATCGATGGCTTCACCGGCGGCCAACTACCCCCCAAGTCAGC
This sequence comes from Vulcanimicrobiota bacterium, assembly GCA_964658225.1. Taxonomy (GTDB): domain Bacteria; phylum Acidobacteriota; class Terriglobia; order Terriglobales; family Acidobacteriaceae; genus EB88. The sequence goes on along the minus strand of CAZZYH010000035.1, from coordinate 24,176 downwards.
CATCCGCGAGATCCGCGTCAACCAGAACCCCTACGGTGCCCAGTTCGACAAGCTCGGCTTCGGCCGGGTCGAGATCCTGACCAAGCCCGGCTCCGATAAGTACCACGGCCAGGGCTTTATCCAGGGCAACATGCGCCAGTTCAACACCGGCAACCCCTTTACCAAGAACATTCCGGATTACGACTCCTACCAGTACAACGGCACGGTGAGCGGCCCGATCAACAAACATGCTTCTTTCTTCATCAGTGCCGAGCGGCGCAACATTGAGGATGCCTCCATCATCAGCGCCTATCGGCTGCTCGGGGAGGTGAACGGCGACTTCGCCGCGGGCAACTACGCAAACACCGCCGACTACGTCCAGGCTAACTACAACGGGGGCCTCGACACCCCGACCACCCGCACCAACATCAGCCCCCGGCTCGACCTGCAACTGGGCGAAAAAAACACCCTCGTGCTGCGCTACCAGTATGAGAACAACACCCAGCACAACCAGGGCGTCGGCCAGTTTTCCCTCCAGTCCCAGGCCTACCAGGACACCTCGAGCGAGAACACCCTCCAGCTCAGCAACACTACCGTCATCAGCCCGAAGGTCATCAACGAAGTCCACCTGCAGCTGCTCTACGATCGCTCCACGCAAACCCCCACCGGGGCCACGCCGCAGGTCCAGGTGCAGGGCTTCCAGACCTTCGGCGGCAACAGCGAGCAGACCATCAGCGATCACACCGACCGCTACGAGCTATCGGACCTGGTCGAGGTCGCGCTCAAAAGCCACGCCCTGAACATCGGCGGACGCCTGCGCGCCACGCGCGAAGCCAATACCGCCAACTCAAACTTCAATGGTACGTTTACCTTCGGTTCGCGCCCCTGCCCTTCCGGCACCAGCTGCAACGTAGGCGGCGTACCGGATGCGACCCCCGGCACCGTAAGCGCGCTTGAGGCCTATGCAGCCACCCTCTACGGTCAGAACAACGGTCAGACCTTCGCACAGATCCAGGCCAATGGCGGCGGACCGAGCCAGCTGGTCTTCGTTGCCGGCAGCCCGAAGGCCGAGGTCAACCTGATCGACGGCGCGCTGTTCTACCAGGATGACTGGAAGGTCAAGCCGAACTTGACTTTCTCCTATGGCCTCCGCTGGGAGACCCAGAACGACATTCACGATCATTCCGACTTCGCCCCGCGCTTGGCGCTCGCCTACGGCCTCATGCACAACGGCAAGCCCACCAAGGATGTGGTGCGTGCAGGCTTCGGCTTCTTCTACGACCGCTTCGGAGTCGCCCAGGTGCTCAACGCCGCACGCAACAACGGTGTGGTGCAGCAGGAGAGCGTGGTTCAGAATCCCGGCTGCTACCTGCCCGACGGCCTTCCCGATGCGACCACCACCCTGAGCACGTGCGCCGCCGGCGCCTCCTCGACCGCTTCCAGCTCATCGACCGCCAGCAGCCTGGCCCCGGCGCGCTATGAGATTGGCCCCAACCTGCACGCGCCCTTAAACATGCAGGCCTCGATCGGGCTCGACCACCAGCTCAACAAAGGCTCGACCATGTCGGTCACCTACATCCACTCGCACGGCGTGCACGCGCTCGATACAATCAACGCGAACGCGCCCTATTCCCCCGTCTACGATGCCTCCCTCGGCAACGTCTACCAGTACTTTTCTGAAGGGCTCTATAACCAGAACCAGCTCTTTCTGAACATCAACGCGCACTTTACCAAAACGCTCTCGCTGTTCGGCTTCTACGGGCTCGGCTTCGCGAACTCCGATACGGGCGGGGTTAGCACCAATCCTTCCAACTCGCTCAACCTCAAGCAGGACTATGGCCGCGCCTCTTTTGACGTGCGCAATCGCCTCTTCCTGATCGGTACCTACTCGGCGCCTCATTACTTTCGCCTTTCGCCGTTCATCGTGGCCAATTCAGGCCAGCCCTTCAACATCACGCTCTCCCAGGATGAGAATGGCGACTCGTTTTTCAACGATCGTCCGTCTTACGGAACACCCGGGGCGCCGAACGTGGTTACCAATTCCTACGGCTCCTTCAACACGGCGCCCGTCGCCGGCGCAGCGCCGATCCCGGTCAACGCCGGCGACGGCCCTGCCCTGTTCACCTTCAATCTGCGCGTCAGCAAGACCTTCGGCTTTGGCGCCCGCACCGGCCCGGCAGGCATCCAGGATGGCGGCCCGCCTCCGCGCGGTGGCCCTCCTCCCGGCGGCGGCGGGCGTGGCGGCCCCGGGGGTGGACGCGGCGGTCCGGGTGGAGGTGGTCCAGGGGGAGGCGGGGCGAACACGGGAAAACGCTATAACCTGACCTTCAACGCGCAGGCCTTAAACCTGTTTAACGTGATCAACTACGCAGCCCCTACCGGGACCATCGACTCACCCATCTTCGGCAAGTCGAATGCGCTGGCCGGGATGATCTTTTCGTCCAACTCAGCCGCCCGGAGGATCTTCCTGCAAACGACGTTCACCTTCTGAGAGCTGCCCAGCAAAGGCTTTCGCTGTTGACCTTGCTCCAAGCTGCGGCTGCTCCGGCGGGCCGCCTTGATTGACGCACCTGCTCGGGCCTAAGTATTCTTTAGATATGCGGAAAAGCCACCGGTCGCCCGTGCGTATCTGTTGCCCAGCTCCTACGCACGGCTCTCCTCTGGACTGATCCACGCAGCAACCTCGAGTTCACTGAAGAGCCCGCCTGGTCCTCACACCGAGCGGGCTTTTCGCTTCACAGCCCCCGGAGTCTCCATGCCCGACGCAATCCCCATCAAAGAAACAAAGGCGCAGAAGGTCGAACGCCTGAAGCGCGAAAAGAATCCCTGGGACGTCTTTGACGAGGTGCGCCAGTTTGCCCGCGAAGGCCGCTCGAGCGTGCTGCCCGAGTGGGCTTCGGCCTACTTCAAGTGGTGGGGCATCTACACGCAGGGCGACGGCGCGGGCGTCACCGGGGGCAAGGGCGGGGAAGGCGTCACGACGGATTTCTTCATGATGCGCATCGCCATGCCGGCCGGGCTGCTCACTGCACACCAGCTCAGCGTTATCGCCGGTCTCACCAGAAAATACGCGCGCAACCTCGCTGACATTACCGTTCGCCAGAACATCCAGCTGCACTGGCTCACCATCGAGTCGCTGCCTGAGATTGTCGATACGTTGGACTCGATTGGCCTTTCGCCACGCGGCGCTTGCGGCGATGTCGTGCGCAACGTAACCGGCTGCCCACTCGCCGGCATCGACCACGAAGAGATACTCGATGCGTCCGGACTCGCAGCCGAAATACAGCGCGACCTGGTCGGCAACTCGGCTTTCTATAACTTGCCACGTAAGTTCAAGATTACGGTGACGGGCTGCCCTGTCTGGTGCTCCTACCCCGAGATCAACGATATAGGCCTTACCGCGGTGCGGCGCGGAGAAGAAGTAGGTTTCTCGTTGCGCGTCGGGGGCGGGTTGTCCAAAGAGCCCCACCTTGCCGTGAAGCTCGACGCTTTTGTGCATCCCGGCCAGGCCGTCGCTGTGGCGCGTGTCATTGCAGAGATCTTTCGCGACCAGCAAAGCCTGCGCGAGAATCGCGACCACGCACGACTGAAGTACCTGTTCCTGCGCCATGCGTGGACCCCCGAAACCTTTCTTGCCGAGATCCACAAGCGCCTCGGCTATGCACTCGACCCCGCAGTTGCGGAACGGGTACCTGATGACATCTATCGAGATCACGTAGGCATCCACGCACAGAAACAGCGCGGGCTTAGCTACGTGGGCGCCTCGGTACTTCGCGGCCGACTTACCGGCGACCAACTCGCAGCCGCGGCCGAACTCGCCGAGCGATTCGGGAACGGTCATCTGCGTACAACCGTGATGCAGAACCTGATCTTCGTCAATATCCCTACCGAGCATGCGGGTGAGTTGGTCGAAGAGTTGCGTAGGATCGATCTGCGCGTTGAAGGTTCGTCGTTCTGGCGAGGCGCCATTGCCTGCACAGGCACGGAGTTCTGCAAGCTCGCCATCACCGAGACCAAAGGTTTTACCCGTTGGCTCGTCGACGAGCTCGAAGAACGGATCCCCGGCTTTGACCAGCAGCTGAAATTGCACGTGACCGGCTGCCCGAACAGCTGCGGCCAACACTGGATTGCCGACATCGGCATCGAGGGCAAGAAGATAAAACAGGACGGCAAGCTGATCGATGCGTACTACTTCTGCGTGGGCGGATCGGTGGGTGCACATGCCTCGACGGGGCGCCCGGTCGGTTATCGCATCCCGGCCACCGAGGTGCCTTCTGCAATCGAGCGCCTGCTAAACAGCTACCAATCTGCCCGGCGGCCGGAAGAAAATCTTCGCGCCTACTTTGCCCGCCATAGTAATGACGAACTGCGCGCCCAGTTGGCGGGCGAAGTCTTGGCCGCTGTGACTCGCGACACGGCTGGTCCGGAGCCAGGGTCGGACGCATGAGCCTTCTGCCCGTCTTCCTCAAACTCGAAGGCCGGCGCTGCCTTGTTGTGGGAGCCGGCGAGGTCGCCTCGGGCAAGATAGAAAGCCTGGTCCACTCACTGGCCCATGTGACCGTCGTTGCGCCCTGGGCCCGGCCGGAGATCGTGCGCCTGGCAGAACAGAAAGCGATCACCTGGCATCAGCGTGAGTTCCTCGACTCTGATATCGAGGGCGCTTTTGTCATCGTCTCCGGCACAAATCACGCGCACGTCAACCAGCATGTGTACCGTCTCGCGGTCGCCCATAACATCCTGTGTAATGCAGTCGATGACCCGCCCCATTGCGACTTCTACTATGGCTCGGTTGTAAGCCGGGGCAAGCTGCAGATTGCTATCTCGACCGCTGGGGAAAGCCCCTCGGTCGCCCAGCGCCTGCGCGCCGAGATCGATGCACTGCTGCCGCACGAAATCGGACCCTGGCTCTGCAAACTGGGCGGTTTGCGTCGTGAGATCCTTGCGGTCTATCCTTCGGGAGATGCTCGCAAGGATCTGCTCTACCACCTGAGCCGCCTTCCCGTATGCGAATCCCAGAGCTGCCCCGCTCGCCAAGTCGCCTTCCCCGGGGGCACCGGTCTACAACAATCGTGCTCCCCTCAAAATGTTCCGGCGGCAGGCTCGCGCAGTGCCCATGAGCAGATCTGGTAACTTCGGGCCAGTTGGGCTCGACCTGCTCCCGCGCAACGCCGCCTAAGCGATCGAGAGCAGAGCCACGCCCACCCCGGGAAGAGTCAGCTCGCCGTCCTCAATCGTGATCGAAGAGTCGGACGCCAGGAGCAGCTCCACACCATCTTCAAGGCCGGCAGAGTAGCCTTGCTCGTTGACCGTAAACACCAGCACGATGCCTCCCCGCTGCATGGAGAACCACCGAGCCTCGTCGTCAAAATCGATATCCACCTGGTCAAGCTGACCATCCGCCAGCTCAGGTTTCGCTTTTCGAAGAGCAATCAATCGCTTGTACCAGTCCAGCATGTCTGCATGCTTGGGCTGCGCCAGTTCCTCCCAATGCAGCTTGGAATCTAAGAACGTGGACGCAACCTGCGGATCGGGGACATCGTCCGGGTCCCAGCCAAACGCCCCGAATTCTTTCTTGCGCCCCTCTGAAACCAGGCGTGCCAGCTCTTGATCTTCATGATCGGTAAAGTACTGGAAGGGCGAAGACGCAGCCCACTCTTCTCCCTGGAAGAGCATCGGCAAAAAAGGAGCGGCGAAGGTAAGCGCCGCCGCAATCTTTGCGCGGGCGATATCGGTTACGTGTTCCAGGCGCTCACCCTTGGCACGATTTCCGACCTGATCATGATTCTGCGAGTACCCGAGAAAGCGCCACCCGGGCAGGCCACGCGCCGGGCGCCCATGCGCACGCTGCCGGTAAGCTGAGTACTGGCCGTCAAAAACATAGGCTTCCATCAACGCCTTCGCTAAGTCTGCAAAGTCGCCAAAGTCAGCATAGTATCCGCTACGGTCTCCCGTCAGCAAAGCCACCAGCGCGTGGTGAAAGTCGTCACTCCAGTGCGCATCCAGGCCGTATCCTTGCGCCTCGCGGGGGAGAACGATGCGCGGATCATTGAGATCGCTCTCTGCAATCAAACTGTAGTGCCGCCCGGTCACTCCTTCCAGTGCCCGGACCTCGATACCGAGCTGCTCCATAAAGTTCAGCGCCGATCGATCGATATAGGCGTGGACCGCGTCCAATCGCAGACCATCCATGTGGTAATCCCGAAGCCACATCAGCGCGTTGTCGCAAAAGAAGCGCCGGACTTCATAACTACCCGCATCCTCGAGATTGACGGCGTCGCCCCAAGGCGTCCTATGGATGTCGGTGAAGTAAGGACCGAAGCTCCCGATATAGTTCCCCGATGGCCCAAAATGGTTGTAGACCACATCCATGATCACCGCGAATCCTTGGGCGTGGGCTCCATCCACAAAGCGCTTCAACCCATCAGGGCCACCATAGGCAGCGTGCGGGGCAAATAGGTCCACGCCGTCATATCCCCAGCCGTTTGTGCCCGGGAACTGTGCACAGGGCAGCAACTCAATGTGCGTGATGCCTAAGTCCTTCAGATGCGGGAGCTTTGTCAAAGCAGCATCGCATGTGCCTTCCGGCGTAAAGGTACCGACATGCAACTCGTAGATGATTGCACTCTGCAGCGGCCGCGCATGCCAGGCGGCATCGGTCCATGCAAACGCTCCATGATCGACAATCTGCGACGGACCATTGACACCTTGCGGCTGCGAGGCCGAACGCGGGTCCGGCAGCGGCTGGGCCTTGCCGTCCAACAGATAAGCGTACTCGGTACCTGGCCCGGCATCTTCTACCTCGGTCTGCCACCAGCCTCCATCGATCTTCCCCAGAGGATACTTCCGCTCTTGAATCCGGACCTCAACACTCTTGGCTTTCGGAGCCCAAACCTTGAACACGTGCATCGATCAGTTACCTTTCTTTTCCACTGTTTCCCCGGACGCTGTTGAGATAGGATGCGGATCAAGCTCTTCGACGCCCGCATCCTCGGGGTGTGCCGCTATCGGCTTCCCCGGGCTTGGCTTGCGATGATGGCGGCAACGCGCATCCGGTCGCTCCAATGCAAAGGCTGCGTTGACGAGGGCAATATGCGAAAAAGCCTGCGGAAAATTTCCGACCAGCCGGCGTTTGTCTACGTCATACTCTTCCGAAAGCAGCCCCACATCATTGCGCAGCGCGAGCAGACGCTCAAAGAGCGCGCGGGCATCCGTATCGCGACCTATCATTTTCAGGCAGGTCACCATCCAGAAGCTGCATGCCAGGAACACGCCCTCTCCCGGAGGCAGCCCATCCGAGGATGCGCTCGTGTCATAGCGCAGCAGCAAGCCGTCACGCATCAGCTTGCGCTCAATCGCTTCGATCGTCCCCCGTACGCGCCGATCCTCAGGCGGAAGAAAGCCGACCACCGGCATCAGCAGCAATGCAGCGTCGAGCAGATCCGAGTCATACATCTGCGTAAAGGCGCCTACTTTTTCGTTGTACGACCTCGCGCAGATCTCCGCATGAATCTGCTCGCGCAGCGCCCGCCATGCGCCCAGCGGTGCATCGTGTACGGCGGGCCCGAGGGCTTCCGCGATCTGGATCGCGCGATCGAAAGCTACCCACACCATCATCTTCGAGTAAGTAAACTGCTGAGGCCCGGAACGAGACTCCCAGATTCCCTGGTCCGGCTGTCTCCATATCGTGCCTAAGTGCTCGATAAGTGCTTGCTGCAGGTAGAAGTCCTGTGGCCGCTGCTTCTTTACCCCCTGCAGGGAGTGAAAAAACGCATCCATCACTTCGCCATAAATATCCAGTTGCAGCTGCTCGGCCGCCGCATTGCCAATCCGCACCGGGCTCGAGTGCTCGTACCCGGTAAGCCACGGAACTTCCCACTCGAGTAGATGGCGCTCGCCGCGAATGCCGTACATAATCTGCACCTGCTCGGGGCTGCCCGCGATCGCGCGCAGCAGCCAGTCCTGCCAGGCCTCGGCCTCCTTGTAGTAACCGCCGTTCATCAGTGCGAGCAAGGTGAAGGTGGAGTCGCGCAGCCAGCAGTAGCGATAGTCCCAGTTGCGCGGCCCGCCCAGCGCCTCCGGGAGCGAGGTCGTGACTGCCGCGACCACCCCGCCGGTGCGGCGAAATGTCATCGCCTTCAGCGTGATCATCGATCGCCGCACTGCCTCAGAGTACTTACCGGCCGGGTTGGACTTCGCCGCCCACCGCTGCCAGTTCGCCCGCGTTTGCACCAGGGCCCTGCGCGCGTCGATCGACGACGGCTCTCCGCCCGCCGACTCGCCGTAGCTCAGGGTAAAGGCATGACTTTCGCCCGCCGCGATCGATAACGCGGCCACCGTTCTCTGGCCCTCTCCATGGGTTTCAGCCGGGCTATGAAGCACCACCATGTCCGGCCCGGCAACGCACCGGACACCGCCCTCCTTATGCGTCACCCAGGGAATGATCCGGCCGTAACCGAAGCGCACTGCGAGTTCCATGCGCAACTCCACCTTCCCCTGCACACACTCGACGATCCGCACGATGTGCGCATGTCCCGCGCGAACCGGCATGAAATCGGTAAGTCGGACCAGACTGCCTTCGCGTTCAAAGGTGGTTTCAAGCACCAGCGTATCGTCCACATAGCGGCGCGTAAGCGACCATTGCTCTTCCGGCGCAAAGCCGGCGGAGGTCCCCGGGGCGATGCGCCAGAACCCGTTCTCTTCCCCGCCCAGCAGAGCTGCAAAGCAGGCGTCCGAGGCGAAGTTTGGCCAGCAGAGCCAGTCGATCGAACCGTTTCTGCTGACCAGCGCAGCGGTTTCGCAATCCCCGATCAGGGCATAGTCTTCGATGTGCGCTGCCATCGCTCGCTATTGCTCGTGGTAACTGCGGGAGAGGCCGCCGTCAACGGTCAGGGTTGCGCCATTGATATATGCGGCTTCGTCGGAGGCGAGAAATGCCACCAGGTTCGCCACGTCCAGCGTCGTCCCCAGCCGGCCGAGCGGTATCTTCGCGGTAAGTTCCTCTAACTTGTCTTTCTCGTTCATAAGTCTGGCATTGATCGGAGTAACGATCGCGCCTGGCGCAATGTTGTTCACGGTGATGCCGAGCGGTCCAAGCTCGACGGCCAGGTCGCGCATCAGCATGCGCATCCCTCCCTTGCTCACGCAGTAAGTCGCAAAGCTGGGGAAGGCCATATCTTCGTGTACAGAACTTATGTTGATGACGCGGCCTGGCTTCTTTGCGTCGCGCAGTTTCCGCACAAATGCCTGCGTTAGGAAAAAAGCGCCTTTGAGATTTACGTTCAGCACCAGATCGTAGTCGGCTTCGGTCACATCCCAGAAGTCAGCCTTCCGCTCAAGCCCGGCATTGTTCACCAGGATGTCCGCACTCCCAAAGGTCGTCCAGGCTTTTTCTACCAGCGCTGCTACGTCGCCGGCTTTGGAGACGTCGGCCTCGAAGAGAATCCCCTTCCCACCGTTTGCAGTCACTTGCTCGAGCGTTTGCTGCGCACCCTCGGCCGCACCCACGTAATCGATGACGACCTTTGCGCCCTGCTGTCCGAGCAGTTCCGCGATCGCCTGCCCAATGCCAGAGCTGGCTCCGGTGACAATGGCTACCCGCCCTTCCAACCGTTGCATCCCTGCCTCCGAACCACAATCGCGCCTTCGCTCAAGGCGCGCCTGCCTAACGGTTGAGATGCCTGCTGCCGGCCCTATCTCGGATTCGCGGATCGATTATTCCCACTTTCCTCTGTTGAAGCAGCTCCCTACTCCCACTCGATCGTGCCTGGCGGCTTGGAGGTGATGTCATAGACAACCCGGTTGATCCCTCGAACTTCATTCACAATGCGGCTCGAGATGCGCTGGAGCACCTCGTACGGCAGAGGCACCCAATCGGCCGTCATGCCATCTTCAGAGTGCACCGCGCGGATTGCGCAGGTTGCCGCATACGTGCGCTGGTCGCCCATCACGCCGACACTCTTAACCGGCAGGAGCACCGCGAAAGACTGCCAGATCTGCTGGTAGAGCCCCGCCGCCTTGATCTCCCCAACAACAATGTCATCGGCAAGCTGCAGGATGGTGACGCGCTCCGCCGTCACCTCACCCAGGATGCGCACCGCCAGCCCGGGCCCGGGGAAGGGTTGGCGTTGCAAAATGTCTTCCGGCATTCCCAGCTCCCGGCCGATGCGGCGGACTTCATCCTTAAACAAGTCGCGCAGCGGCTCGATCAGCTTCATGCGCATCGTCTCCGGCAGGCCGCCCACATTGTGGTGGCTTTTGATCGTCTGCGACGGACCCTTGACCGACGAGGATTCGATCACGTCCGGGTAGAGCGTGCCCTGCACCAGCCAGTCCACGCCGCCCGTCTGCTCGAGAATCCTGTGCGCCTCATCGTCAAAGACCGCGATGAATTCGCGGCCGATGGTCTTGCGCTTGGTCTCCGGATCGGTCACACCGGCGAGCTTGTCGAGAAAGCGCTTGGAAGCGTCGACCGCGACCAGATTCAATCCCAGCCGGTCGCGCAGGTTCTCCTGGACCTTGCGAAATTCGTCCTTGCGCAGCACGCCGTTGTCGACGAAAACACAGGTTAGCCGATCCCCGATCGCGCGATCGACCAGCACTGCTGCCACCGACGAATCGACCCCGCCCGAGATCGCGCACAGCGCGTGCCCGTCGCCGACCTTGGCGCGAATCGCGGCAATGGTCTCGGTGATAAAGTGCTGCGGGGTCCAATTGGGCGCTGCCCCGCAGATGCCGAAGACAAAGTTTCCGAGCAGCGCGGAGCCGTGCCGGGTATGGTGCACCTCGGGATGAAACTGGACCGCCCAGATCCGGCGCGCCTCATTGGCAATCGCCGCCAGCGCGTTTGGCGTCCGCGCCGTCACCTCGAAACCGGCCGGCAACTCGAGCGCCTCATCGCCATGCGACATCCAGGCCGTGAGCGTGCCTGGCAATCCGGCAAAGAGCGACGGCACTGCGGCGCGCTCCACCAGCGAGACCTCTGCATGACCGTACTCGCGCTTGTCCGCCGAGCGCACCTTGCCGCCCAGGTGGTGCACGATGAATTGCAAGCCGTAGCAGATGCCCAGCACCGGCAGCCCCAGCGCGAGCACACCCGGGTCTGCCGCCGGCGCCTCGGCATCGTAGACCGACGAAGGACCGCCGGAAAGAATCAGGCCCAGAGGCTTGAGCCCGAGGATCTCAGCCGTGCTGGCCGTGCATGGCAGCACCACGGAAAAGACGTTCTGCTCTCGGATCCGGCGCGCGATCAGCTGTGTGTATTGCGAGCCGAAATCGAGGATGACGATCGAGGAAGTTTCCACCAGACTAGTCTAAAGCCCCGCTCGTACCGCGGTGCCATCGTCTGCCCGCCTGTCAGCGAGAACGAAGCCGCCAGAACTCGAGAAACGCCAGCCACCGCGCCACCTTGAAGAAGTCAGAAGCGGCAAGGTAGAGCAGCGTGACGAAGACCCACCAGGCACCGAGCGGCCAGCCCTGCATGATCGATTCAAACGGGAGCGGCGTCGCCGACAGAACGGTCGCCAGGACGAGCAGCCCGAGCTTGATCACGCTCATCGCCAGGTTGACTTCCACCAGCTTGCCGCGCACCCGGCCCCTCTGCAGGCTGCGCCGCAAGCCTTGCGAGAAGGAGGCGCCCTCGAGCAAAGCGATCAAGGGGGCCGCCACCAGCGACCAGCTGACGAGCGACCACAGCGCAAAGATGCCGATCGTCATACAGATCACGAGCGCGCAGTAGAGCACCAGGTTGGGCTCGGTCTGCACCCCCGGCACTTCGGTCGTCGGGCCCAGCGCATAGCGCGCCGCCCACTCGAGCGCCTCGTACCAAGCCATCCAGAGGGCAACCATGGCCAGCAGCCGCAAGGCTTCGCCCCCCGCCATCAGCCACGGCCGCGCCGGCAGGGACCGGTCATAGCGGCGCAGCACCGCCGCGCGCCCCAGCGCAAAAGCCCCCGCCCAGGCCAAGAGCGCGAGCGGCGCCAGCCCGACAGCCGCACGTGTGACGAATGGCCGCAGGATGGCGAAGGTGCTGGCAAGGGCCACTGAGAGCTGCGCCGGGTCCTCGATCGCCGACTCCAGGCTCGCGTGGAACAGGCCCGTGGACTGGATGGCAGGGCCGGTGGCAGAGGCAATGCGCTGCGCGGCCAGCACACAGAGGATGAGCAGAAAGCCGCCGCACGCCCATCGCCAGGCGAGCTCGACCAGCAACAGGCCCGGGCGCATCCAGCACAGCGAAACGACCTCGAAGAACGACTGCGGCCCTGTCGCCGGCCGGGTCCGGGTAGGCTCGATCACTTTACAACCAGGTTCACCATCTTGCCCGGCACCGCAATGATCTTGACCACCTGCTTGCCCGCGATCCGCGCCTGCACCTTCGCCTCGGCGAGTGCAGCTGCCTTGAAAGCCGCGGCGTCGGCCTCGGCTGCGATCCGGACAACGGTACAAAGCTTGCCATTGATCTGCACCGGGAACTCGATCACCTCCTCGCGCATCAGGGCTTCGTCGGCCGCGGGCCAGGGCGCGCGCAGCAGACCTGCCTTGTGCCCGGTCAGCTCCCAGAGCTCGCAGCACAAGAACGGCGCAAATGGGGCCAGCAGCAGGATCACTCGCTCCATCACATGGGCCAGCACCGCAGACGAGATACGATCCGCCTCGATCGCCGATTCCGCCGCGTTGAGCGTGTTGACCAGCTCCATGATGGCGGCAATCGAAGTATTGAAGTGCCAGCGATCGCTGAAATCTTCCGTGATCTTGGCGATCGCCTGGTGCAACTTGCGCAGCATGGCCTGTTCCTCGGCCCCGAGCGAAGCCGGCAGCTCCGCACGCGCGCCGAAACTTGCCCGGGCATGTCGCGTCACGAAGCGGTACACCTTGCCCAAGAAGCGGCTCACCCCTGCCACACCCTCTTCCTGCCAGTCGAGATCGCGATCAGGCGGCGCAGCAAACAGCGAATAGACCCGCGCGGCATCGGCGCCGTATTGCGCGATCATCTCGTCTGGCGAGACGACGTTGCCACGCGACTTGGACATCTTCTGGTGGTCCTTGATCACCATGCCCTGGGTGAACAGGCGCGCCGCGGGCTCGTCGTTGGAGATCAGGTTCAAATCGCGCATCACCCGGGTCCAGAAGCGCGAGTAGATCAGATGAAGGATCGCATGCTCGACCCCGCCGATGTACTGGTCGATCGGAAACCAATACGCCACCGTGTCGGTATCAAATGGAGCTTGGTCGTTGTGCGCGCTTGTATAGCGGTAGAAGTACCAGGAAGAATCGACAAAGGTGTCCATGGTGTCGGTCTCGCGCCGCGCCCGGCCGCCGCAGCTGGGGCAGATCGCCTGCACAAACTCCGGCACCCTGCCGAGCGGCGACCCGCCCTGCTGGGTGACTTCGACCTGGTCCGGCAGCAGCACGGGCAACTGGTCCTCCGGCACCGGCACAATGCCATCGTTGCCCGGCCCCTCGCAGTAGAGCATCGGGATAGGCGTGCCCCAGTAGCGCTGCCGGCTCACGCCCCAGTCCTTCAGGCGATAGGTAACAGTGGCCCTGCCAAATCCCCGCTCCTCGGCGAACGCCGACATCGTGCGGCGCGCTTCTTCAACGCGGAGCCCGTCATACATGCCAGAGCCGACCAGCACGCCCTCATCGGAGGTGTACGGCAGCTCTGCCGGCGACCCGCCCGGCGCAGGCGCGACCACCACGCGCACCTCCAGCCCGTACTTGGTCGCAAACTCATAATCCCGCTCATCGTGCGCAGGCACGCTCATGATCGCGCCCGTACCGTACTCGGCGAGCACGTAGTTCGCCACCCAGATCGGCACACGCTCGCCACTGAAAGGATTGATGGCATACTGCCCGGTCGCGACTCCATGCTTGTCAATCGCGCCGATATCGCCCACTTCACGCGCCGCCGCCTGCTGGGCCAGCAGATCCTTCACCTCGCTCGCAAGCGCGTGGTCGGTCCGGAGCAGTTCTTTGACAAGCGGGTGCTCCGGGGCAAGCTGCAGGCTGGTCGCGCCAAAGATCGTGTCGATACGGGTCGTGAAGACGCTCACCCCGTTCTCTGCTCCGCCGGCCGCGCGGTTCTCGAGCGCAAAGGTAACCGTTGCACCCTCGCTGCGCCCGATCCAGTTACGCTGCATCGTGCGCACCTTCTCGGGCCACCCTTCGAGTGTGTCCAGCCCTTCTACCAGCTCTTCTGCATACTTGGTCGTGCGCAGAAACCACTGCTCCAGGTCCCGCTGCTCGACGACCTGCTCCTCGTGCCGCCAGCAGCGCGAATCGATAACCTGCTCATTCGCCAGCACCGTCGCGCATTGCGGGCACCAATTCACTTTGCTTTGCTTGCGATAGGCCAGGCCGCGCTCGTACATGCGCAGAAAAAACCACTGGTTCCAGCGATAGTACTCCGGCAAGCAGGTGGTCACTTCGTTCTGCCAGTCAAAGGCCATGCCCAGGCGCTGGAACTGGACCTTCATCGCGGCGATGTTGGCCAGCGTCCACTCGCGCGGCTCGCGCTTGTTCTTAATCGCCGCATTCTCGGCCGGCAGCCCGAACGCGTCCCAGCCCATCGGGTGCAGCACATTCGCACCCTGCATCCACTTGTAGCGCGCCAGCGCGTCGCCAATGGCATAGTTGCGCACGTGGCCCATGTGCAGCTGGCCCGAGGGGTAGGGCAGCATCTCGAGCACATAATACTTCGGCTTGCCGCACGAGGCGGGCTCGGCCGCGTACAGATCCGGATCAGCCGCCCAGCGCGCCTGCCACCGGGGCTCGATCTCAGCCGGCGTGTAGCGCGCCTCACGCGGCGTGGTCGCACTCTCGTTGCTCTCGCTCATCTCACCTTCGATTGTAAATGTCGCGGAAACAGCAACCCTTGCGCGCCCTGCGGGTACCCTCGCAACGCACCTATCGCCCCTGCTGTGCCGAGGACCCAGGCTGCCCGAGCACTTCCCGGAGGGGCTTGCCTCGCTGCGGCGCCTGCACGCCAGGCGCCGCCTCCCACAGGATTTGCTCTACCGCGCCAGTCCCAGCAGCGTCCGCACGTTCTTTTCGATGTCACCCGGGGCGTCGACCGGCGTCTCGGCGATAAAGGCGCAGTGCGCGAAGCGTTCATCGTGCAGCAAACGGCGGAAAGGCTCCGCGCCGATCGATCCGTCGCCGATATGCTCGTGCCGGTCCAGTTTCGAGCCCCGGGCGGCCTTGGCATCGTTGGTGTGCCACACGCGCACGTTCTCCAGGCCGATCGTGGCCGCCACCCGGCGCATCGTCTCGTCATACCCGTCAGCCGACACGATGTCGTACCCCGAAACATGCGTGTGGCACGTATCCAGGCACACGCCGACGGGCAGGTGCGGCTGCAGTCGCTCCATCAACTCTGCCACCTGCTCAAAGCTGCCCCCCAGTGAGTAGTCCGAACCCGCCGTGTTCTCGAGCAGCAGCCGAAACTCGCAACCGCTCGCCAGCTCCAGGCCCTCCACCGCCACCGCAATCGCGCCCGCCGCCCGTTCCAGACCCTGCTCGCGCGTCAGGCCCTTCCACGATCCCGGGTGCAGCACCAGGAACTCGGCACCAATCGCAAGCGCCCGCTCCACCTCGGCCCGCAGCGCGATCACTGACTTCTCCAGCACTTCTTCATTCTGCGAGCACATGTTGATCAGGTAGCTCGCATGGACCACCGCCGGGGCAATGCCGTAGCGCTCGCGCAGCTCCTTCATCAGGGCGCAGTGCTCCTGCTTCGGCCTCGCGGCGCGCCACATGCGCGGGCTGGAGGTGAAAATCTGAAAGGTGCCCGCACCCAGCTCGTGCGCGCGCTCGGCTGCGGTAAAGACGCCGCCTGCGGTAGAGAGATGGATGCCGATGCGAGGGAGGGTGCGTGCCGGTCTCATGAGCTGCTCTCATTCTAGAGCGCTCCCTTTGAACCTCCTATGCAGTCGTCGCCCACTGCACGCCGATGTAAAGTTTGGAAGGGGAAGTGAACCGTTTTGCGCACCGCCGCCACCGGGCCACTCCTTCACTCTTGCCACGCAAAGGCGCCCACCTCGATGACCACGACTCTCACCGCCCGCCATCTGCTCACCGCCGACCGCCAGATCGACGATCCCGTACTCGTGCTCGACGACGGGCGCATCCGCAGCATCGGCACGCGGGCCGGCGCCGAGCTGCCGCCCGGCGAGCACATCGACTACCCCGGAGCCACGCTCTCGGCTGCTTACTTTGACATCCACATCCACGGCTGCTGCGGACTCGACGTGATGGCAGCCAGCGCGCCGGTGCTGAAGACTGTCGGCAGCTTTCTCGCCCGGCACGGCGTAGGCTCCTACTTCCCGACCACCATCACCGCGCCCAAAGACGCGACCCTGCGCAGCCTGGCGGGCCTCGGCCGCCTGATTCAGTCCGGAGGGCCCGAGGAGGGCGCACGCCCCCGCGGCATCCACATCGAGGGGCCCTTTCTCTCGCACATCAAGAAAGGCGCTCATCCCGCGCACGATCTGCTCGCGCCGAGCGTCGAGTTCTTCGATCAGATGTGGCAGGCCTCGGAGGGCCAGATACGGCTGATGACGATCGCCCCGGAGCTGCCCGGAGCGCTCGAGGTGATCGCTCGCGCTCAAGCGCTCGGCGTGCAGGTCAGCCTGGGTCATAGCAACGCGACCGTGGCCGAGGCCCAGGCAGGCGTGGCAGCCGGCGCCCGCTCGGCAACCCACACCTTCAATGCCATGCGCCCCTTCGATCAGCGCGAGCCCGGCATCCTGGGCGTCGTGCTTGGCGAAGACACGCTCTACGCCGAGCTGATCTCGGACGGCCTCCACGTGCACCCCGCCGCCGTGCCCCTCTTCTATCGCGCCAAGGGACCCGACCGCGCCATCCTGATCACCGATGCCATCAGCGCCACCGGCATGCCGGACGGCACCTACAGGCTCGGCGACCTCGAGGTGCGCCTGGTCGAGGGCCGCTGCCTGATCGGCGAAGACACGCTGGCCGGCTCAACCCTTACGCTCGACGCCGCAGTACGCAACTTTGTGCGCTTTACCGGCGCCCCGCTCTCAATCGCCTCGCGCCTGGCCAGCCGCAATCCGGCCCGCATGACCGGGCTGGCGGAGCAGGTCGGCGTTCTGCGCGAGGGCGCAAGTGCGGATGTGCTCGTGCTCTCGCCCGCGGGCGCCGTGGTCGAGACCTGGCTCGGCGGCAGGCGTGTTGCTTGAAGTTGCCTGCCTTCCGCTGGCCCGGCTTGTAGGTTCCTGTGCGGCCAGCCCGGCCAGGGCGAGCAACAAGAGCCATCGTTCTGAACCAGGCCAGCAAGGCCGACGCGGCGAAAGACCTGCTGTCTCTCGCGCCTGCCACGCTCCCCCGGAAGCGAGCCCACCGGCGGGTCCTACGCCTCCCACCCAGGCGAGCCGGATCGCGCCGAGCCCGGATCGCGCTCAGGATAGCGGCTGCTGTGGTGCGTCACTCATGCGAGCAGCGCGTGCCGCTGCCCATCCAAAGCAGGCGCCCCTTTCTCAATCGCGTGGAGGGCAAACGCGGCGTGACGCTTCTTCGCGAATTCACGAAAAGTCACGAGCTCTCCGGCCGATCTCTCAATGCCCAGGGAAAAACGGGCTCTAGTACTCCACCTTCAACCCATCGAGCGCCGGCAGCACCGCCGGCAGCACGCGCACCGAGACCCGCTGAGCCACCACCGCCGGGTCTTGCTTGGCAAGCGCCAGCGCCGCCTCCGCGCTCGCCGCCTCCACAATACTGAAGCCCACGATCTCCGCCCCATCGGTCACCGGCCCCGCCACCTTGTAGCGCCTCCACTCCACCTGCTCGCGCAAAAAGGCAAGCTGCGCCGCCATCACGTCTTCGCCGCCCTCGGTCTCGTTCCAGCGCGCTCCCTTCACCAGAAAGCACAGGTAGTACGGCTTCAGGTTGCGGGGAATATTCTTGGGCCTCTTGGCTGCCTCGCTCACCACGTTCTCCTCAACCGTGAGCATACCGCAGCCGCGCGCCCCGGCATCCGGAGCCCCGGAAAGCCTCATCTAGACTGAAACGATGTCCATTGCTGAACGCCTGTACTACACCGACTCCGGCCTGCGCACCTTCACCGCCCGCGTTGCCGACATCCGGGAGTACGCCCGCACCGACGGGCAAAGCCAGTGGCAGATCGCGCTCGACCGCACCGCCTTTTACCCCACCGGCGGCGGCCAGCCCTATGATCGCGGTACCCTCGCCGCCACCGCCCGCAGCGGGGCCGCACTCGTTGCCGAGATCGAGGACGTGAGCGAAGACGAGAACGGCGAAGTCTGGCACTCCACCCGGAAGCCGCTGCTCGCCGGCACCGAGGTTACCGGCACCCTCGACTGGGCGCGCCGCCTGGACCACATGCAGCAACACAGCGGCCAGCACCTGCTCTCGGCTGTCTTTGCCGAAGAGCTCGGCGCCCACACCCTCTCCTTCCACCTGGGCGGGGCCACTTCCACAATCGATCTCGCCGCGGAAACTGCCGACCGGCAGGCCGAGCTTCTCTCCGCACTCGCCCGCGTCGAGTTGCGCGTCAACCGCCACATCGCCGAGAACCTGCCCGTCTCGGTCCGCACCGTCAGCGCGGAGCAAGCCGAGGCTCTGCTGGCAACCGGCCGGCTGCGCAAGCTCCCGCCCCGCCAGGGAGCCATCCGCCTGGTGGAAATCCCCGGGCTCGACCTGAACGCGTGCGGCGGCACCCATGTGCGCGCACTCGGCGAGATCGGCAGCCTGCTGCTGCGCGCAACCGAGCGTGTGAAAAAGGGGGTGCGCGTCGAGTTTGTCTCGGGCCTGCGCGCGGTGCATGCCGCCCGACAGGATTTCGCCACGCTCACCACCACCGCGGCTGCACTCTCGGTCAAGCGCGACGATGTACCCGCCTCCGTCGAGCGCCTGGCCGCCGAGATCAGGTCCACCACCAAGGCGCAGCAGCGCCTGCGCGAAGAGCTGGCCCACCACCAGGCCGTGCAACTCGCTGTAGAAGAGCACATCGACCGGGGCTTGCGGCTGGTCCATCGCGTCTTCGCCGACCGGGACGCCGACTATGTCCGGCTGCTCGCCTCGTGCCTGGTTGCCGCCGTGCCGCAGACCGCCGTCCTCTTCCTTTGCACCACTCTGGAGCCGGCCACGCTGATCTTTGCCTGCAGCCGATCGCTCGCCTGCGACTGCGGCGAACGCCTTCGCCTGGCGCTGGCCCCCCTCGGCCTGCGCGGCGGCGGCTCCCCCGACATGGCCCAAACCCTGATCCCTCGCGCCCAAGCCGAGCAGATCGCAAGCTATCTAGCGCAGCAACTTGAGGCAGAGCTGCGCAGCTAGCTCCAGTAGCTGCGATCCAGAGTGCGGTACTGGATGGCCTCCGCGATGTGGGGCACAGTGAGCGAGGGCGCGCCTTCGAGGTCGGCGATGGTGCGGGCCACCTTGAGGATGCGATCGTGGGCGCGCGCAGTCAGTCCCTGCTGCTGCATCGCGCGCTCGAGCAGACGCTCGGCATCGGCCCCCAATTCGCAGAAGGTGCGAATCTGCCGCGTATTCATCTGCGCATTGGCGTATATCGCCTGCGCAGCGGCGGCGAAGCGCTCCCGCTGCCGCTCGCGCGCAGCCAGCACCCGTGTCCGGATCAGCGTCGAGCTCTCCGCGGCCTGGCCCGCGCGCAGCTCGCGATACTGCACCGCCGGCACTTCGATATGGATGTCGATGCGATCGAGCAGCGGCCCGGAGACCTTTGCCACATAGCGCTGGATGATGGGCGGGGTGCAATGGCACTCGCGCGACTTATCGTTGAAATACCCGCACGGGCAAGGATTCATCGCCGCGGCAAGCATAAAGCGCGCCGGGAAACTCAACGACATCGACGCACGCGAGATGACCACGTTGCCGTCCTCCAGCGGCTGCCGCATCACCTCCAGAACATTGCGGGGAAACTCCGGCAACTCGTCGAGAAACAGAACACCGTTGTGCGCAAGCGAAACTTCGCCGGGCCGCGGCACGGCGCCCCCGCCGATCAATCCGGCGTCCGAGATCGTGTGGTGGGGCGCACGAAACGGCCGCTCCGTCACCAGGCCTGCGCCCGCGTCAAGCACGTTGGCCACCGAGTGGATCTTCGTCGTCTCGAGCGCTTCCCCGAGCGAGAGCGGCGCAAGGATCGTAGGCAGGCGCTTGGCCAGCATCGTCTTGCCCGAGCCCGGCGGCCCGATCATCAAAATATTGTGGCCGCCCGCGGCTGCCACCTCCAGCGCGCGCTTGGACCCCTGCTGCCCGCGCACATCCGCAAAGTCGACGTGAAAACACTGCTGCTCGCTCAGCAGATGAGCCGGGCTGATGCGGCAGGGCTCGGCCTTGATTCCTTCATGAGCGTGCGCGTTGAGCAGCTCGCGGACCTGGTTGAGCGTCTCGACCGGATACACACACACGCCATCGACGACAGCGGCCTCGCGCGCATTTGCAGCCGGGACCACCAGGTTCTTGAAACCGCGATCACGGGCCTGCACAGCAATGGGCAGCATACCGGGTACGCGTCGCAGACTGCCATCGAGGCCCAACTCGCCGATCAGGACAAAATCACTGAAATCGCGCAGCTGCAGCGCACCATAGGCGCTTAAAATCCCGATTGCGATGGCGAGATCAAACCCCGAACCTTCCTTCTTCAGATCAGCCGGCGCCAGATTGACCGTGATGCTGGTCGGGGGAATGACGAAGCCCGAGTTCTTGATCGCCGCGCGCACCCGCTCCCGGCTCTCGCGCACCGCCGAGTCGGGCAGCCCGACCATGTAAAAGCGGTCCTCGATGGTCTTGATGCCCGAAAAATCCACCTCTACATCGATGATGTGCGCGTCAATCCCGTACACGGCGGCGCTGAATACTTTGGCAAGCATAAGTGAGAGTGAGCGAGGCTGAGTCTAGCACCCGGGGCTCCCGCCTCTGCCGTAAATTGGCCCAACAGGTGACCTCCGGTATGTCTGCACCCTTGGCATCGCCCCGCTCATCCAATCCAGCCAGGAGACCGATGCATGGACGTCGTATTGATTACGGGAGCAAACAAGGGGATCGGGTTTGAGGTCGCGCGGCAACTGGCCGGGCAAGGCATACGAGTGCTTCTCGGCTCGCGCGACGCGGCGCGCGGCCAGGCCGCTGTCCAAGCGCTCCAGGCCGAGGGCCTGTCGAACGTCGAGCCGATCGAGATCGACGTAACCCGCCAGGAGTCGATCGAGGCTGCTGCCGCCATTGTCGAGCAGCGCTTCGGCGTGCTCGACGTGCTGATCAACAACGCAGGAATCATCGTCGACCAGGCGGTGCCAAGCCAAGCCACCCAGGACGCCTTGCGCAAGACCTTCGATACCAACTTCTTCGGCGCGATCGCGGTCGCGCAGGCCTTTCTGCCGCTACTGCGCAAGTCGGCCAATGCGCGGCTGATCAATGTCTCGAGCGGCCTCGGTTCGATTGCGCTCCACAGCGATCCCAAGTCGCCCTATTTCAGCTATAACATCCTCGCTTACTGCTCCTCGAAGACCGCGCTCAATGCCTTCAGCGTCCTGCTGGCCAATGAGCTGCGCGAGTCTGGAATCAAGGTGAACGCGGTCGACCCCGGCTACACGGCAACCGACCTGAACAACAACAGCGGCCCGCAGACCATCGCAGAAGGCTCCGAGGCGATCGTCGCGCTTGCGCTCGCCGGCTCCGACGGTCCGACCGGCGGTTACATCGACCGGCACGGAACCTTACCTTGGTAGAGCGGCCCTGGCGGTCAAGCATCTAGAATTACCCTCGTGACGACCAGTTTCTTTGACCTGTTCAAGGTAGGCATCGGCCCGTCCAGCTCGCACACCATGGGCCCGATGCGCGCCGCCCGCAGCTTTGCTCTCGCCCTTGAGGAGCAGGGCGAGCTGGCGCGCGTGCAGCGGGTCCTGGTCGATCTTTACGGCTCGCTCGCGCACACCGGAAAAGGTCACGGGACCGATCGGGCCGTGCTGCTTGGGCTCCTCGGTGAAGAGGCCAGCGCAATTGATCCCGACACCATCGAGAAAAAGCTCTGGAGCGTGCGAACAACCGGCAGGCTCGCGCTGCTCGGCGTGCATGAGATCGCCTTTCGGGAGCCCGAGCATCTGCTCTTCCACACGGACACGCTCTACCCGCCCGGCGCCGACACCCAGCACCCGAACGGGATCCGCTTGACCGCCTTCGACCACGCCGGCGCCCCGCTGCTCACGAGCACGTACTTTTCGATCGGCGGCGGTTTCATTGTGAGCGATGGGGAGAGCGCGGACGCTGCTCCGGCAACCACGGCGAGCTCGCTGCCCCATCCCTTCCACAGCGCCCAAGAACTGCTTGACCGCGCCGAGGCGCAGGCCCTCTCGATCGCCGAGTTGATGTTCGCCAACGAGTGCGCGCATCGCAGCGCCGAGGATGTACGTGCCGGCGTGCTGCACATCTGGCAGGTAATGCAGCAATCGATCGAGCGCGGGATGACCACCGCCGGGATCCTTCCCGGAGGATTGAACGTGCGCCGCCGCGCCGCGCCCCTCGCGCAGCGACTGCGCGATCGCGATGAACCCGGGAGAACTGCTGATCCGCTGGCACCGCTCGACTGGGTCACGGTCTACGCGATGGCAGTCAATGAAGAAAATGCCGCCGGCGGCCGCGTAGTCACCGCACCGACCAATGGCGCAGCAGGAGTCGTGCCCGCTGTCGCACGTTACTATCGTGACTTTATTGACAGCACCGAAGACGAGGCGTGGCTGCGTTACTTTCTTACCGCCGCCGCCATTGGCGTTCTCTACAAGGAAAACGCGTCGATCTCGGGCGCCGAGGTAGGTTGCCAGGGCGAGGTAGGCGTGGCGTGCTCGATGGCCGCGGGCGGCCTCGCCGCAGCGCTGGGCGCAACCAATGCACAGATAGAACACGCCGCCGAGATCGGCATGGAGCACAACCTCGGCATGACCTGCGATCCGATCGGCGGCCTGGTGCAGATACCCTGCATCGAACGCAACGCCATGGGTGCGATCAAGGCCGTGCAGGCCTGCCGCCTCGCGATGCACGAGACCGAGGGACACAAGGTCTCGCTCGACCAGGTGATCCAGACGATGTATCTCACCGGACTCGACATGCAATCCCGCTACAAGGAAACCTCGCTCGCCGGGCTCGCGCTCAACATCATCGAATGCTGAACAACCAAGGCCAAACCGCTCGCGCCAGCCAGGCGCTGATCGCTCCGCTCTGGCATACCCTGCTGGTCGCCTTCGCGGTGCTGTCTGTCTCTTTTTTCGGCCTGCGGATCAGGGCGCACACCGCCGCACTCGCCTCGCACCATGTGCGCGAGTATCTGTTTACGCTGGCCTGGGAGTGGACGCTGGCGGCGGCGGTGCTGTGGGGAGTGTCGCTTAACCACACGCCGGCGCGCGCCCTGCTAGGCGAGTGGCCCCGCGGCGGCAAGGCCTGGCTTGCGGACGCCGGCGTCGCTCTCGTCTTCTGGCTCATCTCGGCATGTGTGCTTGGCGCGGCAGCCACGTTGCTCAGGCTCGCGCACCTCAAGCTGCCGGAGGAAACCATCTCCGCTCTTGCGCCCGGCAGCCTGGTCGAACTGCTGCTCTTTCTTGTGCTCTGTATCTCGGCCGGCTTCTGTGAGGAACTGCTGTTCCGCGGCTACTTCCAGCAACAGTTCCTGCGCCTCGGCCGCGGCCGCCTTTGGGCCGGCGTCGCCGCAAGCTCGGTGCTCTTCGGTTGCGCGCACCTCTACGAAGGCGCTGCCGGCGTTCTCTCGATCACACTCTTCGGAGCGATGTTTTCCCTGCTGGCCAGCAAGCGCCGCAGCCTGCGCCCGGGCATGCTTGCACACGCCTGGCACGATGGGCTGAGCGGCCTTGTGCTTTTCCTTCTGCAGCGCATGCACATGCTCTAAGGCACCTGCAAATTTCTCCAAAGCAGCACCTGACCATGTCCGCACGGGCAGGCGTCCAGGCGATCTCGAACCTGCCGCGCCCCGCGCAACCCGCGCACCATTGCAGGAGCCCGGTCCGCTGCTCCCACAACATCGCAGGCGAGAGATAAAAAGAAAGATACCCGCCCGGATTTTTTTCTTGACAGTGTTTTTCGCGATATCTATACCTTTCGTTAACTGCAGCGATCTGACTGCGGTCAGGGGGAATAGCGACCATGGCAACGGCAACAACCAAGAAGGAAACCGCAAAGAAGTCGACGGCGAAGAAGGCGGA
>CAZZYH010000034.1:25881-26193 GCA_964658225.1 Vulcanimicrobiota bacterium | reverse complement strand
CGGTGCAGAAACCCGCCGAACGGAGGAAACCCAGGGATCGTTCTCCTGAGCGAGGCAAAGGATCTGGCGTTCGATCTTTCGCGCCTATCCCGGGGATGAGCGATCGATCCTGGGTCCTTTGCTTCGCTCAGCAAGACGGCACGCATTCACGCAGCACATCGGCGGGAAACCCGGCGCCCTCGAACAAGGCCCTTGCCTCATCGACCCGGCATCGAGCCAGAAGGGACCCGAGGCGAGTCGTGTTGTGTCCAGCGGGAGCCGACCTGTGTTGGACGCACGCCGACTCGCTCGGACCTGGCCCCGCTCGGTACC
>CAZZYH010000034.1:0-25871 GCA_964658225.1 Vulcanimicrobiota bacterium | reverse complement strand
CGTCGTGGGAAACCTTCTTAGTATTGCTCCTTCTGCGCATTCTCTGACTTCAGCGCGAGCAGCAATAGGGATCGCTCAGTCACGTCGTAGACATCGCCCGTCTTGAAGAGTCCAGACGCATTGTTCTCTTCAAAGTTCGTATCGATCAGCAGCGACCAGGTGTCGCCCCCGGCGCACTCAGGCAGGGTAAAGCGCACCATGTCATGGTGCTCATTGATGACAATCAGCAGAGTCGCATCCTCGCCGCGCTTGATGATGCCGGTGGGCTGCGCGCGCCCGTCGATGAGCATGCCGAAGCACTTCATCCCCGTATCGCCCCAGTGCTGATCCTCCATCTCCCGGCCGTTGGCGTTGATCCAGGTAATCTCCTTGACGCCCAGCTCTTCGTTGTATGCGCCGGTAAGCCAGCGATTCCGGCGCAGGATCGGGAACTTGTGCCGCAGGGTAGTCAGCTTGGTCACAAAGTCCACCAGGTGCTTGCCCTTTTCACGCAGATCCCAGTTGAGCCAGCTGATCTCGTCGTCCTGGCAGTAGGCATTGTTGTTGCCGCCCTGGGTGCGTCCGAATTCATCGCCGGCCAGCAGCATGGGCGTGCCTTGGGAGAGTAAAAGCGTAGCCAGCATGTTGCGTATCTGCCGCGATCGCAGCCGATTGATCTCCGGATCGTCGGTAGGGCCCTCGACTCCGCAGTTCCAGGACCGATTATCCGAGTTGCCGTCCTGGTTGTTTTCCCCGTTCGCCTCATTGTGCTTTTCGTTGTAGGTGACGATGTCGTTCAACGTGAAGCCGTCATGCGCGGTGATGAAGTTGATCGACGACCAGGGCTTCCGTCCCTGACAGTCAAAGAAGGCGGGCGAGCCGCACAGACGCTCGGTTAAAGCGGACGCCGGCGCTTCATCCCTCCAGAAGTCGCGAACTGTGTCTCGGAACTTGTCATTCCACTCGGCCCATCCGGGGGGGAAGCCGCCCACCTGGTAGCCACCCGGACCACAATCCCAGGGCTCGGCAATCAGCTTCACCGAGGCCAGAAGCGGATCCTGCGAACAGGCTTTGAGGAAGCCGGACTTATTGTCAAACCCGTTTGGCTCGCGCGCCAGAATCGTTCCCAGGTCAAAGCGGAATCCATCGACGTTGGTCTTTTCGACCCAGTAGCGCAGCGAGTCCATCACCATCTGCAGCACGCGAGGATGGCTTACGTTCACCGTGTTGCCGGTCCCTGTGTCGTTGACATAGTAGCGCGGCGCATCCGGCAGCAGGCGATAGTAGCTGGAGTTGTCAATACCCTTGAAGCAGAGCGTGGGGCCTTTTTCGTTGCCTTCCGCGGTGTGGTTATAGACCACGTCGAGGATCACCTCCAGGCCCGCCTCATGGTAGCGAGCCACGGTCTCTTTGAACTCCTTGAGCGTGTTCGGACGTTCCGAGGCATAGCGTGGGTCAGGCGAGAAAAAGCCGATGGAGTTGTAGCCCCAGTAATTGACCATCCCTTTTTCCAGCAGGTTGCTGTCGTTGATAAAGGTATGGATGGGGAGCAGCTCGACCGAGGTCACCCCCAGCGATTTGATGTACTCGATGATCTGGGGGCAGGCGAGCCCGGCGTAGCTGCCGCGCAGGTGCTCGGGAATATCGAGGCGCTGCTTGGTGAATCCTTTCACATGCAACTCATAGAGAATGGTCTGATCCCAGGGAACGCTGTGGCGCCCGCGCGAACCGCTGAAGTCAAAATCGGGGTCGACGACGACGCTCTTCGGCATAAACGGAGCCGAGTCGCGCTCATCGAAGGTTAGGTCGTCGCCTGACTCCATCACGTAGCCGAAGATGGCGGGATCCCAGATGAGCTCGCCCGTATGGCCGTGCGCGTAGGGGTCCAGGAGCAGCTTGTTGTGGTTGAAGCGGTGGCCCTTTTCTGGCAGATAGGGGCCGTGCACGCGATAGCCGTAGACAGAGCCAGGCTTGAGCCCGGGCAGGTAGCCGTGCCAGATCTGGTTGGTGTGTTCCGGGAGCGTGATGCGTTCCAGCTCCTGCTCGCCGCTCTCATCAAAGAGGCAGAGTTCGACCTGGGTCGCGTTGCAGGAGAACAAAGCAAAGTTGGTGCCCTGGCCGTCCCAATTGGCGCCGCGTGGGAAAGGCAGTCCTTCTCGAATGCGGGTGTTCTGGATCACAGGAATAAGGTCCGTTCGTGAGGGATTCGGTTGGCAGTCTCTATAGGATGCAGGTTCCGGGAGTCTTCTTCCTGGTGTGCGCTAAGGATTGGAAAAGAATCGAGGGACCGAAGCCGGAAGCGTGCCGGCCGGCTGAAGCGAAGCGTGATGCAAGGTGCGCTGGCGCCGGCCTGCTAAACTGCAAGGCAGGGAGTGCTGCGCGGCCCCGTAGCTCAGGTGGATAGAGCGATGGTTTCCTAAACCACAGGCCAGAGGTTCGAGTCCTCTCGGGGCCACCACAACCGGATGGCAGTCGGCAGAAGACCGCGGCCCGGTCGTTGCCGCGATCGCCGCACAGACCGGCCGGTCCCCGTCCTCGGGTGTGGTTGCAAACAGCGACCTTAGCCCGGCAAACCCCGACCGGGAAAGCTGCCGCAGGCTCCTGAACGTGCTCTGATGGACAGGAAATCCGTGGTGGACGCGGTAGGGATCGAACCTACGACCAGTCGATTAAGAGTCGAATGCTCTACCAGCTGAGCTACGCGTCCAGTATTGTTTCGTGCCGGAAGCGGCACAGGAGGGGTACTACCAAGTAAGAATATAGCACATACCCGGCCGCCTCAAATGCCAGGGAAGCCGGGCTCGAGAATGGTGACTAGATCCTGGCAACGGAGTAGATAGCCTTCCACAGAGCGGGAAGGCCGTCGCCGGTTTTCGCCGAGCAGAGCAGGATCTCTTCGGCCGCAAGTCCTTTCCGCAGCAGGGCAATCGCCTTCTGCTTCCCGTTTCCGGAGAGCTTGTCGGCCTTGGTGCCGACCAGCACGAACCGCCGCCCGGCGGCTTTCAGATATTCGATCAGCTGGGCGTCCGAGGCCTGAGGCGCGATGTTGCCATCGACCAGGCAGATGCAGAGCTCGAGCGTTGGCCGCTCATCGAGATAAGGATTGATAAAGGCCGGCCACTCGGAGGAGATAGAGCGGGAGAGCTTGGCGTAGCCATAACCGGGCAGATCGGCAAAGATCAACTGCGGCTGCTGACGCTCGACGCTGTCGGTGATCGTGAAAAAATTGATCGCGCGCGTACGCCCGGGCGTCGACGACACGTGCGCCTGCTTGGACCCCAGCAGAGCATTGATGAGCGACGATTTTCCCACGTTCGAGCGCCCTAGAAACGCCACCTCGGGCACCGTGGCCGGTGGAAAATGCGCGGCATTGGTCGCAGAAAGCAGAAACCGCGGATAGACTCGCATGCACCCCAAGTATACGGTTCGGTCTGAGCGGTCTGAGCCCTGCTTCCGCCGGCGGCCGCTTGCCTTCAGGCACCGGCCTTCACGATGGAGCCCAGGACGGCTCGTATCCTCCCGGTCTGCGTCCTCGCCGCCGCCTCATCCTGCTCCTCTTTGCTGCTCTCCCCGCTCACGCCGAAACGCGGCTCGGGGCCATGGAGCATGGCCATCGGCGAGGGCGCGTTCCACAAGATCGGCAGCGTGCTCGTCGCGCTGGACGGACAGCTCTTCTCCGAGCCTTGCCACGATGGAAGCGCGGCGAGCTTGCGCGACACGCTCCGCAACCAAGTCGATCGCAGCCATCCTGGCCTGCATGGCCATCGGCGATCACCAGACCGGCGGCGTGTCTTCGCCCGTGCTCTCTTTTTTCCCGTCCGAAGCATGCAAAATCCCGATCCGCGCAAAGCAGCAATGACCCTTGAAGGCCTGCTCACCATGAGCCCGCCGCTCGCGGTGTGATGAAGGGAACGGCTTCTCGCGCGGTAACAAGGAGCGCATGTCGGCCTGCCCCAACGGGGGAATTCGTCTCACCAGCACAGACCTGCTCAAGCTTGCGGAACTCGATCGCACGGGGCACAGTCCAGAGCAAGCAGATCAGAAGTGCAGCCTGGATTCGGGCTTCGACCACTCCTCACGCTTCGTTCGACGACCAGACGGAGTAAGGGTCCTTCTGTTGGTTGCAATCGTTCCGCGCAGAGGGCCGGTCATTGCCCGCATGCCTGCATGATTGATGAGCGGCAATGGCGGCAAAGGATCGTGATCGTGCCGGCGCTGTGGCTTTCTGTCACCATCACCAGCACAGACTGCAATGCGCCCGGCATGCACGCGCAAAGAGAAAAGCTGCTTACCGGCTACATCCTGCCTTCTGCGTTCCGATCCCTGGGGACTCGCAAACAGTAAGGCCGGCGTATTGGCGCCGGCCTTTCGTGCTGCAACCCTCAAGTGAAAGCTACTGGTGAGGGCGACGCTCCGGTGCAGGCGGCGTCACGTTGACGAGAACCTCGGGGGTTTCTTCTTTCAGCTCCGGCAGCGGGCCTTCAAGGGCAATGCCCAGCACCTCGTCCATCGACTCGACAAAGTGCAGCTTCATTACCTTGCGCAAAGCCTCGGGTAGGTCGGCCACATCCTTCTCGTTCTCCTTCGGCATGATGGCCTCAAAGACACCGGCCCGGTGCGCGGCGAGGAGTTTTTCCTTCAATCCGCCGATCGGGAGCACTTTGCCGCGCAGTGTGATCTCGCCGGTCATGGCAATGTCACGCCGGACGGGGATCTTGGTGAGCGCGCTGGCGAGCGCGGTCGCGAGCGTGATGCCAGCTGAGGGGCCATCTTTGGGAATGCCGCCCTCGGGCACGTGCACGTGGATATCGATGTTGCGGTAGAAGTCCTTGGGCAGGCCCAGATGTGAGGACCGGCTGCGAATGTAGGAGAGCGCGGCCTGGGCCGACTCCTGCATCACGTCGCCCAGCTGGCCCGTCAGCGTGAGCTTGCCCTTGCCGTCGAGCACCTGCACCTCTGTTTGCAGGATCGAGCCGCCCACCTCGGTCCAGGCCAGGCCCGTGACCAGCCCGACTTCCGACTTCTCGTGCACCTGCGAGTCGCGGAACTTGGCTACACCCAGGAAGTCATGAACGTTCTCCGCCGTGATCTGCTCAAAGTGCTTGGCGCCATGTTTGACCACGCGCCGGGCGGTCTTGCGGCAGACGTTGCCGATCTCGCGCTCGAGGTTCCGCACGCCTGCCTCACGTGTATACCCGCGTACGATCTCGCGCAAAGCGTCGTCGGTGAAGGTGATGTTCTTGTCCGTCAACCCGGTATTCTCGAGCGCCTTCTTGACCAGGTACTGCTTGGCGATCTCGAGCTTCTCTACCTCCGTGTAACCGTGCAGGCGGAGCACTTCCATACGGTCCTGCAGCGGGCCGGGAATGGTGTGCAGCACATTGGCGGTCGCGACAAAGAGCACCTGGGAGAGATCGTATTCCACGTCAAGATAATGGTCCTGGAAGCTGGTGTTCTGCTCCGGATCGAGCACCTCGAGCAGCGCTGAGGCCGGGTCGCCGCGAAAGTCGCTGGCCATCTTGTCCACTTCGTCGAGCAGGAAGACGGGGTTCTTCGTCCCTGCCTTCTTCATCGACTGGATGATCTGGCCAGGCAGCGCGCCGATGTAGGTGCGCCGGTGTCCACGAATCTCCGCCTCGTCCCGTACGCCGCCAACCGACATACGCACGAACTTGCGGCCGGTGGCTTTGGCGATCGACATGCCAAGCGAGGTCTTGCCGACGCCCGGGGGTCCAACGAAGCAGAGGATCGAGCCCTTCGGATTCTTGACCAACTGGCGTACGGCGAGGAATTCAAGAATGCGATCCTTGATCTTCTCCAGACCATAGTGATCTTCGTTCAGAACCTTTTCCGCGTGCTCGATCGAGCGGGTTTCCTTGGACTTTTTCTTCCACGGCACGGCGAGCAGCCAGTCAAGGTAGTTGCGCGAGACGGTCGATTCGGCGGACATGGGCGGCATGGCTTCAAGCTTCTTAAGCTCCTGCATCGCCTTGTCGGACACATCCTTGGGCATGCCGGAGACTTCGATCTTCTTCTTCAGCTCATCGAACTCGCTCTTTTCGCCCCGGCCGAGCTCCTTCTGGATGGCCTTGATCTTCTCGTTGAGGTAGTACTCCTTCTGCGCGCGCTCCATTTGCCGCTTCACGCGCGACTGGATGGAACGCTCCATGTTCAACTTTTCGATCTCCACGTCCAGCACACCGGCTACGCGGGTGAGGCGTTCGAGCGGATCAAAAACGTTGAGAATCTCCTGCTTCTCGGGGATGTCCAGCTGCAGGCTCGCCGCAATCGTATCGGCCAGCTTCGCCGGCTCGTCGGTGCGCAGAGCCGCCATGGTCGACTCGAGATTGAGCGACTGCTGCAGCTTGACGTACTGCTCGAAAAGAGTGGTGACTTTCTGGGCGAGCTGCTCGATCTGCGGGGTGACCTCAAGCTGCTGCTTGCCGGTGCGCACGGTGGCGACGAAGAAGCCGTCGGAGTCCGTCATCTCGACAGCCTGGCCGCGCTCGAGGCCCTCGACCAACACCTTGATGTTGCCATCGGGCATCTTGACGCTTTGTACGATGTTGCCGATGGTGCCGACCGTGTAGATGTCCTCGGCGCGGGGCTCATCGGTGCGGGCATCATGCTGGGTGGCCAGGAAGATCTTGCGATCGCCTGTCAACGCTTCCTCGAGCGCCCGCACACTGGACTCCCGGCCGACAACGAACGGGGTCATCATGTGCGGAAAGATCACCATGTCCCGAATGGGCATCATGGGCAGCTTCCGGAGGTCGCCTTTGTTCCCTTGAGCTTGTGTCATCTGCTTCCTCTCGACCATTAGACGCCTCAGTCTGGCTGAAGATGCGACATGGAACCTTCAACCTGTGTCAGCAGTGTTGACTCGATTGTAATGCTCTGCCCGCCGGCACGGAGGGGCAAGGCGGATGCGCAATAGTAACCGGGTCACCGGGGAAAGGTACAGCAGGCCGAGCCGGGCTTCCCGAAATGGAAAAGCCTCCGGAGGCGGAGGCTTTTCAAGGGGGCAGGCATGGGGTCCAAAGCCGGTCCGATGGTGTCATCGGAGAGGTGCTCAGCCGGCTTTTTCCAGTAAGGTGAGCGACAGATCCCGTTTCTTGACCATCTCGGCGGTGATCTCCAGCTCCTTGACCTTCTTGTTGCCGGGCAGGTGATACATCAAGTCCAGCATCAGTTCTTCGAGGATCATCCGCAAACCGCGCGCGCCGACCTTGCGAGCCAGCGCCTCCTGAGCGACCGCTCTCGCGGCCTCCTCGGAAAAGTGCAGCTTGACGCCCTCATATTCGAACAGCTTCTGATACTGCTTGAGGATCGCATTGCGCGGCTTGGTCAGGATCTCGACCAGCGCGACCTCGTCCAACTCGTCCAGGATGCCGACCACCGGCAGCCGGCCCACAAACTCCGGGATCAAGCCGAACTTGATCAGGTCCTGCGGCTCGGCTTGGCGCAGCAGTTCGGTGTCGCGCTGCTGGCGCGTATCGACGACGCCTTCAGCGATCTGCTTCTCCGTCAATGCCTTGAAGCCCAGCGCCTTCTTGCCCACCCGGCGCCCGACCACCCGCTCGAGCCCGACAAACGCACCGCCGCAGATGAACAGGATGTTGGTCGTATCCACGGGGGTGAACTCCTGGTGCGGATGCTTGCGGCCACCCTGCGGCGGCACATTGGCTACCGTACCTTCGAGGATCTTGAGCAGAGCTTGCTGCACGCCCTCGCCGGAAACATCCCGGGTGATCGACGGGTTTTCATCCTTGCGGCCGATCTTGTCGATCTCGTCAATGTAGATGATGCCGGTCTGCGCACGGGCCACATCACCATCCGCCGCCTGGAGCAGCTTCAGGATGATGTTCTCCACGTCCTCGCCTACATAGCCGGCCTCGGTCAGCGTAGTCGCATCGACGATCGCGAAAGGGACGTCGAGCATCTTCGCGAGGGTGTGCGCAAGCAGGGTCTTGCCGCTGCCGGTCGGGCCGACGAGCAGGATATTCGACTTCGCCAGTTCCACATCATTGCCGCGCGTGCGGTTCATCTGGATGCGCTTGTAGTGGTTGTAAACCGCGACAGCAAGCTTCTTCTTGGTCTGTTCCTGGCCGATCACATATTCGTCCAAGAAGCCTTTGACCTCGAGCGGCTTGGGCAGGTGCGTGGGCGCAGCGCCAGGCTGGGTTTCGGTGCGATCGTCTTCCAGAATGGAGTTGCAGACAGCCACGCACTCGTCGCAGATGTAGGCGCGCGGATAGTCGCTCGGGGACGAGATGAGCTTGGCTACCGCGTCTTGCGACTTGTGGCAGAACGAACAGCGGAGTGACTCGTCTGATCCAGTGCGCGTTTTCATGCCGGGTGGCTCCTATTTGCTACCGAACAGCTCGTACGTTGACGCAAATACTTACGCTCCGCCTTTAAGAAGCTCAGGGCGGGGACGGTCGATGATCTCATCGAGAATCCCGTATTCCTTGGCCTGGCGCGCGTTCATGATGAAGTCGCGCTCTACATCGCGCTCGATGCGTTCGAGCGATTGGCCGGTATGGTGCGACATCAAGTTGTTGGTGATCTCACGAATGCGGAGAATTTCGCGGGCGTGGATGTCGATATCGGTCGCCTGGCCGGAGATGCCTCCCATGGAGGGCTGATGGATCAGGATGCGCGAGTTGGGCAGGGCGAAGCGCTTGCCGGCCTTGCCGGACATGAGCAGGAAAGCGCCCATGCTGGCCGCCTGGCCGATGCAGTAGGTCACCACGTCGTTCTTGATGAACTGCATGGTGTCATAGATGGCCAGCCCGGCGGTGATCGATCCGCCTGGGGAGTTGATGTAAAGCTGGATATCCTTCTCCGGATCTTCGCCTGAGAGAAAAAGCATCTGCGCAATGATCAGGTTTGCAATCTGGTCATCGATCGGGGTGCCGAGAAAGATGATGTTGTCGCGCAGCAGACGCGAGTAAATGTCGTAAGCGCGTTCACCGCGGCTCGTCTGCTCTACCACCATGGGTACCAGTGCCATAACCTGCCTTACTCTCCATCTGCGAAGCGAGCTTCGCATTCTCCCGTTGATGTTGCCGGCGCCCGATCGCGGATCGGTGTCCCCGACGAAAGCTTAGGCGCCGAGGCGCTCGTACAGCAAGTTACCGATCTTCTCCCGCCGGGCCTGCTCCCGGATGCGGGTCAGGGTCCCATCCTGCGCGAAGCGGCTGCGCAGTGTCTCGAGCGGCTCGCGTGTCTGCACCGAGAGCATCTCGAGTTCGCGTTCGACTTCGCCATCGGAGACCTGGACCTGCTCCTCATCCGCAATCCGGTCGAGCAGCAGCAGGCCCTTGACCTCGTTGACCGCTGCATCGCGCTGCGCCTGGCGGAGACGGGCGAAGTCAAGCTTGCGCATATCCTCCTCGCGCATCCCCTGCTGGGCAAGTGCGCGCAGACCGCGATCGAGCCGCGCATCGATCTGCTGGCCCACCAGGGTCTCCGGGATCGGGAAGGTGTAACGCGCGGCCAGCGCTTCGAGCAGGCGGTCTTTGGCTTCCGCCTCGGCGCGGTGCTTCTTGTCCGCGATCAGGTGCTCGCGGAGCTTCTGCTTGAAGTCGTCGAAGGTCTCGTAGTCGCCGAGTTCCTTTGCGAATTCGTCGTTCAACTCTGGCCCGATCTTGCGCTTGATGCCCTTGACCTCAACCTCGTAGGCGATCGTCTTCCCGGCCAGGCGTGGCTCTGCAAAGTCAGACGGGTAATGCACTTCGAACTTGAGTTCCTGCCCGACGGTGGCGCCGCGAAGGGCATCGTTGAACGCGGGTAATGTGTTCTTGCCGCCGACTTCGAGCGAAACATCGGTGCCCTCGATCGGTTCATTGACCGGATGCGGGTCTTCAACACCGTCGGCAAGCCTCGGCTCGCCTTTGAAGCTGATCTGCGCCCAGTCTCCTTCGGCAAGCGGGCGCTCTTCGGACACGGGCTCCATGGTCGAGCGTGACTCCTTGACCCGGTCTAGCTCGGCCTCGAACTCTTCCTCGGTCAGCTCGACCACCGGCTTCTCGACCTTGACGTCCTGGTAGCCGGTGATGTCGATGGTCGGCAGCACTTCAAAGACAGCCTTGAACGTCAGCGGCTCTCCGTCTTCCAGGTGCAGCTCCGTCACCTGGGGCTGCGAGACGGGCTTGTAGCCGTTCTCCTCGATCGCAGTGCGGAAGTGCGCCGGCAGCAACGCCTCGACCACATCCTGCTTGATCTGCTCGGCAAAGCGCGAGCGGATCAGCGTGGGGGGTACCTTGCCGATACGGAAGCCGGGAATGCGGGCCTGTTTGCCATAGCGCTTGGTGATGGCGCGAAAGGCGTCGGTGACCTGCTCGGCCGGGATCTCAACGGCCACTTCGCGGGTCAGCTCGGCATGGAGCGCGGGCCCATGCTGATGGGCATGCTCAGGATCGTGACCCGGATGGTCATGGCCTTCGTGGCTCTCCCCCTCCGGAGACGCTGTTTCGCTTGCGGCAAGGGTCTGGACAGCGTTGTCCGAGGCGGATGCGTCTGTGTGCGGGGTCGTTTCCAACGTCTCTGTTGAGCTCAACTTGATGCCTTCCGAAGGTTTGCTCGTCCTCGATGTCTGCTGGGTGTGCGTGCGGTCAGGCGAACAGGTCCGCAGAGGGGACGGCTAGCTCTATGCTACGGAGCTTTAAGAGGCGGGTCAAACCAGCCACTGCACCAAAGTGTTGCCCGGGTGCGATCCCACCGAGCAAAGATCAAAGCCTCGCCGCGGCGCGCCACCGGGGTGTGCGGGCGCGGGGCCTTGCGCTCAACGAAGGCCGGGCGGCATTCATGCTGACGTCCCGCCTCAGCAGCGATTTGCCACCCCGGCCCTGATCCTGAGCAAAGCGTAAGAGTTGCCGTGGACCACCCTCGCCGGGCAGAGCCTGCGCCGGGCTCCGCAGAACGGAAAGCAACTCCACAAGCTCGCCCCGGAGGATCATCCGTCCCTGGGCGGTGATCCTCGCTAGGAGAACTGGGAACAGAGCGGGTGCGCAAACTTCCGGAGCATCGCTCCGCCCTGCGATCCCGGAGTTACTGGGAGGCCGTGCTCGTCGCCGGTGGCGGCGGCGTGAACAGCTCCAGCTGCACCTTCCAGGTGACCGACTTGCCGGGCGCGAGCGTGACCATGCCGGTATCCATGCCCTTCCACTCCTTGCCCCAGGGATCGCCGAAGTTGAATTGCTCTTCGATCGCGGCAAAGCTTTTGGTGGGCGGCGCGTAGACCTGCACAGTCTTGATCTCGGGTGAGAGCCCTTTGATGCGGATGCCGTACTTCGATGCTGGATCGGTCAACTCCACATCCACGGCGCCATCGGTGCGGGTGAGCGAGGAGAAGTTATCGTCCAGAAAGTCGTCGCCGAGCGGCTTGCCTGCGGGCGCGGTGTAGTCGTACTTCGTTCCGGCGACCGAGGTCAGCTTTCCCGTCGGAAAGACATCGTCATAATTATTGACCTCGGCAAGCTTGGAGGCGGGAAGATGCAGCGTTGCCTGCTTGCGATCGCCACTTGGGATGGCAAAGTAGGGGTGCCAGCCGATGGCCATCGGCTCGGGCACGCTGCCCGTGTTGGTCGCGGTGATGGTTGCAATCACCGCGTCGCTGGTCAGTGCGACGGAAAACTTCAAATCCGTGTTCGAGATCCAATGGCCGCCAAAATCGCCCGCATGCAGCATGCCGGTTACCGTTTCGCCGTCGGCGGTCTTCTGCTTCTGGATGTTTTCCACCTTGCTGGCCAGGATCAGGCCATGGATGGAGTGCTTGGGCGCGTTCGGCTTTTTCCCCGACCAGTCTGCCGGCAGATGGAGCGTGTGGCCCTGCCAGCTGGTCTCAATGGTCTGGCCATCGGCGGACAGCTTGCCCAGAATACGGTTTGGATAGGGAACCAGGAAGCCGCCGCCGAAGGAGGTCGACTTGGTACCGCCGGGATCGTTGGGGCCGCCTGTAAGCACCCCGGCCGCTTCTTCTACCGAGGGCGAGGCGAGGAGCTTGACCTGACCCTTGCCGGGAAGGTTCGCGACGATCTGAAAGAGATTGAAGCCGCGGCCCGGAAAGATGGTGGCCGAGACGAACTCGGGCTTCGTGGTCTGGTCGGACGCAGAACGCTCGATGGTGACGACATCCTCGCCGCCTACCTGGACCGCGGAGTCGGTAACCAACGGCTTGGGCGCGGCGTTCGACTCGGTGGGCTGGGCATGCTTGCCGCAGCCGGCGATGGGCAAGAGCGCCGCTGCGAGCAGCAGATGCTTGTGCGAAAGGGACATGAAGCGCAACCTCGGGAGTGTATTTGCGGCCTGTAGCGGCTTCGCCCGCTTGCGCGGAAGGGAGCTCGAACAGGGAAACCGCCCCATTCTACGCTGACGCTCGGACGCTCGCCGAGCGGGTAGACTGAAGCCCGGCATGAACCTGCTACGCGCTGATCCTTCACCCTCCGGCTCATCGCTGTCCGCCTCGCTCGATGCGCTGAACGAGCGCGTCGTGGCCTGTGAGCGATGCCCGCGCCTGCGGGCTTACTGCGAAGGGATCGCCCGGGAAAAGCGCCGAGCCTACCGCGATCACGAGTACTGGGGCCGGCCCGTACCTTCGTTTGGCGACCCGGAGGCCCGCGTGCTGCTGCTGGGCCTGGCGCCGGGCGCGCACGGTTCCAATCGCACCGGCCGGCCGTTTACCGGCGACGGTTCGGGCAACTTCCTCTACCCGCTGCTCTACGAGACCGGCTTTGCCTCCCAGCCCTTGGCTACCGCGCGCGGAGACGGCATGCAGCTCGAGGACGCGCGCATCACCTCGGCTGTGCGCTGCGCGCCGCCGGACAACAAGCCGACGCTCGGCGAGCTTGCCGCCTGTTCGCCTTACCTCGACCAAGAACTGCAGCTGCTTTCCCGCCTGAGGGTGGTGCTGGCGCTGGGCAAGATCGCCTTCGACGCCTTTACCGCGCACCTGGTGCGCACAGGGCAGATCGGGCGGCGCAGCGGCATGGTCTTTGCGCATGGGGCAGAGTACCCGGTGCCGGGGGGACGCACGCTGCTCGGTACGTATCACCCATCGTTACAGAACACGAACACGGGCCGGCTGACCGCTGCCATGCTGCTCCTGATCCTGCAGCGGGCAAGGACGCTTGCCGAGGGCGGCTGACCCGGGCGTCCGCTAGGTGCATCTCCGCTCTCTCCGGCTGCATCCGTAGCCAGTGAATCGAGTGGGCTGCGCTCTGCCCCGGAGGTGCACCATGTTGGTGGACATTCTGCTGGTCGTTCTCGTGCTGATGCTTGTCGGTTCTCTGCCTAGCTGGCCATACAGCCGGAGCTGGGGCTACTACGGCACCGGCGGGATCGGCACCGTGCTGCTGATCGTTGTGCTGCTCATGCTGCTGCACGTCTTCTAGACCCCCTTTTTGGCGGCGCGGAGGCACTTGCTTCCTCGCAGTGCCTGTCCTCCCGGCCGCGGCCACGGGGCCTGATTTTGGTCGAGCGCGCGTGCTGTTTCCGCCCGGCGCTGCACGCAGCCGCAGCCATGTTAGATTGGCCTGCATGGGGCCGAGCATCGAGAGTCTTCCACGGCAAAAGGAACGGGACGAGGCCCGCATGCGCGAGCTGATCCGGTTTACGGCCCGAACCCTCGAGACGGACTCGCCTGTCCCCTTTGGCGCGCTGATCGTCGAGACGGCCTCGGGCGCCCTGGTCATGCGCGGGGTCAACGCGGTGCGTCTTGAAAACGATCCCAGCAGCCACGCCGAATTGCGCACCGTGCGCAGGGCGACGCGCAAGCGCCGGAACCCGTCACTGCACGGTTGCACGCTCTATAGCACCTGTGAGCCCTGCCCCATGTGCATGGCCAACGCCCTGTGGTCCGGGCTCGACCGGGTTGTTTACGGCGCGACCATAGAAGATGCGAACCGACACTGCAGGCAGATCCGTATCCCGGCCAGCGAGCTGGTCGAGCGAAGCGATCTGTCCTGCATCGTCGAGGGCCCGGTTTTGCGCGAAGCCTGCTACGAGTTATTCACGCACCCGAATATGCTGAAGACATTTGCGGGTTGGAATCGTGCCGAGAGCGTCCCAGGGAGTGTGCGCCCATGATCACCGATGCCGAACTTGCCAGTGTACGTGCCTGCGTGGCGGATCCGGCGCGGGTACTTACCAGTCCTCAGCTCGTGCAGCGGCTATCCAGGGATTTCTATTGGTACTCTCCGATACTCAAGAAGTTACTCGACGACAAGGTTGCAGATGTAGTCGTGCAGCCGGTTTCGACAACAGAGATAGTCCGCCTGCTCGCTTGCTGTTACCAGCGCCGGATTGCTGTGACAGCTCGCGGCGCAGGCACCGGCAACTATGGTCAGGCCGTTCCGCTCGAGGGCGGCGTGGTGCTGGACCTGTCCCTGATGGACAGCATCGAGGCCATCACCAGCGAGGGCGTCGCGCTGGTCGGTCCAGGCACGCGACTCGGTGTGCTTGAGGCCGCCGCGCGCGAAGCAGGATGGGAGTTGCCCTGCTACCCGAGCACCATCGCGAAAGCTACGGTGGGGGGCTTTCTCGGCGGAGGGTCGGGCGGCATCGGCTCAGTGACCCACGGAGCCCTGCGCGACTTCGGCACGGTGCGCGCAATCGAGGTTGTGACGATGGAGGCCGAGCCGCGGGTGAGCGTCTACGAGGGGGATCGCGTGCACGAGGTGCTCCATGCCTGGGGGACCAACGGCATCCTCAGCAAGATCTGGCTCGCACTGACCCCGGCGGTAGAGTGGGCGCAGTGCGCGGTTGCTTTTCCTACGTTCGATCAAGCCTTCAACTTCGGGGAAAGCATCGCCGCCAATGAGCAGTGGAGCAAGCGGCTGGTGAGTGTGTTCGAGTGGCCGATTCCCTCCTGCTTTCGGCCCATCAACAACATCATCCGTCAGGGCAAGGCGCTGGTCCTGATGATGGTAGCCGAAGGGCAGCTGGAGCAGTTACAAGAGGCGGTACAGGGGTTGGATGGCGAAGTAACTTACGCCGGCGCATACCTGGGTCTGCGCACAATCCCGCTCTTGTCGGACTATACCTGGAACCACACCACGCTCTGGGCGATCAAGCAGGACAGCGGCTTTACTTACCTGCAGTGCGGCTTCAGCCCGTCCGCGGCGCGTGAACAATGCAAGGCACTGAAGCAAACCTTCGGAGACGAGATACTCTTTCATCTTGAGTTTATCAGGCTCGGCACCGGGATTGTGGTGCCAGGCGCGATCCCGCTGGTGCGCTTTACAAGCGAAGAGCGCTTGGAGGAGATGATCAGTTTCTGCCGGTCCATCGGGGTGAGTGTGGCCAACCCGCATAGCAATCATGTGGAGGGAGGCGGCCGCTACCGCGCAGATCACGTGCAGCTACTGGCCAAGCAGCGCAACGATCCGCGCGGGCTGCTGAATCCGGGCAAGATGGTGACCTATCGAGCGGTGGAAGAGAAGCCTGCGGAGACTTACTCCTGACCAGGGAGCACGATGCATACCTGGATACCAGTCGCGCGTGAGCTTGCCTATCTTACCTCCAGACAGGTCGAGGCTCTCTCCAAACAGGATGCGCTGCTTGTCCTGCCGACCGCAGCCATCGAGCAGCATGGGCATCACCTGCCGCTGGCAACCGACACGCTGATCAACAACCTGCTGCTCGGCAAGGCCTTGGAAAAGCTGCCGACGGATGCGCCTGTCTACACGTTGCCGCCGGTATGCTACGGCAAGAGCAATGAGCACCTCGGCTTTGCCGGAACGCTTTCCCTCTCGTCTGCTACCTTCTTGGCGGTGATACGGGACCTTGGCGCTAGTATCGCTGCTTCCGGCTTTCAGAAGCTCGTCCTCTTTAATACGCACGGAGGAAACAGCTCGCTGGTGGACGTGCTGGCCCGCGATCTTCGCGCCGAGTTCGGCCTGCGCACGTTCTGCTTGTTTGGCTCAGCCGGTGCGGCTTTCCCCGGGCTCTCTGCGCAAGAGAAGGCCTATGGTTTTCATGCGGGGGAAGTGGAGACCGCGCTTCTACTGAGTGCGACACCGGAGCTCGTCCACAAAGAGGAGTACACGGCCAACTACATAGCGTACCTAGACGCACCTGACTTGCTGCTGCCGGAGAACGGGCCGGCAACCTTTGCCTGGCTGACACGCGACCTTGCTGCAAGCGGCGTGATGGGCGACCCGCATCCGGCGTCTGCCGAAAATGGCGCTCGCTGGATGGAGGAGGCCGCCACCAGGATTGCTGCCGCTCTCGAGGCAATGCTTCGCTTCCCGGCCCATCCCAGCCTATGAAGACCTTGATCGATTGTGGCGGCGGCGTACGCTTGGAACGCAGAGTGCCTTGTCGTATGTCAGACGGAGTGCTGCTCTATGCCGACCACTATTACCCGCCCCAAGCGGGCCCGCAGCCGACGCTGCTGATGCGGCAGCCTTACGGGCGGGACATCGCCTCTACTGTCGTTTATGCGCATCCTGCCTGGTTTGCGCGGCATGGGTACAACGTAGTGATCCAGGATGTGCGTGGCCGCGGCGACTCGGAAGGGGAGTTCTATCCCTTTCGCCATGAAGGAAGAGATGGAGCCGAGACCATCGCCGCACTCAGAGGTAGACCTGAGTGCAATGGCCGCATCGGGATGTACGGGTTTTCCTACCAGGGTATGACACAGTACCTGGCTGCTGCCGAGCAACCGGCGGGGCTCGAGTGTATTGCGCCTGCCATGACTGCCCATGACCTCTACCATGGCTGGTTCTATCATGGTGGCGCTTTGCGCCTGGCATCGACCTTGGGCTGGGGGCTGCAGATGCTGAAGGCAGACGCGCGCCGGCTGCACTTGCGCGAGGCAAGCGAGGGTCTGGAGCGCGCCTGGGCCAACTTACCGGCACAGTACTTATCTACTCCGTACGATGACCACCCCGCTTTCAATCATGATCGATTGCCTACTTACGTGCGCGACTGGTTTGCGCATGACGCGCCTGGCGAGTTCTGGTCAGCGATGGATGTAAGTAAGTCGATCGACAGAATAAAGGTTCCCGGGCTGCATATCTCGGGGTGGTATGACACCTACCTGAAGGGAACGGTGGATGCTTTTCTGTCGATGCGGAGAGGAGCCGGCTCGCCCCACGCGCGGGAGAACCAG
The DNA here is from genome assembly GCA_964658225.1 of Vulcanimicrobiota bacterium. GTDB lineage: Bacteria > Acidobacteriota > Terriglobia > Terriglobales > Acidobacteriaceae > EB88. The sequence goes on along the minus strand of CAZZYH010000034.1, from coordinate 8,773 downwards.
TACCTGGTTGCTGGTCCTTGGGTGCATCTCCCCTGGAGCGATCGCATCGGTGGGCGCTTTCTGGGAGATCAAGCCGCGCTGGACACAGATGCTTTGCTGTTGCGCTGGTGCAATCATTGGCTCAAGGACACGCATGAGTTTGACGGGGAGCCTCGCATCCGTCACTTTGCGCTTCATCACAATACATGGCATCGTGCGGACGAGTTTGCCGAGCCGACCTGTATCTTTTACCTGCACAGCGAAGGCCGCGCCAACTCGAGCAAAGGCGATGGTGTGCTCGCTTGCTCCCTTCCGCGGGCAGACGATCCGCCGGACATCTTTGTGTACGATCCAGAGGTGCCTGTGCCGCCGCCTGGCGGTTTGGCCTCGACGCCGGGCCCAGTCGATCAACATGCCATTGCAACCGGTAATCATGTGCTCGTCTATACGACTGCGCCACTTGCCGCGCCGCTTCACATCTTCGGAACGACTGAGGCGGTCCTCTACGCTTCCACTTCATCTGCGCATGCTGATTTTGTGGTAAAGCTTGTGTGTATGCGTGCTTCCGGCGAGGCAACGTTTGTTTCGATAGGAATCGTGCGCAGTCGGTATCTGTTTGGGGCAAGCTATGCGCCCGATAGCGTGCAGACTTGGAACGTTACGCTGGAGCCTGCTTCTTGCGTGTTTGAGACCGGCGACCGGATCCGCATCGAGATCGCGAGCAGCGCGTATCCTCTCTATGATCGGAATCCGGGTACTGCCGTCGCGGCGCGTCTGGCCGACTCGTGGCAATGGGAGCGCTCGACGCAGATGATCCACCACGATCTGTTGCGACCCTCGGCGATTCGGCTCCCGGTCCTCGAGTGGCAACAGGCGGAGGCGTCGATCCTGGGATGACGCAGACTCCGGTTGCCTCTTCAAGAGAGGGTGTCTCGGCGCGTACGCCCGCGGTGGCGCTTGATCGTGTAACCAAGCGTTACGGTAGGGGCGAGCCGGTGATCGAAGAACTCTCCTTCACCATCGCTCCGGGAGAGTTTGTCGGCATTCTGGGGCCTTCCGGTTGCGGTAAGTCCACGCTGCTGAGGTTAGTCGCAGGACTTACCGGTCTCACATCAGGCAAGATTCTTGTCGATGGCATGACACCGATCGATGCCCGCGAAACAATCTCTTTTATCTTTCAGGATCCGACGCTGTTGCCGTGGCGCACCGTCCGCGAAAACGTCGGCCTAAGTCTGGAACTGGAGGGAGCAGAAAGGGCGCGTCGCGAGTCGAAAGTCGATGCCCTGCTCACAATGGTAGGGCTGGCACACGTAGGCAGATCGTATCCTCGCCAGCTCTCGGGCGGCATGAAGATGCGCGTCTCCATCGCGCGGGCGCTGGCCAGCAATCCACGGGTGCTCTTGCTGGACGAGCCCTTTGCGGCCCTCGACGAAGTGACTCGCGATCATATGAATGAAGAATTGCTCAGGCTTCATCGCGAACTTGGCTGGACGGTTCTCTTTGTCACGCATTCAGTTGCGGAGGCGGTCTTTCTGGCTGGCCGGGTACTGGTGCTGGCGCCGCACCCGGGCCGACTCGCGCAGGAGATGACGATCGATCTACCGGTGCCTCGAACAGCAGCGACGAGGGCGCTGCACGCCTTTGAGCACACTGTTGCTGAGGTCTCGCGAACCCTGCGCCTGGTGCAGGCAAGGGCGGCAGGATGAAGCGCCAGGCTGCCACTCTGCTCTCGGCCGGGTTGATCTTCGCGCTGTTGCTGCTGGTCTGGTTAGCCGTGATCCGGCTCTTCCACATTGCGCCCTATCTGCTGCCTTCTCCTGCTCTGGTTGCGCGCGCCGCCGTTACCCGCATTGCTTCGCTGAGCGCCTCGCTTGCCATTACCGCGGCCGCGGCCGCTGCCGGCCTTGTTGCGAGCGTAATTGCGGGCGTGCTGATCGCGCTAGGCTTCGCGCAGTCATCCTGGATCCGGCGGATGTTGTTTCCTTACACCATCCTGCTGCAGACCGTGCCTATTGTCGCAGTCGCCCCACTGATTCTCATGTGGATCGGCCCTGGCCTCTTCTCGGTCAGCTTGATCACGTTTATTATTTGCCTTGCACCGATTATCGCGAACACGACCCAGGGACTTATCAGCGTCGAGCGCAACCTGGTGGATCTTTTCCTGATCAACCAAGCCTCGCGTGCGCAGATTCTGCTGAAGCTGCGTTTGCCTCATGCCATGCCATTTCTCTTTGCCGGCATTCGCATCTCGAGTGGCATCGCGGTGATCGGGGCCATCACCGGGGAGCTTTTTGCCGGCTCGTCTCGCGTGGGCGTGGGCGGCATTGGCTACGGGTTGCAATACGCCAGCGCGCAGCTTGAGACAGACTACCTCTTTGCGCTGGTCGGCGCGGCTACGCTTTTGGGATTTACTTTCTTCTTTTCCGTCCTGTTTCTCGAGTGGTATTTCCTGCATGACTGGCACGAGTCTGCCCGCACGCTGCAGGATGAATGAGCGGCCAGAAAGGACAGAGCGATGCTAAGAGTGCAATCAAAGGATGGCTGGTGGCTTATCACGCATGGAGATCATGCGCGGCTTGCTGCGGAGTTTGCCGCGCACTGGGGCAACCGCTTGTTCGCCGCACCCAGGCCGCGCGGCGAAGTCTTGGAAGCTATCAAGGTCCATGATGATGGCTGGTCGGTGCGCGACGGATCTCCAACGACGACCCGCGAGGGCAAGCCCGCGGCGTTTTCTGAAGAGTTAGTCGGCAAGTACTCCGCCTTTGAGGAGATCGATCTGGCGGACTATCTTGCGGTTCGCGAGAGTGCGGTAGAAAAGGTCGAGTCCCGCTGCGCCTATGCAGCTTTGTTAGTTTCCCTGCATACCCACTGTCTGCTGACGGAGCGGGCCGACCGCTCGACGATTGCTCGTGACCAATTGCCCTTGCTCGATCACTTTCTCGCACGGCAGCGCGCCAGGCAGGGAAGACTTCGAGAAGCAGTTCGAGCAAACCCGGGCTACTCGCCGGAAGTGGTGAGTGAGGCAGGCATCTCTGCGAACTTTTTTCTCCTGCAGGCCACCGATCATCTTTCGCTGCTCACCTGCGTGGACTATCCCCGACCTGCGACGCTGCTGCGTCCAATCGTGAGCACAGAGGGGACTGCCCTTGCCATCGAGGTGCAGCGGACTGCGCTTCGTTCCTTCCGGCTGGCCCCTTACCCTCTCGACCAGCCGCTGCTTACCTTCGCATTGCCGGCCCGCCACGTGACCGGGCGGGCGTTCCGCAGCGCAGCTGAGTTAGCCGAAAACTTCAGTGCGGCTCCGGAGCAACACTTGGCGATTACCATTACAGCCTAGGTGCGTGTTCCCAAGGGTTGCCGAGGGCGCTTCTGTGTGGCGGGCGCCCTGGGGAACTCGCAGTCTTTAGAACTGCATGCGTAAAGACATTTGTATCTGGCGAGGGCTGCCGATCGCGCCCGTCGTCACACCCAGTCCTGTCGGAGCGTTGTAGAGGGGCAGGCCGATCTCCGGGGTGGTCACGAACCCCCCGTTCTGATCGACATTGTCGCCGGGAATATCAAAGGATGTGGTATTGGTCAGGTTAAACACATCGAAGGTGTATTTGAACCGGTATCTGTCTGAGACGGTGAAATCCTTGACCAGGGAAGCATCCGCACGTTTCTGGTAGGCCTGGCGGAAGATGTTGCGTTGCCCCGAGGTAAACGTTGTTTCAAATGGGTCGTTGGACGGAATGCCTCCCTGGAGGTCGCCGGGCGAGAGCAGCGGCAGGGTAAAACAGGAGGCCTTGAGCGCCGCCATACCGCCCCCGTTGGTGAATGCGCCCGAGGCGCCGGTCTTGGCTGACTTAGGGGTGCACCCTGTGGCGAGCGGGACGATGGGATTGGTAATTCCATCGGCGGTGCCGTAATAAATGCTGCCGACTGCTCCTGAGTAGTCAATGATGCTGTAGGGCTGCCCGCTTTGGATCACGGTGATTCCCTGGATTGCCCAGCCATCGATGAATTTACCTGCCACACTACTTTGGTTGACCGGGTCGGGCAGGTGGTAGGTGTAATTGAAGTTGAAGACGTGGGTGCGGTCAAAGTCGGCCGAGGCATAGCCGTCGCGCAGGTCGAGCGGGTTGTTGCCGTTGTAGAACAAACCGAGGCCACTTTGCTCGTCGAGCGCATGCGAGTAAGTGTAGGAGAAGCCCACTTGCAGTCCATGGCTAAGACGCTTTTCGACATGCGCCTGGAGCGCCTGATACTGCGAGACGCCGGCAGCCTTGTAAGTCTCGGACTCCGCAGAGTACCCGATGTAGGGAACGCGAAGCGATACATTGCCGCCTTCGTAAGTACCGAGATACGGCTGGCCATTGGGCAGGTTGGCCGGCGAACAGGCGGGGTTGTAGCTGTAGAAGCAGCCTGAGCCTTGGGTCTGTACGGTGTAGCCGTAGGTGTATTGCTGCCCATGGATGGGGTTGGAGGGAGAGGCGATGCCGGCCTGGTTGAAGGGCACGGGCACGACCTGGTGACGGCCTAGATTGCCGACATAGCCGAGGGTGATCGATAAGTCATTGCGCGGCTGCCATTGCACATCGAGGGTGAAGTTAATGGTGTAGGGCAGCTTATTGGCCCGGTCATAGACGCCGAGTGAAAAGAGTTGCTCGCCTTGTGCGATGGCGGCGGCGCTGGGTAGGTAGCCGTTGATGTCGGAGGCCTTCCCGCTCGGCTGGTTACCGATCACGGTGCCCCAGGGATTGGAAAGAGTATAGGTGCCGGAGGCATCCGGTGTGCAGGGCGATGCGATAGTCGGGCCGACCGAGTTCACATTGCACTGGACGGAATTCACAAAGGGTGGCGATTGTGCAACGCCGAAGGGTCCGCCTGTCGTTTCGCCGGCTGCATACCCGGGAGAAAAGTAAGTAAACAGCTCGCCACGGTCGTAGTAAATGCCCGTACCGCCACGCACCACGACCTTGCCGTTAAACCTGGCTGGCTGCCAGGCGGCGCCCAGGCGCGGACCCAATCCCCACTGGCGGCCGGTAAGTGTGGTGTTACTCACCCCGTGGGTTGCCTGGGGGTTATTGCCGGCGATGATAAATCCGTTGGAAGTTACAGTTCCGGTCGATTCGTTATAACTGTAGAGGGAGGGGTCGAAATTGAAGATGCGGCCGTTCTTCTCAGTGAATGCGCCATTCCAGTCATAGCGCAGGCCAGCCGTGAGGCTGAGGGTGGGCGTGACCTGGAACTTATCCTGCACATAGGTCCCTACCTGGTTGGCGCGGTAGTAGCGGTTGGCGTTGCCCAGCAGGAAGGTCGTGGTGGTGAAGGCGCTGTTCTGGGCATCAATATTGCCGAGCAGGAACTGGTCAAATCCCGAGGTCGCAATCATGCCCTTGTTCGTGCGCTCGTCGCGGACATTCAATTGCGAGTAAGCGTAGCTGCCCCCGAAGGTGACTGTATGCTTGCCCAGCGTCCAGATAGCATTCGCGGTCGGGTTGATCCGGTTTTGAAAGACCCCGGTAAAGGCAGCCTGTTGGTTGGGTCCGGCCCCGATGGCGAATCCATCGTTGTAGAGGGCGTCAGGATTCGCGGCGGTGCTGGTGCCGAGTGCATCGAGGATCTGGATGCCCGGAAAGTAAGTGGAGCCGAAGCTGTTGATACCCGCGTCCTGTGAAGTAAAGGGCTGATCGTTGACGCCATAGACTTTCTCGCGAATGAAGCCAAGAGTTTGTACCAGGCTTAGGTTTGGCTTGGCGAGCAGCGTGTTGGTCAGTGCGAAGACATGGCTGCCTGTGTCCATATGGGCGTCAAAGCCGGGTATGTCAGAGTAGCCGTAGGGAGAGATCGAAGGGTCATGCTGGTAGTAGTACTTTGCCGATACTGTATCGCGCGGCGCTGCGTTCCAATCGAGGTCGGCCACGGCCTGGTCGGACTTGAAGCGCGATGTTCCCGGGATCGTTGCGTTGTCAAGGGTAGCGGCGGTGGGAGCGGCGGGGCCGGGATTGGGGATCAGATAGTTGCCCGGTTCACCGGGCAGAGCAGGATGCTGGAAGAGAAAGAGCGCGACCGGGGATATCTGCGCGGGATTGATCGAGGCGCCAAAGTTGTTGTTAGCCAGCGTAGCGAGCGCGGCAGCGGAGCGGTCATCGGTCAGCCCGAAGGGAACGGTAAGCCTCGAGATACCAATCTCCTGATCAGCAATGTGCAGGTGCTGATAGGCGAGGAAAGCGAAAAGCTTGTCCTTGATCAATGGGCCGCCGACAGCCAAGCCGGCCGTGTAGCGATTGAGATCCGGAAGCTTCTGATCCGCGGGGATATTGCCATCCTGCTTGAAGAAGAATGGCGCCGCGTTCAGCCAGCTGGTGCCGCGATGGAAGTATCCGCTGCCGTGGATGGCATTGGTGCCGGACCCGGTGCTGAGATCGATATGTGCGCCGCTGGTGGAGCCTTGGCTCGCGTCATACATTGAGGCATTGACGCGCACCTCGGCGAGCGACTCAGGCGCAGGCGTGGGCAGCGCGTTGCCGATCGAGAGGTAAACCGAAGCGGAGGAATCAATGGTGCCGCCCGAGACCTTCTTTTCACCCGTGTTGTTGACCACGCGGGCGGAGGTAACCTGGCTTGTACTCTTGCCATTGAAAAGGTTCGAACCATCGACGCCATTGAGCAGGAAAGAATTGCTCGTGTCGCGCTGGCCATTGGCCCAGATAGGCTGGTTGCCCATGCCGGAGTTCGCGCCGGTACCGCCGGGCAGCTCCGCATTCACCCCGGCCGACAGGATTGCGAGCCCGGTAAAGCTGCCGGTGGGGAGCGGGATCGATTCTATCTGCGCCTTGTCCAGCACATAGCCGTTGGTCGTGTCGACCGCGTTCAGTAGCGGCGTCGCCTCAACTGTAACTGCTTCTGTGACAGAACCGGTCGCCAACTGTGCAGGCACGGTCAGGGTGCGATCGGCCTGGATGGCCAGGCCGGGAAAGCGGGCCGAGGAAAAGCCGTCGCGCGTAAAGGTAAGCGTGTACACCCCGATGGGGAGGTTGGCAAAAGCGTACTCGCCGGCGGTGTTAGAAACTGCGTTGCGGGTCAGGTGGGTATCCTGCTCGACAGCGGTCACGGCCACGCCCGGCAGCAGCCCGCCGGAGCTGTCGGTCACCGTGCCGACGATACCGCCAAGCGTTTGCTGTGCGCCCGCATACAGGCCAGGCACAGCAAGCATGCTCAGGATGAGGCCAAATCTTGCGTTCCGATACGCCACGGGGTTTCTCCTCAGAAATAGTGCAGTGTTGAAGCAGGAATCTGTTTGGGTGAAACAAGGGGGAAGCTGTTTTGCATTGCTGCGGCTAACGGACGCGGCGCACGGGAGAGCCCGCCACGAGCGCGTATCAAAAGCTATCTAGAGCAATCCAGTCATTGATGCGCGGCGTTTCTGGACAGAAGAGCCCGGAGCATGGATGCCGATCCTCCCGACACTGCTTGCAGAGAGCCCGGACAGGCTGCGTGTGTGCTGTTGACGAGAGGATAGACGAAAACGTGTGCTTGTCCAGAGGAAAAAGCGAGGCTGAATGCTTCTTGGCCTCCTAGGGCAGAAGCGAAACGTGCGCGGCCACGATGCGCCAGCCCTGGTCAAAGCGCACCCAGACCTGGCTCTGGCGGCCGTGTTTTTTCGTCTCGCCCGTGCCCCGTTCAAACTCCAGGGTGATGGAGCCATAGTCCTTGCCAAAGGACACGATCTGGAGCCGACGGATCGACCGGGCCAGGCCAGCCGCGGGGCGGGCCCTGCGAAAGGCCTCAATCTCTTCGGCGCCGTAGAGATTTTCTGTCGCCCCGAATCGCATTGCGAAAGGCGAGGCCCAGAACATGCTCGTCAGGGTGGGTACATCATTTTCCAGCAGGGCTTTTTCGTAAACAGGGTACAGCGCAGCCAGTTCGCGGCAGGTCGCCGGGTCGTTGACAATCATCGGGGAAGCAGGCTCCGTTCGGGAAGAATGGCTTTCGGCATGGCAGCGCTCACGGTGATCATGGGTCGATTGACGACCTGGCTCAGGCGCAGGTTCATGGCGACGCTGCAGAGCAGGTAAGCATGAATTTCGGAGATGGCCCAGGTGGCAACGAGCAGGTCAATCATGCGGTTGGTTGCGCTCTTTGCGGCCAAGAGCGCGTCCGGCGCGGACTCAACCGTGATCCAAGCCGGGCCATCTTCGCCGGTGCGGCCGCGGGAGACAATCAGCGGCCCTTGGAGCGCTCGGCCCTTGTGCAGGTGGAAGCGCAGGCTCAGGTTCGCCGGGCACTCCATGCCGTTGATGCAGACTTCGCCATCGCCCTGGGCGGCATGCGCGTCCCCGGCGGAGAAGAGCGCGCCGTGGGTCAGCACAGGCAGGTAGAGCGTGGCGCCGGCGCTTAGCTCGCGCACATCCATGTTGCCGCCGAAGGGGCCCGGAGGCCGAGTGGGCAATGTGCCGGGCTGGCCGGGAGCCACGCCCATCACCCCGCAGAAAGGCCGCAGCGGCACCGTCGCCGGGGCGAGGGAACGGGTGAGGCCGGGCTCGAGCGACCAGTGAAAGAGATAGGGCTGGTCGAACCGATCGTCGAGCAGCCCGAGGCCCGGGATGACGCTGGTCCATGCCCAACCCTGGTGGGCAACCTCGAGCACCTCGACTTCGAGTACGTCGCCGGCTTCTGCGCCGTCGATCCAGATAGGCCCGGTGAGCGCATGAATGCGGGTGCGATCGATCGCGAGAAAGTCTTCGATCGCGGAACCGGGGTGCACCTGTCCGCCGCTCGCCTCGAGCGTTGCCAGGTGCACCAGATCGCC
>CAZZYH010000033.1:0-26325 GCA_964658225.1 Vulcanimicrobiota bacterium | reverse complement strand
CGCAGGGCCGCTGGACGCTGCTCCCGCGCGCAGACGAACTCGCCACGCCGACCGAGTGGTCGCACGCCATCGCGCAGCAACTGCTCAATCGCTACGGGGTACTCACGCGGGAGTCGATGATGCAGGAGAATTTGCCGGGCGGCTTTAGCGCCATCTACGATGTGCTGAAAGCCATGGAAGAGAGCGGGCGGATCCGCCGGGGCTACTTTGTGGCCGGGCTCGGGGCAACGCAGTTCGCGCTGCCGGCTGCGGTGGACCTGTTGCGCTCACTGCGCAGCGGGCCGAGCCCGGAGAAGCCTGAATTGGTAACGCTGGCTGTGACAGACCCGGCGAACCCCTATGGCTCGGTGCTCAAGTGGCCCCAGGTCAGCGACCGGGAGGGCCAGGACGCGAGCGCGGTCCGCACCTTTACCCGCAGCGTCGGGGCGAGCGTGGTGCTGCGCAATGGCGAGCTGCTCGCCTACCTGCGACGCGGCAATCCCAACCTGCAGGTGTTTCTGCCCGCCGAGGAGCCCGAGCGCACCCACGCGGCACGCGATCTTTCGATCTACCTCTCCGCCAGCGCCCAGGAGCAGATGCGCGAGGCCACCGACGGGGACCAGGCCCGGCATCGCGGCGGCATGCTGATCGCCACCATCAACGGCGAGCCGGCGCACCTGCACTGGATGTCGCGGCTGCTCGAGGACGCGGGCTTCCAGGCGGCGCCGACCGGGCTCAATGTTCGCCGACTGCTGCCCCCGGTTGCGCACGCGGTTCCGGCGGCAGGCTCGGCGGCGAGAGCCGCAAGAGAGGTGCAGTGATGCCGGAAGGCGATACGATCTACCGGTCTGCGCGCGCGCTCGACAAGGCTCTTCGGGGAAAAACCGTCACCGGTTTCGAGACAGCGCTCGCGCAGCTCGCCAGTGTGGATGACAACGAGCCGGTGGCCGGGCGCACGATCGAGAAGATCGAAGCACGCGGCAAGTGGCTGCTGATGTATTTCTCCGGCGATCTGATCCTGACCACGCACATGCTGATGAGCGGATCATGGCATATCTACCGGGCCGGCGAGCGATGGCGCGGCCCCCGGCGAGCGATGCGGGCGGTCATCCGCACCGCCGATTTCGAAGCCGTGGCATTCAATGTGCCGGTGGCGAAGTTCTTTACCGAGCGCACGCTGGCGCGCAACAGCGCGATCCCGAAGCTGGGCCCTGACCTGCTCGGCCCCGAGGCTGCAGAGAGTCAAGCGCGGGCAAGGATGCTTGAAAACATCCGGGCGCGGGGCGAGGAAGAGGTGGCCAACGTGCTGCTCAACCAGCGCGTCATGGCGGGGCTCGGCAACGTGTACAAGGTCGAGGTGTGTTTTCTGTGCGGGGTGCATCCGTTTCGCAAGGTGAGCTCGCTGAGTCCGGCGGAGATGGAGTGCATCCTCGACCAGTCCCGCAGGCTGCTGAGCGAGAATGTGCAGGGCGGGTCGGGGGAAAGGATCGTGACCTACACCGGGGCTCGGAGAACCACGGGCCGGTCGGACACGGGAGCGCGACTTTGGGCCTATGGGCGGCAGGGCCAGCCGTGTCGGCGCTGCGGCACGGCGATCCTGATGCGCAAACAGGGACCGGATGCGCGCTCTACCTACTGGTGCCCGCAGTGCCAGCCCGGAGATGCGCCGGTCGCGGGCTGGGCGATGGTCTCGGGGCGCAAGCGGGTGGGCTGCAGTTGAGCGTGCGAGCAGGGTCGTAAACAGTGCAAGGTCCCAGATCGCGGGTAGCCGGTTAGGCTGAGCAGGACCGTGCCCTGCTGGGACAGACTCTCAGCGCACCTCTCTGCGTTGTCCCAGACGCACGAGCAAGCCCAAGCCTGTCACAGTCAGCCAGAGCGGCAGCGGGTAGGCGGCGACGCGCTCGACCGTGCCGGCTGGCAAGGCAAGATGGCTCCAGGCAGCGTTCCCGCGCAAGCCGAGCAGCAGCGTTGCCGAGAGCGCGAGCGCTCCGCTTGCAAGCGAAGCCCGGCCCGCAGCCTGAGCTTTGGGTAAAAACGCAAAACCTGCGAGCAGCATGGCGAGCGCGCCGGCGACAAAATGCACTGCGGCGGCGAGCAGGTGGAGCCGGCGATGCACGTCCTCGGGGTTGAGGCCGACTACGCAGAGGGCGAGCCCGGAGAGTATGAAGAGGAGCCAGGCGCCGGTGGCGAGCCTGCCGCCCGGCAGGAGTCGACGGACCAGCAGCGCACCGAAGACGATGAGCATGCCCTGCAGCGTGAAGGATGCGTTCATGAGCGCATGCCAGGGGCTGATCGAGGCCGGAGCCCGGTCGTCGGCGCGGAAGGCGTGGCGCGCGCCCAGATCGCTGATTGCATTGCGGGCCATGCTGTAAGGGCCCCGGACGTGCAGGCGGGCGAGCTGCTCGACGACGAAGAACTGGAAGCAGAGCAACCATGGCAGAGGATGCAGGGAAGGCTTGCGGAGCAGGCTCACCGCTGCGTTCGCCATCGCATGCTTGTCCGCAAGTCGACGCAGGGAAGGCCTGCCGAGCAGGTTCACTGCTGCGGCTGGTTGGGGGGCGGCTGGTCGGGCTGCTTGGGCTTCTGGCCGAAGAGCCGGCCGAAGAAGCCCGGCTTTTTTACAGGCTGCTGCGGCACGGGCTGGGGCGTGGCCGGGGTGGCGCTGCCGGCCACGCCGGCCGGCGCAGCCTGCGCCGGGCGCGCCGGCTGCCCGGGCAGTGCCTGCGGTTGCGGTGGGCTCGAGGCGCTCTGGCCGAGGCCGAAGATCTTCTGGAAGACGTTGCGCTGGTCGCCGTTGGCGTTGTCGCAGGTATCGGTGGGCTGGGTGCCGTCGAGAAAGGCGGTTACGTAGGAGTCGGGGCAGGCCGCGTCCGAGAGCAGGTTGGTCTGTTTGTCAAGGCGTACCTCGACCACGCCCGGGGGCGCGGCGAACGGCTTGGTGTCCGAATACTGGGGCAGCGCGACGGCCCGCTTCATGAACTGGGCCCAGATGGGAGCAGCGGCGCGCGCGCCTTCGATCTTGATATCGGAGTAGTCGTCGTTGCCCACCCAGACGATGCAGAGCAGGTTGGAGGTGTAGCCGGCAAACCACGCGTCGTGCGAGGTGCCGGTCTTGCCCGCGGCGGGTGCGGTGAAGCCCATCGCCCGCACGCCCGCGCCTGAGCCGGCATTGATGACATTTTCAAGCAGGTTGGTGGTCAAGTAGGCGACGCGCGGGTCGAGCACCGGCCTGGTGGTCGCGGTGAAGTCGTTGATCGGGTCGCCGTTGGTCGAGCGCACCGAGGCCAGCATCCAGGGATCGATCTTGATGCCGCCGTTGGCAAAGACCGTGTAGGCGCCGGCCATGTCGATGGGCGTGGCGTCATAGGAGCCGATGGCAACAGACGGGGTGCCCCGGGCAGACTTGATGCCTGCCTCGCGCGCGAGCGAGGCAACATTGTTGAAGCCCACCATTTGGGCGAGCGCGATGGTCGCGTTGTTGCGCGAGAACTGCAGGGCAAAGCGTGCGGTCACCTGGTCTTCATACTCGCCGCGATAGTTGCGCGGTGTGTATACCTGCCCGTTGCCGTAATCGAAGTCCTGTTGCTGATCGGCAAGCAGCATCGCCGGTGTAAAGACGCCCGTCATTCCGTTGGCGTCGGTAAGCTGGGTGCCGGCGAGGGCGGAGTTGAACGCGGCAGCATAGACGAAGGGTTTGAAGATGGAGCCGGTTGGGCGATGGGCGATGGCGTGGTTGAGCTGGCTCTGGCCGTAGTTGCGGCCGCCGACGAGCGCGAGCACCTGGCCGGTGTGGGGATCGAGGGCGACCAGGGCGACCTGCGGGTAGGTCGCCGGGGTCTCGGGGTCCGGACTGCCGGCCGCCGCGCTTCCGCCCGATGCGGCTCGAGTCCGGGCGTGGAGCTTGTCGATCTGCGCGTCGACCGTCTTCATTCCCAGCTCGACCGCGGTGGTGGCGGCGGCCTGCAGGTCCGGGTCGAGCGAGGTATAGATGCGCAACCCTTCCTGGTTCCAATTCGCGTCCCCCAGCTTGGTATTCAACTGGTCGCGTACGAGGTCGACGAAGTAGGGCGCCTGGTCCTGCTCATAGCTGGGGGGAGCGAGCTTGAGCGGAGCGGCCTTGGCGGCTTCGGCCTCGGCCTTGGAGATCTCGCCGGTCTCGGTCATCGCGTCCAGCACCAGGTTGCGCCGGTCGAGGGCGCGCTGCGGGTGGCGGGCCGGGTTGAGCCGGCTGGGGCTCTGGATGAGCCCGGCGAGCAGCGCGCACTCGGGCAGGTTGAGCCGGCTTACATCCTTGCCAAAAAAGACCTCGGCCGCCTCGCCAAAGCCATTGATGGCAAAAGAGCCCTGCTGGCCGAGCGGGATCTGGTTGGCGTACATCTGGAAGATCTGCTGCTTGGAGAACCGGTGCTCGAGCTGAAAGGTAATGATGATCTCGATCAGCTTGCGCTTGAAGTGCTTCTCCGGGGTAAGGAAGAAGCCGCGCGCCAGCTGCATGGTCAGCGTGGAGCCGCCCTGGCCCAGGCGGCGGCTGGCCACGTCCTTGGTCATGGCGCGGGCCACGCCGATGTAGTCCACGCCGCCATGCGAGAAGAAGCGCCGGTCCTCGATCGAGGTCACGGCGGGGACCAGGTACTTGGGCAGCTCGTCATAGGTGACCAGGCGGCGCTTGGTGCGGGTCTGGTCGGACAGGCCGGTGATCAAGAGGGGCTCGAGCGCGTAGCTGGCCAGCGGCTCGGAGCTGGCTCCGGTGATCTGCGAGACGGTGCCGCGATCAAAGGTGATGGTGGCGTTCTCGGGCGCGTGGTAGCTCTGCGGGCCGGGGTGGATGGTGATGCTTTCCTGGTTGAGCGCGTAGGTGCCGAGCGGCGAGGCGGGTCCGCTGCCATCCTCGGTATAGCCGGCCGCGTGCAGGTCCTGGGCCAGGGCGCGGGCGCTCAGTTTCTGTCCCGGGCGCACCTGCCGGGGCGCGGCGTAGATCTTGGCCGTGTTTTCAAACAAGGGCCGTGCCAGACGATCGTCGACGATGTGCTCGTACTTGACGTAGTAGTAGCCGAAGACCGAGGCGCCCACGGCAGCCACGACGAGCACGACCAGAAGCGAGAGCGCGAGCAGGCGGCGCAGCAGGGTATGCGATCCGGAGGGTGCGACAAAGTACGGGAGCTTGATCTTGACTGCCACGGGATCGCCCTTTCAAAGGTACGCCTGGCGCGAGGCGAGGTGGATCGCGTGCAGACAGTGTTTGGACGCTGGAATCAGTGTATAAGGGCGAAGGGCGAGGAGGATAATCGCGTCTTTGCGGGGAGCCTCCTCGAATGGCCTGCCGCCGCCCGGGGGGGAAGCGAAGGATCGGCAAGGGCGTGGCGAGGGAAACGCGAGAGCCTTCACTTCGCTCAGGATGACAAAGGCGGCGCGATGCCCCCCTGGGCTTTAGGCCGGGGTGAGCGATGCGGCTACGTCGGTCAACGCTACATCCTCGGTAGTACGCGCGGCGCGGCGGACAAGTTCCACCTGGCCCTCGACGGCCTTTTTGCCGACGGTGACGCGGTAAGGGATGCCAATCAGGTCGGCGTCCTTAAATTTAACGCCGGCGCGCTCGTCGCGGTCGTCGAGCAGCACGTCGAAGCCGGCGGCTTCGAGCTGGCTTGCGATCCGCTCGCCGGTTTCGAGCAGCAGTGGATCGCTCACGTTGGTGATCGTCACCACCACGTCAAAAGGCGCGATGCCGGGCGGCATCACAAAGCCCGCCGCATCCGGGTTCTGCTTCACACTCTGCTCGATCGCCGAGGTAAGGATGCGTTCGATGCCGATGCCGTAGGAGCCCATGATGAGGGTGACCTCGCGGCCGTTGGGGTCGAGGACCTTGGCGCCGAGCGCCTCGGCGTAGCGCGAGCCGAGCTTGAAGATGTGACCGATCTCGACGGCCTTGCCGATGCGCAGGGTGTGGCCGGCCTCGGCAGGGCAGACCGGGCACAGCTCCCCTTCGACCGCGTTGCGAATGTCCGCCAGCACGGTCCAGCTGAAGTCGCGGCCGGGGGTGACGTTGCGGTAGTGGTAGTCGAGCTTGTTGGCGCCGGCGACCAGGTTCGCGCGGCCTTCGAGCGCCGCATCGACGACGACCGTCAGCTTGCCGTCATGCGGCTTCGCCGCCGCGTCGAGCCCCACCGGGCCGAGGTACCCGGCCGGCCCGCGCAGCCAATGCGCCAGTTCTTCGCCGTTCATGGTGCGGAGTGTAACCCCGCCCGCTGCCCCGAGCAGCTTGGTTTCGTTCACCGAATGATCGCCGCGCAGAAAAGCGGCGATTGGCTGCCAGTTCGACTTGCCCTGCGCGTCGCGAACCTCGGCCATATAGGCCACGCACTTGATGTCCTGTGCCGGGCGGATCTGGAAGAACTCCGCGACATCGGCGATGGCGGCCTTGCCGGGAGTGTGCACCAGCTCGGGCTGCCCGTCGCCGGTCGGTTCGAGGTCCTCGACCGGCAGCAGGCGCGAGGTCGCTTTCTCGAGGTTGGCCGCGTAGCCGCACGCGGGGCAGCTGGCGATCAAGTCTTCGCCCGCGTCGGTGTAGACCATGAACTCCTGGGACTGCGAGCCGCCCATGGCCCCGGAGTCTGCCTCGACCGAGACAAACTCGAGCCCGCAGCGGGTGAAGATGCGTCGATACACCTGGTCGTGCAGGTCGTAGCTCTTATCGAGCCCGGCCGGGTCGATGTCGAACGAGTAGGAGTCCTTCATCAGGAACTGGCGCACCCGCAGCAGGCCAGACTTCGGACGCGGCTCATCGCGGAACTTGTTCTGGATCTGGTACCAGATCTGCGGCAGCTGCTTGTAGCTGCGCAGCTCCTTGCGCGCGAGGTCGCACATGATCTCTTCGTGCGTCATGCCCAGGCACAGGTCAGCGCCCTTGCGGTCCTTGAGGCGAAACATGTTGTCGCCCATCGTCGTCCAGCGGCCGCTCTGCTGCCAGAGCTCGGCCGGGAGCAGGGCGGGGAGCAGGAACTCCTGGCCGATCGTGTCCATCTCTTCGCGCACGATGGCGACGATCTTGTTCACCGACCGGCGGCCGAGGAACAGGTGCGAGTAGATGCCCGCCCCTAGCTGGCGCACGTAGCCCGCGCGAAGAAGAAACCTGTGGCTGGCCACCTCGGCGTCGGACGGTGCTTCGCGGAGCGTGGGGATAAAGAGCTTGGACCAGCGATGCATGGAGTTCGATCAACTTTCCTCGCCACCGTTATCCGGGGCCTCGTCTGATCATTCTACGTGGCGCATGGATGGTCTCGGCCTTGCGCGGCCCGATCGTCGTCATCCCGAGCATCGCAACTGGACCTGATTTCTTGTACGCGGCACGCCGCAGTCTGAATGGGGCTTCGCTCTTTGCGTGCCTGACGATCCAGGGGGGAGAAGCGAGAGCAACCGCCGCCTCCTTGCGCCGCACGCAGGGTGAGGGCGGGAACATGCGGGGAGGAGAGCGAGGCAAGCTGCAGAGGCTGGTTGATGGTCCAGCGCAGGGCGGCACGCTCGGTCAGCAACAGAAGGGGAAGCGCGCAGCTCTTCTCCGTCAAGAAAAGCTGCGCTTTAGCGGGTGGGAGACCGGCGCTGTACTGTACACCAGCCGATCAGCCCTCAGGAGCCGCCAATCTTAGGAGCCCGCGAGCAGGATAGGCATGGTGGGGGTCGGCGATCCGCCTGCCGGCTCGACGGTGACGCCGAAGGCCTTGGCCGCCCCGGTACGCTCGAGCCGCGCCGTCACCACGCTTGCATTGCCGCGCTCATCGGGACGAAAGGTTCCGGCCGGCACGGGGGCCGCTCCGCTGGCCGGGATCACCCAGAGCTCATAGGTCTTGCCCGCCGGGAGCGGCTCCATGTGGCTGGCCAGGAAGATCAGCGTCCCCTTGTTCGCCAGGTAGGTTGCGCGCCCCGTCGGCTGCACGGGAGCGGGCGCCTTGGTGAGGGTGAGGGTGACGCGCTGGGCTGCGCGATCGGTGAGCGCATCCACCACTCCGCGGGCGCGCGCCTGTTCCGCACTCAGCTGCGCGATCTGCCCGGCCTGCGCCACCAGGCTCGCACGCAGGGTCTCCCGTTGCTGGTAAAAGTGGGTCGCGGCGATGGCCATTCCGGCCGCGACAGCCCACCCGATCCAGGAAGTGAGTTTGCCGGGGCCGGCGCCGGTCCTGCCCCCGTCTACAAGCTGCAGGCCGGCCTCCGCCGGGGGTCGGGCCGGGCCCGGCGCCGCCGATCCGAAACCTGCTCCGGCGTGCGTTCCGGACCCCGCGGCGGCCACTTCCGCGAGCAGACGCTCGCGGCTGCGGGTGGGGGGACTGGCCAGCTCAACCGACTCCGCCGTGGCGACAGCGAAGAGCCCCAGGCCGGCCCGGATCGAGTCCACCTGCTGTCGGCACACGGCGCAGCCGTTGCCTGTGGCCAGGTGCGCCTCCACGCTCGCGCGATCCTCTGCGGAGAGCATTTCGAGCGCGTAGGACATCAACTCTTCCGGCTCATAGTGCTGCCCGGGCGTCAAGGTGGCCGCATTCAGTGGATCGTGCATCATGCCTGGGCCGCCTTTCTGAGCGTCTGCAGCGCTCGCCGTATCCTGGTCTTGATGGTGCCGAGCGGACTGCCTGTCCGCTCGGCGATCTCTGAGTGCGTCAGGCCGTCGAAGAACGCCATCTGGAGCATCTGCCGCTGCTCGAGGGAAAGCTCGAGCATCCAGGCCTGCGCTTTCTCGAGCATCATGTTCTTTTCCGACGCCTCCGCCAGGTTGAAGGACGAGGCGAGAACGATCTCATCCACCGAATCTGTCGGCCGCTTGCGGCGCTGCAGGTCAATCGAGCGATTTCTCGAAAGGATCGCGAGCCAGCCCGCCAGGCTGCCCTTCTCCATGCTGAAGGCAGCCGGGTTGCGCCACAGCTGCATGAAGATCTCTTGCAGAACATCCTCCGCCGAGGCCGGATCATGCAGGACCCGCAGCGAGACCGAGTACACCACCTTCGCGTACTTGTCATAGAGCGAGGCCAAGGCTGCCGGATCTCCTTGACCTACCAGGGCAAGCAGCGCGCCGTCTTCGGCCATGATCTCTTTTTGATCGGACTTGCTATACATACGCACCAACGAGCAAAGCAGACTCCGAAGCCGAAACTAT
Source organism: Vulcanimicrobiota bacterium (assembly GCA_964658225.1). GTDB lineage: Bacteria > Acidobacteriota > Terriglobia > Terriglobales > Acidobacteriaceae > EB88. Next base: position 17,210 of record CAZZYH010000033.1, on the reverse strand, counting down.
TTGCGAAAAGGAGATGGCACTTGAGTAACCTCGCCCGCTGGCAAACTTCACGCTGTAAGGGGATCGTTCTCTTCGCCGCTCCTGATGGTACATGCCGGAGCCGCTCCCCGGGCGGCGGGGCAGCGAAATTCGGAGGTTCACAGTTTTTCTAGCGTTGTGTCATGAATATGACTGCAAAACGTTACCAGAGTGTAGGGCGAGTTCCAAAACTGAATCCGCATCCTCCTATGGGAACGTTAGCTTAGAAACAGTACTGCGATTCCGCCGAAACGAGAAAGACACCGACGTGGACAAGATCAAGGAAGTTTTACGGAACAAGGTTTCCCGCCGCAGGTTCATGGCGGGGATCGGAGCAGGCGTCGGTGCGACGGCTGCGGTAGCACTGGCTTCGGGCTGCAGTAGCAGCGGCAACTCGAGCACATCGACCGGCACCACGACCACCACGACGACGCCGACGTACACGGATAATGACATCCTGAACTTCGCGCTGAACCTGGAGTACCTGGAAGCCGAGTTCTACCTCTACGCGGCGACCGGCAGCGGGCTCTCCGCGGCCGATGCTCTGAACGGCCCGGCGGCCACCGTCCCCGCCCAGACCAAGGTGCCGACCACCGGCACCGGCATCACCGCGGCTTACTCGACCTTCTTCTCCGAGTACCTGAACGAGGTAGCGCAGGATGAGTACAACCACGTGAAGGCGCTTCAGGCCACGATTTCAGCCAACGGCGGCACCCCGGTCGCGCGTCCGCAGATCGATCTGACCTTCTTCGGTCCGCTGGCCACCGCGGCCGGCATCACGACTTCGGCCGGTCCTGCGTACACGCCGTTTGACAGCATCCCGGACTTCCTCATCGGCTCGTTCATTTTCGAAGATGTCGGCGTGACGGCCTACACCGGGGCAGCCCCCCTGATCACGGCCAGCGCTACGGCCATCCTCAGCGCGGCTGCCGGGATCCAGGCCGTCGAGGCATACCACGCAGCCATCGTTCGCACCCTGATCGTTGCAGCCGACTACAATACCGCGCCCATCGGCACGAGCACGACCTACCAGGGCATCGCGAACAAGGTTTCGACCCTCCGCGCCACCCTTGGCGGCGGCAACGAAACGTCGCTCAGCAGCAGCACCATTGTCGCGGCCAACTCCAGCAACGCCATCGCCTACTCGCGCACGCCGCAGCAGGTGCTCAACATTGTCTTCGGCCAGGCCGGCACCGGCGTGACCAAGGGCGGCTTCTTTCCCGCGGGCATCAGCGGCAACTTCACCACGACCTAAGCTTCCCGAAAGACGGAGATCATCATGGCGACACTGGAAACACAGCAGATAGACGCAGTCATCGATAACACCCGCCGCAAGATGCTGACCGTGGGCGGGGCCGCGCTGGCTGGCATAGCGCTGGCGGGCTACAGCACCAAGGCCGAGGCCGCGGTTACCGATACCGACATTCTCAACTTCGCGTTGAACCTTGAGTACCTCGAGGCTAACTTCTACAACCTGGCTGTCTATGGCAAGACCATCGATCAGCTGTCCGCGGCTCAGGGTGGGCCCATCAGCATCATTGGCGGCCAGGCGGCCGGGTCGGGCGGCGCGGTCACCACCAAGCCTTCCTCGACGATTGTGCCCTTCACCTATGGGGGACTGACGCTTCACTATGCCACCGAGACGGCGCTCGAAGAAGGCAAGCACGTGACCGCGCTGCAGTCGGCCCTGGGCTCGGCTGCCGTGGCCCAGCCCGCACTGGACCTGTACAACTCCTTCAACACGCTGGCCGGGGCGACGACGCCGCCGATCGGGGCGACCTTTGACCCGTTTGCAAGCGAAGCGAATTTCCTGGTCGCCGCCTTTATCTTTGAGGACACCGGAGTCAGCGCCTACCACGGTGCGGCGCCCTTGATCAGCGACAAGACCAACGTGCTGCCGGCCGCGGTCGGCATCCATGCCGTCGAGGCATACCATGCGGGGCTGGTGCGCACCAGCATCGCGTCCATGGATGTGATGAACGGCAATACCACGCTGAGCGGCTATACGCAGGCGATCGCAAACCTCAGGCTGCAGCTCTCCCTGGCGGCTGCGGCCTCGGGCGATACGCCGTCGGACCCCGGCCTGACCTACAACACTACGGTGACGCTCAACGGTACGGCCGGGCCGTACACGGCGAGCACCCTGGTCGATGCGGGCAAAGCAGCGCCCATCTACAGCATCGCGCAGGGTCGCAACACCAACCAGATCCTGGCCATCGTCACTGCCGCCAATTCCGGTGGCGGGTCGGGCTTCAGCTCGGGTCTGTTCTACCCGAACGGGCTCAACGGCAACATCAAGTAGCTTGTTGAGCGTACTCGGTTCCAAGCAAAAGGCCCGGCATTCGCTGCCGGGCCTTTTGCTGCCTGCCACGGGCGCAGGCCACGGAGCCTCGGCGGCCGCGTGGCGATCCGCCTGGGGTGGGTCTTCGCGCAACGAACGGAGTGTAGTATTTGCGTGATGTCATCAATAGGACTGTGTACGATACCGGGGCGGAGAGTACGTTCCGTCCCGAATCTGCATCTTTCTCTGGGAGCTCCACTTTCAAAGCAGGAATGCACTTCCTCTGCAACAGGAAAGACACCAACGTGGACAAGATCAAAGAAGTTCTCGGCAACAGGGTTTCCCGTCGCAGGTTTATGGCGGGGATCGGGGCAGGCGTCAGCGCGACGGCTGCGGTAGCACTGGCTTCGGGCTGCAGCAGCAGCGGCAACTCGAGCACATCGACCGGCACGACGACCACCACACCCACGACAGCTTTCACCGACCTGGACATCCTCCAGTTCGCCCTCAGCCTTGAGTTTCTCGGCGCCGAGTACTACCTGAACGGTCTTACCGGTTCCGGTGTGTCGGCATCGAGTGCGGGCTCGAGCGCGGGCGCTGTCACCGGCGCTGCGCAGGTACCCGGGCTGGCCGGCAGCCCCTTTGCGGCGATCGTGGCTGGCTTTGCCCAGGACGAGCTGGCGCACATTGCGCTGCTGCAGAGCGCGATCACGAGCTTGTCGGGAACGCCTGTCTCCCGTCCGGCGATCAACTTCACCCAGGGCTTCAACGGGATCGCGGCGCTGGCCGGGGTGCCCGGCGGGACCTTCAATCCTTTCAGCAGCATCAGCAACTTCCTGCTCGGCGCGTTCTCGTTTGAAGACGTGGACACGAGCGCCTATACCGGCACCGCCGGTCTGATCTCGAGCGCGACGGTGCTCAACGCCGCGGCCGGCATTCAGGCTGTCGAGGCCTACCATGCCGGTACGATCCGCACCCTGATCGTGGCGACCGACTCGCTCAATGGGAATACGAACCTGACCGCGACCGCCAACCTGATCGAGAGCGCGCGCAGCACGCTCGGCGGCGGCAACGAGACCACGCTTGGACCGACCGGCATCGTGGCCGCCAGCTCGTCGAATGCGATCGGCTTTGGGCGCACGACCGACCAGGTGCTGCACATTGTGTACGGCACCGCCGGCGGCGCAGGCGTCAGCAGCGGCGGCTTTTTCCCCTCGGGTATCAACGGCACCATCACGACGACAGCGGCTTAAGGACGGAGCTCATCATGGCAACACAGGAAACGCAGCAGGTCGATGCAGTGATCGAAACTACCCGTCGCAGGATGCTGACGGTGGGCGGTGCGGCCCTGGCCGCCGTCGCTTTCTCGAGTCTGAGTCTGAAGGCCGAGGCGCAATCCTCTGTCACCGACACCGACATCCTCAACTTCGCCTTGAATCTGGAATATCTCGAAGCCCAGTTCTACAACCTTGCCGTGTACGGCGTCACGATCGACCAGCTGACCGCCGCCCAGGGTGGACCGCTCAGCATCGTCGGCGGGCAGCCGGCCGGCTCGGGCGGCACGGTAACGACCAAGTCCGGCACCGGCTCGGTCACCCCGGTTCCTTTCGCGATTCCCCTGATCAAAAGCTACGCCACCGAGACGGCTCTCGAAGAAGGCAAGCATGTGACTTTTCTTCAAGGCGCGTTGGGCTCGGCGGCTGTCGCCATGCCGAACCTGGACCTGTATAACTCGTTCAACGCGCTCGGCATGGCTGCGATCGGCACCACCTTCGATCCTTTCTCAGACGACGCGCACTTTCTTCTCGGCGCTTTCATCTTCGAGGACACGGGGGTGAGCGCCTATCATGGCGCGGCGCCGCTGATCTCGGACAAGGTCAACGTGCTGCCTGCCGCCGTGGGGATCCACGCGGTTGAGGCCTACCACGCGGCGTTGGTGCGCACCTCGATCCTCGCGCTCGATGCAGGCAACCTGCTCACCGGCAGCGGCACTCCTGGCACCTATTCGACGATCACCCAACGCATTGTCGCGGTGCGTACAGCCTTGACGAATGCCGTGGCGGGCAGCACGCCGGTGGCCGACGTCGGCCTGACCCTGAACAGCACGACCATCAACGGAACCGCCCAGACGGCAGTCACCATCACCGATGACAACGTCTCGACCGGGGCCGCGGAGGGCCGCACGACAGCGCAGATCCTGTCCATCGTTACCGACAACAACGGCGGCGCGGGTGCGGCCACCACCGCGCCCACCTACAAGGGCTTGTTCTTTCCGAACGGGCTCAACGGCACCATCCGCTAGCGCAGCCTTCCGCTGGAAAAGCCCGGCCGGGTGGCCGGGCTTTTTTGTTCGGCCGGCGCAGAGCAAGCGGTACTCTTCAAGGTTTGCGCCTGCGAGCGGGAGGTTCTTCCAGGCTTCGATCGAGCTGCGCGCGCGTGCTCGTCCGCGTTGCGGACCGCGGCGTTGCGCGCGCCTCAGATCAGTTCCGTGCGCCAGAGGTCATGCAGGTGGATGACGCCGAGGACGCGGGCGTCTCGGTCGACGACCACAAGGGAGGTGATCTTGTGCTCCTCGAGCACGGCGAGCGCGCGCACGGCGAGCTCTTCGGGGCCAATGGTGCGCGCGCCCGGGTGCATGGCCTCGCGGGCCGTCAGCGTGAGCGCCTGGGGGCCCTGGTGTTCGAGCAGCCGGCGCAGGTCGCCGTCGCTGAGCACGCCCGCGAGCCGGCCCTCGCTATCCTCGACCACGGTCATGCCCAGGCCCTTGCGGGACATCTCGTAGATCACATCCGTCATGGGCGTAGCGAGCCCGACACGGGGCACCGCGTGGCCTGCCTGCATCAGGTCGCGGACCGGCGCCAGCTGCTTGCCCAGCTTGCCGCCGGGGTGCAGGCCGGCAAAGTCCTGCTCGCGAAAGCCCTTGCGCAGCGAGACCGCGATGGCCAGCGCATCGCCCAGCGCGAGCATGGCGGTGGTCGAGGCGGTGGGCGCGAGGCCCAGTCCGCAGGCCTCGCCGGCCACGCTGCAGTCCAGCGCCACATCGCTCGACCGGGCCAGGGTCGAGTCCATGCGGCAGCAGAAGCAGATCAGCCCGTCGCCAATGCGGCGCAGGGTCGCGAGCAGCCGCAGGATCTCTTCTGTCTCCCCGCTGGCCGAGAGCGCGAGCACCAGGTCGCCCGGCACGAGCATGCCGATGTCGCCATGCACGGCCTCGGCCGGGTGCAGGAACAGGGCCGGGGAGCCTGTAGACGAGAGCGTGGCGGCGATCTTCTGTGCGATGATGCCGCTCTTGCCCATGCCGGTGACGACCACGCGGCCGCCGCGGGCCCCGCTTGCGCCGCCGCAGGCGACCACGAGCGAGACGGCGCGCTCAAAGTCCGCAGCCATGGGGCCCTCGAGCCGGTCGGCGAGCGCGAGCAGGGCTTCGGCCTCGATGCGAACCAGCCGGGATGGCGTGTGTGTCATGCTGCCCTATCAGAGCATCGCCTGGGCCGGGTCGGCAAGGCGCCGTGCGCTCTCGTAGAATGAAGGTGCGTCACGGAGAGGATGTATCTTGCCACGGAAAGCGTTTGTTCTGCTTGTCATGATCGCTGCGCTCGGGCTGATTGTCTGGTCGGGTGTGACCAATTACCGCGCGCACAAGGCCCTGCTGGCCGAGCGCAAGGCGCACGAACTGGTGCTCACCCCGGAAGGAAGCGCGAAGATGCCCGGCGGGGACGCGAGCACGCCACCCAATCCGCTGGAGGGCAAGCAGGCGCCGAACTTCACGCTTGTCGACACGACGGGCAAGAGGGTTTCGCTTGCCGACTACCGCGGCAAGGCGGTGCTGGTGAACTTCTGGGCGACCTGGTGCGGCCCGTGCAAGGTCGAGATACCGTGGTTTACCAAGCTGCACGATCAATATGCTGCGCAGGGTTTCGAGATTCTCGGCGTCTCGGTCGACGACCTGGACCTCGACGACAAGGCGAAGCTGGCGACGGAAAAGTCCGAGGTGGTCAAGTTCGCCAAGGATATGCAGATCAACTACCCGGTGCTCTTCGACGGTTTGTCGCTGAAGAGCTACGGGGAGCTGGACGCGTTCCCCACCTCGTTCTACGTGGATCGCAGCGGCAAGGTGGTCGAGGTAGTCACCGGGCTGGTGTCGCGCGATGAGGTAGAGGCGCATATCAAGAAGGCTCTGGGCAGTGGCAAGGCTTAGTCTGTGGGCGACGGGGGTCTTCGCGCTGGGCGCCGCGGCGTGCATGCTGGTGCGCGCGCAGACCTTGCCCTGGCAGACGGGTGGAGATAAGGATGGATACAAGGATAAGGACCAGCCCGCGGTCCGTTATCTCTATCCGGAGCAGGTCTCGGTTGTGGCCGGCAAGCCGTCGATCCTTGAGCTGCATTTCCGTATCCGCGACGGGCTGCATATCAACTCGCACGCCCCGCTGCAGAAGAGCCTGGTCCGGACCGAGCTGCTGGTGATCGAGCCACCCGGCGTCAATGTGGCGGCCGTGGATTTTCCGGACGGCTCGGCCTATGCGCTGAAAGCCTTCCCCAAGGAACCGCTCAGCGTGTATACCGGCGAGGTGGTTTTGCGCGCGCACGTGACCGCGCAGCCGGGCGAGCACCTGGTGCAGGCCGCACTGCGCTACCAGGCCTGCGATACCGACTCCTGCTACCCGCCGAAGAAGGCGCCGGTCGCGCTCGATGTGATCGCCAGGTGACCCTACACTTCAAGCTGCCCGAGCAGAATGCCATCGCCGCCGACGCCCAGCGGCTGCTCGAGGCGGGCGTAGATCGAGAGATTGTGATGGGCGTTCTCGCAAAAGGGGGCCTGAGCAAGATCGACTCCATCCGGCTGATGAGCGAGCTGACCGGAGTGCCGCTGCTTGAGGCCAAGAACATGGTGCAAAACAGCCGCGCCTGGCAGCATCGACTTGCGCGCGATCCGACTTTTCAAGCGCAGGTCGCCGAGGCCCTGCAGGCGCTGCGCGACGATGAGTGCTCCGAAGGCCAACGAAACTAGCCTGGTTCTTGGTCCGGCAACGCGGAACGGCTCGCCAGGCGCGGCGTGCAGCACACGGGCGCGCATCGTAGCGCGGCGGCCTCAGCCGGCAGTCTCTGCCCGCGGCGCCTTGGCGAGTCTGGCGGCCACCCGCTCGCGACCGAGCGCGACCATCACCGAGAACAGGCTCGGCGCCACGCCCTGTCCGGTCAACGCGACACGGGAAGCGTTGATCAAGACGCCCGCCTTGACGGCTTTCTCCTCTGCAAAGGCGCGCAGCACTGCCTCGGTCGAAGCCTCGGTGAAGCTCTCAAGAGCCTCGTACCGGGCGCCAAGTTCGGCCAGCAGTGCCGGTACGGCCGGATCGGCCAGGAATTTTGTAACCGCGGCTGCGTCGTATTTAAAGAGATCGCTGAAGTAGGCCTGAAATACGCCGGCGAAGTCCTTGAGGCTGCGCGCGCGGGTCTTGGTCAGCTCGATTGCGGCGAGGAGCTCTTCCCGCGGACGATCCGGCCCAAAGCCTGCGAGCGCCCACTCCTGCTCGATCAGCGGCAGCAGCTTCTCGGCCGAGTAGGCGCGGATGTACTCGGTGTTGAACCAGGCCAGCTTGTCGTTGTCGAAGACCGAGTTGGACTTGGCAATGCCCTCGAGCGTAAAAAGCCGAACGAGCTCCTCGGACGCAAATACCTCGCGGTCTTTGCCGGCCTCGTCCTTGCCCGAGGCGCCGGGCGCCCAGCCCAGCAGCGCCAGAAAGTTGCGGAAGGCCTCGGGCACGATGCCGAATTCCTTGTAGCTGATGACGCTGGTTGCGCCGTGGCGTTTGGACAGGCGCGTCTTGTCAGGGCCGAGGATGAGCGGGACGTGCGCGAAGACCGGCAGGGGCGCGCCGAGCGCGCGATACTGCAGCACCTGTTTGGGCGTGTTTGAGATGTGGTCGGCGCCGCGGATGATGTGGGTGAGGCCCATATCGATATCGTCGGCGACCACGCTGAGATGGTAGGTGGGGATGCCGTCGGAGCGGAGCAGGACGAAGTCTTCGAGCTCGGCGTTGGCGAACTCGACCTTGCCGAAGACTGCGTCGGCAAAGCCGGTGGAGCCGCCTTCAGGCACCGCGAAGCGGATGGCTGCGGCCTGGCCAGCGGCGCGGTTGTCGGCGATCTGCTCGAGGGTGAGGGAGCGGCAGCGGCGATCGTACATGGGTGGACGGCCGGCTGCCGTGGCCGCGGCCCGGCGGGCTTCGAGCTCTTCTTTGGTGCAAAAACAAGGGTAGGCATGCCCGCTCGCGAGCAGCTTCGCGGCTGTCTGCTGATAGAGCGGCAGCCGCTGCGACTGGTAAAACGGGCCCTCGTCCCAGTCAATGCCGAGCCAGCGCATGCCTTCAAGGATGCCCTCGACCATGGCCTCCGAGGAGCGCTCAAAGTCTGTGTCCTCGATGCGCAGGATCAGCGTGCCGCCGAAGTGGCGCGCGAAGAGCCAGTTGAACAGCGCTGTGCGCGCGCCGCCGACGTGCAGATAGCCGGTCGGAGAAGGGGCAAAACGGACGCGTGGGTTGCTGGGAGCCGATGGGGTGGTCACCCTAGGATGCTAGGGGAGTGGCGAGGCCGAAGCAAGCTCGACCCTGCTGACCGACACAGATCCGCCTGACCTTGATCCCGGCCGACAGAGGTCTGCAGCGCTCGCGGTGCGGATGGGCCGTGGGGATCGCGATTCATGGTGCGAGCGGCAGACCGGCGAGGTTCGTCAGCCGTCCCACGGGATACTCGCCGACCCGGTTGGCCGCGTACCAGGGCGAGTGATCGTAGAAGAAACTGAGCCGGGCGGCAGGGCTGGCTGCGAACTGCGGGTCGCCTGCCACCTTGCGCTCGAATTCTTCCTGCAACTTCGGGTCGCGCCGCATCATCTCGCGGGCCAGCTTCTCGACTACGTAGGCCTCGCCGTATTCGCGCTGCTCGAAGATGGGATCGAAGTAGCCCCAGGCCATGGCGGAATCAGGCCCGGTCGGCTCAAGCCATTGCACGGCGACCTTGGAGAGTCGCTGGTTGAGCTCGACGACCGTCGATCCGGCAGGATAGGTAACGGTCTCGGTGACGAGATCGCAGTGACCGAATTTGCCTGGCTGGTCGCCCGCGCCCTCACCGGCAAAGATGGGGTGGTGGCTCTCAAAGGGCGGCCCCTGCCACTGCATGGCGGCGCAGTGATAGCGCTCGACCGGGCCGGTCCACGCGGCGGCGGTTCGATGGAGGACGAGCTGGTGCGCGTCGAGAGTTTCGATCACGCGGGTCCACTGCGGAGGGATGATGTAGGCCGCGGGCGGCACGACCGACGCTGTGACTTTGGCGCCGGTGGCCATGGGCAGAGACTTATTCCAGGGATCGCGCGAGTAGCGCACCCACATTGTGCCGGAGACCGCGCTCAGCTCGCGGGTGTAGGCATAGCCGCGGAACAGAAAGGGCGTCGTCTCGCCGGACCAGGCGAGCGCGAGAGGGAACTGCTGGTTGCCGAGCGGATGCGCGCCGAGCCGCGCGGCAGCCGCATCGGCTTCTCGATTGAGCGCGATCAGTTGGTCGGCGTCCCGGTTGACGACCTCGAGCAGCGCACGCAGAACTTCGTAGTTGCCGGTTACGCGCGTCTTGTAATTTTTGAGCATGTGCATTTCGACGAGCATGCCGGGGCGGTTCTCAAGGATCATGTAGCCGGTTGAAAAGCGCGGCGGGTTGTTGTTGAAGGCCAGGCCTTTTGCGGGGTCGGTGTCATCGTTCAAGAAGATATAGGTCGGAGAGGCGAGGTGGCCGGGAAGCTTGTTCACCGATTGTTCGAGTTCGGGCGTGACGGTCCGGGAAAGCCAACGGGCAGTAGACGGATGCACATCGGGGCCGGCATCGATCGCATAGGTCACGTCGTACTGGTAGTCGGCGCCATCGGTGACGTGGTCGTCGACGAAGAAGTCCGGCAGCCAGCGGTGGAACATCTTCAGCAGCGCGCGGGTTTCGGGGGCGTCGGCCTTGAGGTAATCGCGATTGAGGTTGAGGTTGGTGCCGTTGCCGCGCCAGCCCATCTCGTCCGGGCCATCCTGGTTGATGCGATTGTAGGCCGAGCGGCGCTCGTGGCCGTCGGCGTTGTAGATGGGGATAAAGACGAAGACAGCGCGCTCGAGCAGCGCGGCCTGCGTTTTCGTGATGACCATATCTCGTAACAGTGCCAGGCACGCATCCTTGCCATCCATTTCGCCCGCGTGGATGGAGTTCTGGACGAGCACGATGGGCCGCTTGTCTGCGTGGAGCGCGGCGGGATCAAAGACGCCGTCCCTGGAGGCGATCACGATGTCGAGCTCGCGGCCTTCACCGGTCACGCCGAAGGGTTCGATGCGGACGGTAGCGGGCGCGGCGCGGGCGAGGCGATGAAGGTAGGCCATGGTGGCGGCGTAGTCCGGGGTGGTGCGGTAGTCGCTCTGCTCGGTGGGCGTGGCCCACTCGGCAGGGCTCTGGGAGCGCGCGGGATCGAGGAGGCAGGCGGCGAGAAGCAGGAGCAGGGCGGCGGCGGATGGACGGTGCATGCGTCTGGCCTTTCAAGGGGAGCGCCCGATGGTTCCCGGGGCGAGCTGGAGTCAGGTAGGGCACAAAGGGTGGGATACCGGATTGGCCGGTTTACCAGAGGGCCTGGGGGAGCAGGGAGGGCGGCTCGGGCGGCCCGGGGACGGTGGCCGTTTCGGGGCCCAGCCGGACGGCCAGCTCCGGGTAGTAGCCGGCGTAGAAGCAGACACCGTAGCAGGCTTTAAAGGTGCCGGTGACTCCGTAGATGGCGGTGACGCAGAGCAGGTAGAGCGCGCCCAGCACCGAGGCCATGCCGGCGGCGGCTGCAAAGAAGAGGGCGTGGGCGCCGAGCGAGCCGGACCACAGCAGCCGATAGAGCAGCCAGCCCACGCCGAGCTCGCCCAGCGCGAACACCCCAAGCACCACGAGCATCGCGATGCCGAGGGCCAGGGCCACGGCAAAGGCGACCACGGCCCGCAGCAGCAGGAAGAGCAGCAGTTGCCCGGGAGCGCGCCGGCCAAGCCCGGCCAGGCGCGCGAAGGCCTGGCCGAGAGGCTGCTCAGGCTCGAGCACCAGGCAGGGCAGCACGAAGTCCTGCAGCAGCGCGTCGAAGGCGATCCAGATGGGCATCACCAGCCAGGCGAGGCCGGCAAAGGTGAGCATGAGCGAGCCGATCTGGGGCGAGGCGTCCTGGGGCCCGGCTGCGCTGATCAGCCTGACCAGGCGCACGAGAAAGGGGCCGAGAACAGCGGCCAGCAGCGTGCAGTAGATAAGCCCGGCGATCACGAAGGCGCCCAGGTAGCGCCAGGTGACACGAGACTGGCTGCGCCACGCATCGCGCACGCTTCTGACGCCGCGCGTGAGCACCAGGGAGAACAGCGTGGCGCGGCAGCGGCAGATCGTGTAGAGGTAAGCGAGCGAAAACAGCACCACCAGAACCAGAACGGCGAGCAGGATCCCGATGCCGGCCGCGCCAAGGGGGGCGAGCCCATCGGTGGCAAAGGCATGCTGCGCGGCCTGATGGCGGCTGGAGAGCAGGGCCAGGTGGCCGCCCTGCAAGGGATAGGTGATGGAGAGAGAGAGGAAAGTGGCCTGGGTAAAGGCCGCGACCAGCGCCAGCTTGAAGAATCGCCCCGGGCGCAAACGCCCTGGGGCGAGCACGGATCGGGTTCGGGTAAAGGCGAGGCCAAGCGCGTCGGCGGCGGAGACAGGCTGCATACCGGACGAGAGTAGTGCATTCTGCTAGCGGTGGAAAGGGCAAAGGTGGGTGGCTTGCGCCCGGTGCCTGGGGGCGTCTATGCCGGGGGCCGACGCCTGCGCGCGGGCTTTGCTGCGCCGTCCTAGAGGGCTCGGTGTCAGATCTCCGAGCAGCCGAGTGGGCTGAGCACCAGGTTGGTGATGTTGCTCACGATCTCCTCGTAGGCATAGCGCGGGTCTGAGGCAAGCTTCGCCCATGCCGGATCGGCGCGAAATCTGTCCCAGCTCGCGGTTAGCTGGGCCATGTCGGCAAAGCTGAGCATGTAGGTCAGGTTGGGCAGGCGGGGCCCGACCAGCGTGTCGCCGAAGAAGACGGGATGGGCGCCGGCATCGACAAAGATTGCGAACTCGCCGCTGTGGAACATCTCGACCTTGCGCACGTGCGCATGGTCACTCGGACTCTCATAGGTGCGGAGCTGGAAGATGCGGCCGGCCTTGGTAGCCGAACCCGGGGGAGGGGTGAGCCGGGGCCAGCCCGAAAATGCAGCCAGCAGCTGGCTGTCGACCCGGGCGAACGCGGGTGCGCTTGCCGGGGCACTCCAGAACGGCTCGGCGGCCTTGAGGAAGACCGCATCCTCGGCGAGGTGGAGGTCGAGCATTGCCAGCGTTTCGAGCGAGCCGGCCGGGATGAGCAGGTAAAAGGCCGGCGTTTCCGGCCCATACTCGAGGCGAAAGGCGCCCACCGGCCCGGCCGCGCCCAGGCGCCGGAGCGCGGGCAGGAGCGCGTCGCGGAAGTAGGCCTCGGCCAGTTTGGTCTGCGGCCCGGAGCGGAGCTGGTAGCGGCGCAGCTGGTAGAACTCGCGCGGGCGGGTTTCGCCGGGCGTCAAGGACGCGCCGACGGCGAGAGCGGAGCCGGCAAGAGAGCCGGCAAGAAACTGGCGACGCTGCATCGGGGCCTCCAGAGGCAAGCCGGATTCTATCGTGAGCCTGCCGTGCGATGGGCCAGCTCCTATAATCGGAGTGTCAGAATCAGAGAAGCAGACACGAGCCATCGGGTAGAGCGCCCGAAAAAGGCGGTCTGAGAACAACGCGCGGCGCCGAGCGCATCCTAAGGTCGACGCGTCCCTGAGCAGTCCCGGGGCCCGACGGGGCGATCGACGCCGATTAAAACGCGGCTGCTTTGGCTCAGCTGGATCAGGAGAATCAACCGCTTGGCAATACGCCCTTCTTCGCAGGCGCCGGAGAGCTCTCCGGTGCACATTCGGGCCGCTGCCCCGACCGACGTGGCTCTGATCCATGCGCTGGTGCGCGGGCTGGCTGTCTATGAGCGCGAGCCGGACGCCGCGCAGTTGACCGAGGCGGACCTGCTGCGGGACGGCTTCGGGCCCTCGCCTGCGTACTCCTGCCTGATCGCCGAGCAGGATGGCGTCGGCTGCGGCTTTGCCCTGTACTTTCCCATCTACTCCACCTGGGCGGGGCGCGCTTTGTATCTGGAAGACCTGTTCGTCGAGCCGGAGTATCGCGGGCGCGGCATCGGCAAGGCGCTGCTCACGCGCGTGGCTGCGATCGCGGTTGAGCAAGGCTGCGCGCGGTTGGACTGGAGCGTGCTGCGGTGGAACGAGGCGGCCATCGGCTTCTACAAAGGCCTCGGCGCCTACCCCATGCCGGAGTGGGAGCGGATGCGCCTGGAGAGCGAGGCGCTGGCCCGGGTGGCAGCCCTGAGCACGCAGCCGGGTGCGAGCCGGTCTGAAGCAAGTCCGGCCGCGATCGGGGCAGAGGGCCGAGCTTGAAGGCCGGGCTCCGGACCGGTGCGCGACCCCGGATCAAGGTCATCGGCGGGGGGCTCGCCGGCCCCGAGGCCGCACTGACCGCGGCCCGGCGCGGCGTGGCGGTCGATCTTTACGAGATGCGCCCGGTGCGCATGACCGCCGCCCATCAGACCGAGGACTTCGGCGAACTGGTCTGTTCAAACTCGCTCAAGAGCGAGAACGAACATACCGCGCCGTGGCTGCTGAAGCAGGAGATGCGCCGAGCCGGCTCGGTCCTGCTGGCCTGCGCCGACCAGAGCTCTGTGCCCGCGGGCCACGCGCTGGCAGTGGATCGGGTCGAGTTTTCCAAGCGCATTGCCCAGGCGATCGCCCGCGAGCCGCGCATCACCGTTCACCGCGAAGAGGTGACCTGCCTCGATCCGGAGACGGGCATTACGGTCATCGCCTCCGGGCCGCTGACCTCCTCCGCGCTCTCGGACGAGATCGCCCGGCTTACCGGCGCCGCCCACCTTGCCTTCTACGACTCCATCTCCCCGATCGTCGAGACCGACTCGATCGACTTTGAAAAGGTGTACTACAAGGCGCGCTGGGACAAGGGCACAGCCGATTACATCAACTGCCCGATGAACCGCGAGGAGTATGACCGCTTCTACGACGCGCTGGTGGCGGCCGAGAACGTGGAAGCGAAGGACTGGGAGAAGCTGCCTTTTTTCGAGTCGTGCCTGCCCATCGAGGAGCTCGCTCGCCGTGGCCGCGACACGCTGCGCTACGGTCCGATGAAGCCGGTCGGACTGCGGGACCCGCGGACCGACACCAATCCCTGGGCGGTGGTGCAGCTGCGCTCGGAGAATCTGCGTGCGGACAGCTACAACCTGGTCGGTTTTCAGAACCACCTCAAGTTTGGCGAGCAGGCGCGTATTCTGCGGCTGATCCCGGGGCTCGAACAGGCGAAGTTTTTGCGCTACGGGCAGATCCACCGCAATACCTATATCCAGTCGCCTGCCGTGCTCACGGAGAGCCTGCACCTGCGCGCGCACCCAAGCATCTTTTTTGCCGGCCAGATCTCGGGCGTCGAAGGCTACACGGAGTCCATCGCCACGGGACTGCTGGCCGGCATCTATGCCGCGAGCGCTGCGCTCGATGAGCCGATCACCCCGGCGCCGCGCGCGACCGCCTTCGGCTCGCTCGCGCACTACATCACGCATGCCGACGCCAAGCACTTTCAGCCGGCGAACATCACCTTCGACCTGCTGTTGCCGCTCGAGGAAGAGCTGCGCAGACGCGTGCGGGAGAAAAAGGAGCGCCATCGCCTGCAGTGCGAACGAGCGCTGCAGGCCTTCGACGCCTGGTGGGCCTCCGCGCCACTGCCTGCGGGAGCAGGCGCCCGATGACCGCGCCCGGCGCGCGCCCGAGAGCCATCGTCTGCTTGTCCGGCGGTATGGATTCCACGGTATGCGCCGCGCTGGCCGCGCGTCGGTATGAAGTGGCCGCGCTGCACGTCTCCTACGGCCAGCGGACCGAGGCCCGCGAACGGCAGGCAGCGCGCGAGGTCGCGGCCCTGCTCGGGATCGAGCGCTTTCTGCATCTGGAGACGGACCTGTTCCGGCGCATCGGCGGCTCTGCGCTCACCGACGAGGCGATCGCGGTTCCCGAGGGCGGAGCGCCCGGCGCGGGCCAGCCGATTCCGGTGACCTATGTCCCATTTCGAAACGCGCACTTGCTCTCCGCTGCCGTGAGCTGGGCCGAGGTGCTGGGCGCAAGGGCCATCTTTCTCGGCGCCGTGGAGCAGGACAGCTCGGGCTATCCGGACTGCCGGCCAGCCTATTACAAGGTCTTTCAAGAGCTTATTCGTGTCGGCACGCGCGATGGAGACATCACAGTCGAGACGCCGCTCATCCATCTACGCAAGAGCGAGATCGTGCGGGTGGGAGTTGAAGCAGGTGCGCCTCTCCATATAACGTGGTCCTGCTACCAGGGCCTGCAGCAGGCGTGTGGCCTTTGCGATAGCTGCGTCCTGCGCCTAGCGGCTTTTGCCGGGGCCGGCATGCGGGACGAGCTGCCCTATGCGGCAAGCCAGGGCGCCCAGGGGAGTTGCCAAGGCTAGCCATCGCAAGGCAGCATAAAGAGTCGGACCGCAGGGAACAGGGTTGAGGGTCGCGGCCAGACGGCCGCCGACGAAGAGGAGAGAACGATGCGCAAGACACTTGCAACCATGGCACTGCTGGGCGTAAGCCTGTCGACCGGCTTTGCTCAGGAGAAGTCCGGGAGCATCCACGGGCACATTCAGGATCCGATCGGCAGCCCGGTGGCCAATGCGACCGTGAAGGTCAGCACCGACGGGAAGGATGCCAAGTACACCTTTACCGCGGATGCCAATGGGGACTACAAGGGCACCGGGATCGCTCCGGGCACCTACTTCCTGAATCTGTTCCAGGGCGATAAGCCGATAGATCAGCTTCCGAATGTCAAGATCGTCGTCGATGCCGACCAGACGGAAAACTTTGACATGACCCGGCCGGAGTACATCGCCAAGATGACGCCGGAACAGCGCAAAGCGATGGAAGAGGTCAAGGCGAAGAACGCCGAGGCGATGAAGGCCAACGGGGTGATCAAGAACCTCAACGCAGACCTGGCGACGGCGCGCGCCGACAACAAGGCCAAGAACTTTGCCGAAGCCGAGCAGTTGATGACCAAGGATGCGGCGCTGAAGCCGGATGCGTCGGTGATCTGGCTGGAGCTGGCATCGGCGCAGGCCGGACAAAAGAAGTGGCCGGATGCGACGACCTCCTATCAGAAGGTGATCGCGCTGGAAACGGCCAGCCCCAAGCCGAACGGCGAGGTGATCGCCGGCGCCAATAACGGCCTTGGCGAGGCGCTTGCTTCGCAGGGCAAGGTATCTGACGCGACCGCCGCCTACGAGGCTGCCGTGAAGGCGAATCCGGCGGGTGCCGGTATGTATTACACCAACGAGACGATCATCCTCAGTCGCCAGGGCCAGCCGGATGCAACGGCTGCCGCGGCGGACAAGGCCATCGCTGCCGATCCCAACAAGCCGATCCCCTACTACCTTAAGGGCCAGGCGCTGATCAACAAGGCGACCGTCGATCCCAAGACGCAAAAGATTGTCGCCCCTCCGGGCTGCGCCGAGGCTTACCAGAAGTATCTGGAGCTGGCGCCGGACGGCCAGTTTGCCGCCGATGCGAAGAACATCCTGGGGGAGATGGGCCAGCAGGTAAAGAGCAGCTTCAAGGCGAAGAAGGGTTCGTAGGCTGCGCGCGTACGAAGCGCTCGGCTCACGGGCTGCCGGTAAAGTCATATCCAATGCCAGGCCTGGCCGGCCCCCGGGCCTGGTTCCCGGCTTCAGGTGCCGGCCCCGGAAGCCGGCGCGCGGGGCCCGGAATCGATGCATGGCCCGGTTGTCCGCTCCG
>CAZZYH010000032.1:0-27008 GCA_964658225.1 Vulcanimicrobiota bacterium | reverse complement strand
GCAGCGGGTCCGGCTCCAGCAGCGGCTCCGGCTCTGGCCCCTGCTCCAGCAGCGGCTCCAGCCGCGGCTGCCGTTCCAGCACCTCTGTCCTCTGCCGTAAAAACAGCTCCGGCGGCCTCCGCGGCCTCGCCCGTCATCCCGCTCGAGGCCGCGGGGCCCTCCGGCGCCGGCGCGCCCATCCACGGTGAGGTATGGCGAGTCGTGGCGTTTACCTACAATGTGGAGTCGCAGGCGCGGGCCAAGGCAAAGTCGATCGCCGCGCATCACGCGGAGCTCGCGCCGCAGGTATACTCGCGCACCGGACACGCACCGTTTCTGGTCGTCCTGGGCGGGTCGCTGAGCCGGCCGCAGGCAGCAGCCATGCTCCAGAATGCACGCCGCCAGGGACTGCCGCGCGACGTGTACATGCAGAACTACTCGCGCTAGGCTTCGATCCTGCGAGCTTCGTCGGTGGCGAGTCTGCGCAGGCGGAGTTCTGCTCTCTCCGATCAAGAGCCCGTGGCAGGAACTCCGTCCGCATAGAGCAATGCTGTCGGCGAAGAGCGCTTGTCTTACAAGCGCAGTGTCGCAAGAGAGTCGCTCTACCCAAGCAATCATGGCTCGACGGTAGGAGTCCCTCGGAGATTCCTGTCCGCGACCAGCTTGCCCTCGGCGACTGGAATGCAGCTGTAAGTCAGCTCTCGATCCCGATACTCTTGTAGGCTCGCCTAAGTCGTAAGCCCGACTTACTTCGGCTGCACACCTGCTCGTGAGGAGCAGGGACGCGGCCCGGCAAACACCGAGCGCGGTGCGCGGAAGGTGCCGCTCGGCTCGGCAAGCAGCCAGGAGCGATCTACCTGGCTGCCAGGCGCGCCGCCTTCTTGGCCGCTCTCTTTGAAAGAGCCCAGCGCTTCCGCTGCGCCTCGGCTATGCGTTGCCGGCCTTCCTCACTCATGCCCTTTCTCTTTGGCGCTTTCTTCTTTGTGGTGGTGGACTTAGATTGTGCTTCGAGCTTTGCATTCGCGAGAAGCGACTTACGCGCTTGCTTCAAAGCCGTGAGTGCGTGATCCACTGCTGCAATAAGATCTTTGTATGCCATAGGCCTAAGTGTATCGAAAAGCTTGGCGTACTTTCTATGGGTTGCGGCTGCGACATGGATAAATGTCTCGAAATGTCACGCTCTGCACACTTATCCCATCAAAACAAGAATGCACGACTCCACATCCAGTCCCATATAAAGACAATTATCAAGAGCCCGCCTCGGACTTGCTTGGCCGGAAATGCAACGTGGAGCTTTCATGCACAAACAGCAACCCCGGGCTTTGTCTTTTTTTGTCGAGCGCCACTTATGCTAAATTCCTGCCGCCCTCAAAGGATGCCGCACGCAACGAGACACTTGGCCCGGAGAAGAGCTGCCCTGCCTTCATCGCCCTCCTCCGGCGGCTCCGGCCGTAGGTAACGGGTTTGCGACAAACAGAGGAGTTTTCGCGTCTTCTGCAAACCGCCATGCGGAGAGATAGGCAAGCTTGAGAATTTCCCGCATCTTGGGATAGTCGATCTTTTCGGCGGTATCGCTGATGTGGTGATAGTCAGGATGAAAACCGGTGAACCACCAAAACGCCGGGACATCATGCAGCACAAAGGGAAACTGATCGGAACGAAAGAAAACATTGAGCGCGCTTTCATGATCGAAGCGATCATCAAGCACCAGGCCTACGCGCTGATCTTCTTCGCGTACGACCCGGTCGTAATCCGGCGAATAGAGCGCGCCGATCAAATTCAGCCGGTGGCTCGTATCCGGCGGGATCGCGATCAGTCCGTCGGTTTGCGGGCTGGGCTTTTCGTCGCGCCCGATCATGTCAAAGTTGATCATCGCGCGCGTCGTAAGCAGCGGCCGCAGCGGATGCGCCGCCATCCAGTAACTGCCCAGCAGACCGCGCTCCTCCGATGCAAAGACCACGAACAGGATGGAGCGTCGCGGCCGCCTGCCATTGGCCGCAAAGGCCTTGGCCAGCGCCGCCACACCGACCGTACCTGAGCCGTTGTCATCCGCACCATGCCAGACCTGCAGGCAGTTCGGGGAGGGCGCTTCGGGCTGGCCATTTTCATCGATCGCCTGCGCGGCAACGCCGTCGCTCGAGGCCGCCGCGCACGGCGCGCTTCCATCATGGTCATGGTGCGCGCTGATCAGAATGGTTTCGGCTCGCAGCGCCGGATCGCTGCCCTCGAGCAGCCCGGCGACGTTGCTCGTCTCTGCGGTGCGCTCGGAAGCATTGCGCAGGTGCAGCGTGAGAGTGGTGTCCGGCAGCGAGCGACTCTGCGGCGTTAGGTCCTTATCGATGGCCGTCTGCAACGCACTCGCGGTTGTTCCTGTCGTCGCGAGCAGGCTTGCCGCTACCTTGTCCAGCACCAGCGCGGCCGGGATGTGCACCTCATCGTCTGCGATTGCCTGCAGCGGCAGCGGCACCGCGCGCGTGATGCTGCCGCCGATGCGCGCCGCGCGCTCGGCATTGGTCAGGTGCTTACGATTTGGCTCGGCCACCACCACCATCGCGACCGCGCCATGCGCCTGCGCATTCAAGAGCTTCACCCGGGTGGTCGCATAGCGCGTGTTGCCGGTGCCGTTGAAGATCGACCGCGGATTATCTTCCTGCGGTTCGTGATCAAGAACGAGCACGATCTTGCCGTGCGCATCGAGCCCCTTGTAATCGTCATACCCCAGCTCGGGAGCGGTAATTCCGTAGCCGGCAAATACTACGGGAGCCGTAAGATCGACCGCGTGCTTGTAGGCGGCCGACGCGTCCGGCGCGTGCCACTCGACCGTGGCGCCCGAGCGGGTAAGCGCTACGCTGCTGGCCGCGCGATCCGGCCGATACTCGACCAGCGTAAAGCTCTGCAGCCACGATGGTTTGCCGTCCGGCGCGATCGCCGCTCGTTGCAACCCCGCCTTCTCGAACCGCTCCACCACCCACCGGATCGCTTCATCATCGCCGGGCTGCAGGCTCATGCGGCCGGCCAGCTTGTCAGAGGCGATGTATTTCAAATCGCTGCGCAGCGACTCCTCGCTCAGCGTGGCAAGGCCCCGACTCTCCGTCTGCGGCACAGGCGCACGTTGCGCAGCCGCCGCAATGCATATCCCTGCCAGCCATCCCACCGCTGCGTGCAATCTGAACTTTCTTGCCATGCGCACACCCTCCAGATCCCGGATCGATCGACAGGAGCCCATCTTCCGCCCCCTTATCCTCCCTGAGATGTCAGATAAGCCGCGACGCAATCTAGAAATTTGCAGCAGCGCGCAACGCTGTCTGGCTCCCCCTTGGCCTTGCCGATCTCGAGTCTTGGTCCACGCCGCGAAACGCCCGCGCACCCGGCTTCGAGAGGATCGGCTTATATAGTGAAGACAGGCCCTGCGCCGCGACTTTCATGACCCCACCCCTTGTCTCCTTAAATTCGGCCTCGAGCCCGGCGGCCACGCCCCAGCCGTCCGGTCCCCCTGCGACCCTGATCTACAACGACTGGTACCCGGCCATGCGGAGCCGAGCCTTGCGCGGCCGAAACCTGAAGACCACGCTGCTGCTGGGCATCCCGCTGGTGCTTGGCCGCACCGCGGACGGCCGCCTGTTTGCCATGCGCGATAGCTGCCCGCATCGCGGCATCCCGCTCTCCTGCGGATGGTTCGACGGCCAGGCGCTCACCTGCAAGTATCATGGCTGGACCTTTGAGCCGGTGAGCGGGCAGTGCACCTCGATTCCTTCACTCACCGCGCATGACACGCTCGATGCGACGCGCATCTACGGCACGGCTTTCCCCTGTGAGGAGCGCGACGGCTATGCGTGGGTCTACATTCCGGAGCCGGGCGCGGGGCGCATCCGCGCCGGGGCGGCGCTCCCGCCGGTCCCCGCCACGCCCCGGTTCAGCGAACGCTTTCGTTCCGCACACTTGACCGCCGAGCTGCCCTGCAATGTCGATCACGGCATCATCGGATTGATGGATCCCGCGCACGGTCCGTTCGTCCACCAGTCCTGGTGGTGGCGCAAGCAGGGCTCGATCCATGAAAAAGAAAAACACTTTGAGCCCATCAATGAAGAGCATGCGCGAGGCTTTCGCATGGCCGCGCATGCGCCCTCCGGCAACAGTGCGCCTTACAAGCTGCTCGGCGTCTACGGCGAGCCCATTACGACCACCATTGACTTCGTGCTGCCTAATCGCAGGATCGAGACCATTCGCTGCGGGGGGAAATGGTTTGCAAGCATCACCACCGTCACGCCCACCACAGCCTCGGCCTGCCGCATCGATGTGTTTGCCGCGTGGAATATCTTCCACAGCCTTCCATTTGTCACCGCGATAGCGACATTCTTTGGAAAGCGCTTTGTCGCCCAGGATCAGCTCACCATGGTGCAGCAATCCCGCGGCCTCAAGTATGATCCGACCCTGATGTTGATCGACGATGCCGATCGGCCCGCCAAGTGGTACTTCGCGCTCAAGCAGGCACGCCTGGAGGCCGAGCGCACGGGCGAGCCCTTCCGTCACCCCATGCAAGGGCCGGTTACATTGCGCTGGCGCTCTTAGTCGCGCACAGCCTTGGCAGTATCCTGGTCCAGCGAACTAGGAAAAGTGGTCATCCTGGGTGAAGCGAAGGACCTGCGATTGCTTTTAAATGCATTGCAGAGCAAAACAGGTTCTTCGCTTCGTTCAGGATGACACCCGGTCTTCAGTGCAGCCTCGCAGTCCGCCAACCCTGCGGCGCAAAGTTACAACCTATCGCCCATACCCGCGCTGGTACCCACGCACGAATGCTTCGCGATAAACATGCTTGAACTCATCCCTTGATATCCCCGGCGGCGGATCGGGCACGTGCTTGTACTCGTCGAGATGCGTGGGGCGGAAACTATGCCCGGTTCTGCGATCGCTCACGCCCATGTCAAAGCCGATCCCGTAACCGCGCCGCGCGCCGAAATTCGGCCGGCCCTGCTCCTGGTAATACTCCCCATATCCTTGCGGCCCATTGCCCCAGTGCGCATCATCCCACTGGCCCTGCGGCGGTGGCGGTCCATACTGCGGAGTTCCATACTGCGCCACTGCAAGCGCGCTGCACAGTGTCAGAGCTGCTGCCGCTCCGAGGATGATGGTTCGTGGGTGGGTGCGCCGTGCCGAATCTTGACTCATCGCCTGCCTTCTTTCGTCTCACGCTGCTTTCTCAAGCAGCCATGCTAGTTGGCAGTACCAACCCGCTCGCTCACCGGCAGTTGCGCGGTCGCAATCGAGAGCAGCTTCCCGAGGGCGGCAAAGAGCTGCTCATTCGCCACCTTATCGTTTGCCCGCCGAGCCGCACCCTTGTGGGTCTGGTTCCATATCTCGTACCAGAGGTTTTGCGCCTGCCAGATATTGCCCGCAAAAGGCAACGCACTTACCGCGGTCGCCACCGCCACCGCCTGCTCCAGCACTCCGGGAATCCGGGGCGCCGCCCGCAGCGCACGCATCGCCGCCGTCATGCGCTGATCGACCACGAAGTTCAAGTTCGCCACGTCGAGCGTAATGTGGTCCGCCTTCGCCAGGGCCAGGGCGGCATGCACCTTGGCAAGGTCCAGGGGCTCTGCCTCAAGTGCCCGCCGCACCTTCACGTTGATCGCAAAGCTCGCCGCGACATCGAGCGCCGGCGGTCGGGGAACCTCGGTCTGGCTCAAGAAGTGCAACAGCGCCGCATGATCCTCGTAAAGCCGCAGCAGGCTCTCTTCTACCTCGTTCAGCGTCTCTGCAAGCAGCAGCTGCACGACGCGCCGCTGCTCGTCGGCAAACAGCGAGCGGATCGAATAATCCTGCGACCCGAAGCAGCTGTCGAAGAGGCGGATGACAGCCGGCAGGTCCCCGCTCGCAATCGCCTCGCGAACCCTGACGAGGAAGCGCGCATGCGCGGCGGACTCGATGGCATCCTGACGCTTGACCACCGCCGCTATGTTCAGGTCGCCGAAGTGCAGCACCGCGTACACGACGCGCTCGCAATCTTCGGTGAACCGCGACGCCACCTCCGCCTCCCCGCTGAGCAGCCGGCCGCGCCCGCTGTTGATCAACTCGCCGGACAGCTTCTTGACCGAGTATGCGAACAACTCGGCCTGCTCGGCGTAGTTGGAAAAGATGGACGAGATGGCATAGTGCGCTGCCACCTGCTCGAGCCCCACCTGGAGTCCTCTCCCGTGCTTGCGATAGATCGCTGCCCCGTTGCCTTCCTCGGCCACGTTGCTCTCTGCCCGCGCCAGCCTGTCCAGGAAAGCGGCCTCGAGCTCCGCACCGCGCGCGCCGAAGAGCTCGCCTGCCAACTGCAGGGCGCGCGCCGCATAGGCGATGATCTGCACGGTCTCAAGGCCGGCGATGTCGTCAAAGAACCAGCCGCAGCTGGTGTACATGAGCTGCTCATGCCGCTCGAGCTCCATCAGCTTGAGCGCCACTCGCCGCTCCTCCGGGCGCAACGGGTGCGCGGTGTGCGCGGCCAGAAAAGGCTCCAGCTGCGTCCGGTCCAGGATCACCGCGAGATATGCGTTGCGCGCCCGGTCCACGTCGAGGAACAGCGGACCGCCGGCCTCGGCTACCAGCGGCAGCAGCGCGTCGCGCAACTGGTCGAGCGCCTCGCGCAGCGGTGCGCGCCAGCGCTGGTTCCAGCCCGCCTTGCCGCCGTTGCAGCCGCAGTCCGAGCGCCAGCGCTCGACGCCGTGCGCGCAGCTCCAGCTTGTCTGTTCCGCAATGCGGGCCTCCCAGCGCGGCGGAAACAGCTCCAGATACTCGCCATAGTTTGTCAGCCGCGCGAGTTGGTGCTCTTCCACATACGCGAGCGCGTAGGAGAGCGCCATCTCGCCATGGCGGTGATGGTGCCCGTAGCTCTCGCCATCGGTGGCGACGTGGACCAGCTGCGCAGACGGGTGGTCGGCAAAGCCGCTCGTGAGCCGCCGCGCAAAGCCCTCGCCCGAGTCGAGCAGCCGGTCGAAGGCGATCGCGCGCGACCGCGGCCCGTCGTAGAAAAAGATGGAGATCGTGCGCCCGCTCGCCAGGCGCACCAGGTAGGGCTGCCGCGTATCGACCGAGGCATCCTCGGTACCGCGCCAGTCGGACTCGCCCAGAGGCCGCACCGCGCGGCACTGGTTCGGGGCAAGGATGGTGAAGAGAATGCCGTGCTCGGCGAGCAGCTCGAGCGTCGGGGTATCGACCGCGGTCTCGGCCAGCCACATGCCCTCCGGCTTGCGCCCGAAGCGGGCTTCAAAGTCCGCGATGCCCCAGACGATCTGGGTACGCTTGTCGCGCTCGCTGGCCAGAGGCATGATGATGTGGTTGTAGACCTGGGCCAGCGCCGAGCCGTGTCCGCTGAACTGCGCCCGGCTCTCGAGATCGGCGGCAAGGATCGAGCGATAGGCCAGCGGCGCGCGCTCCTCCATCCAGGAAAGCAGCGTCGGGCCGAAGTTGAAGCTCATCCGCGCATAGTTGTTGACGATGCGGACGATCTCGCCGGCCTGGTTCAGGATGCGCGAGCAGCCGTTGGTCGCATAGCACTCGGCGGTGATGCGCTCGTTCCAGTCGTGGTAGGGCGCGGCCGAGTCCTGGGTCTCGACGATGTCCAGCCAGGGATTTTCGCGGGGCGGCTGGTAAAAGTGTCCGTGGACGCAGAGGTAGCGTCCGGAGAGGTTCGGCGCGGCTTGGCTCATAAGTGTTTCCCGCCTCATTAGACCAAACGCCCGTGCGAGCGCCTGTGAATCGTGTCCAGCGTCACGTTACCAAGGCAAGGGCCTCAGCGGTAAGAAGACCGGTTGGCCTGCGCCGCCTTCCAGACCAGCTGAGCGATCTCGGCGATGACCGCCTCGCGTACCGACTGGGACTCGGACGAGTCGGCGATCAGCACCGCGAGTGCGAGCCTGCGGCCGTCCGGCAAGGTGATGAGCCCGGCATCGTTGGTCGCATTGTGCATGCGGTCCTGGCTGCCCGAGGTCCCGGTCTTGTGCGCGACAACGGTACCCGCGGGCAGCAAGCCTTTGATGCGGTGCGGACCGGTCTCGGACTCGGTCATCCGTCGTAGCAGCAGGGAGGTGTGCTGCGGGTTGAGCGGCGAGCGATCCGCCAGCAGGCGGAGCAGCGCGACCAGCGACTGCGCCTGCGCATCGTTGCGATACTGCGCCCGCACCGCACGCCCGAGCGTCTTCTCGGTGTCCTCGATGTGGATCCCGCGGATGCCGAGGCTCTGCACATAGCTGTCTGCGACCCGAGGGCCGCCGACGGTCCGCAGCAGGATGTCGGACGCGACACCATCGCTTTCGGAGACCGCCAGCCGCAGCAGTTCATCCACGGTTACGCTGACGCCTGCGTGAGGGTGTGCGTCTCGCAGGGGGCTGGCCTGGTCGGGCGCGATCAGGTCGCTCCGGAGAAACCAGACCTTGGTCGCAAGGCTGAACTTACCTGCCTCGACCGCATGCAACACCGCCATCGCGATCGGGAGCTTGTAGACCGACTGCATGGGCAGTCCGGCGTCGGCGTTCACGTTGCAATCGAGCGGCGTGCCAGGCAGCGAGCACGCCACACCGACGCGCCCATGCGCGCGCGCAGCGATCGCAGCTATCTGTTCATGCAACTGGGCCTGGACGGTGGTTGTGAAAGCAAGAAGAACAAGCAGCAGCACCGAGAGTATTCGCACCTAGTCAACTTACAGCGAGGTCGATTGTGAAGGCTGCCGCCAGAAGCGCGTATCGTACAAAAGACACCCTCCCTCATCGATCTTGCGTGAGTTTGGAAGAATTAGCCTCGCTCACTCAGGCGGCGGACTCGGCTTGCCATACAGATCGCAAGCCCGCCACAGATACCAGCTCGCGACCGACCGCCAGGGCGCCCATCTCTTGGCTCGCCGCTCCATCTCCGCGGGCTTGGCCAGCATCGTCGCGTCAAACGGCTTCGTCTTCATGACGACGGCTTTCGGCAGCCGTTTGAACGTCAGTGCGAACCCTTTGCGCACGCCATAATCGGTCACCGGCAGCACATCCGGCCGTCCCAGCCGAAAGACCAGGATCATCTGCACCGTCCACACGCCGATCCCGCGCACTGCCGTAAGCCGCGCAATGATCTCTTCATCGCGCAGCCGCCTGATCTGCGTCAGCGTCGGCACCGTTCCATCGATCGTCTTGCGCGCCAGGTCCTGCAGCGCAAGCATCTTGTTGCGTGACAAGCCAACGCCACGCAGTGCCTCGTCCGGCTGCGCGAGCAACAGCTCGGGCGTCGGATGGATGTCGCCGAACAAGCGCAGCAATCGACGCAGGATCGCCGACGCGGCGCTGGCATGGAGCTGCTGGTAGAGGATGGACTCCAGCAGCGCCTCGAAAGGCGAGTGCTGGCTCTTGAGCTTAAGCGTGAACGGACCGGCGGCGGCGATCAGCAGGCCCAGCTTCGGGTCGGCCGCGGCCAGCGCACGGCAAGCCTGCTCAGCGTCATAGCGTACCGCGCGGCGTCCATCGACCATTTCCCAAACAGCCTCGTGCGCGAGTGTAGCGCATAGCGCGAAAAGCGATGGCGGATGCCGGATCCGTACTGGGCACCTCCCGCAAAGCGACCGAATGGGTCGCAGTTCGATCGCGTACAGGATCAAAACCCAATGGTAAGCAGAGCCCATCAGGCGACTTGCCGTTTCCTCTGCCGCCTAGCTATAGTTGTCTTTCTCAAGCAATTGCGAAGAGGCCGACCGCAGTGGGGAATGCCTCTCTCTCACGTCACCAACGCGCAGCCGAACCTGCAAGCGGAACCAAGGACAGATCGCATGCCGCAGATCTTTGACCGCAGCTCGAACGCACTGGCCCGGACGGCGCTGGTGCTTACCGGGCTCATTGTGATCGCACTCGGGGTCACGCTCGATCAGCTGCAGCGCTCCCCGTGGGTTACGCGGCAGGGCCAGCGTGCCGATCAGCCGGTGCCCTTCTCGCACAAGCACCATGTGCAGGGGCTTGGACTGCAGTGCCAGTACTGCCACACCTCGGTCGAGAAGGCAGCCTACGCGGGCATTCCTCCGACCAAGACCTGCATCAACTGCCACGCCCAGATCTGGACCAACGCGAACCTGCTCCAGCCGGTGCGGGAGAGCTGGGCGACCGGCGCCTCGCTGCCCTGGACCCGGGTGCATGACCTGCCGGACTACGTCTACTTCAATCATCAGATTCATGTGAACAAAGGCCTGGGCTGTTCGTCCTGCCATGGCCGCGTCGACGAAATGCCGATCATGTACCAGCAAAATACGCTGCAGATGGAGTGGTGCCTGAACTGCCATCGCAACCCGGCGGTCAATCTTCGCCCGGTGGGCGAGATCTACAACATGGCCTGGACCGGGCCGACCGCCTTGCGACCCGTATGGTGCAAGGCGGTCGATAATGGCGGCCGGCAGTCCGGGATCCCGACCGCGCAGACGGTCAGCTGCATCGCGCAGCCGCCCCGCGCCGGTGGCATGGCGGCCAGCAACCCCAACCAGGCGTCGTTGACGCTTCCTTCGATGGGCTTGCCGACCGGCCTGCACGGGCAGATGGTGTCGGACAGCAGCCAGACCATGCAGCTCGACGCGAATGCGACCTCCGCGGTGCTGGGGAATGCGCCGGCGCTGGTCCAGACCGCGGCCGCGCTGAGCACCGCCAAGTACGTCAAGTTCACCAGCCAGCAGGCGCTCGGCGGCTTCCTTATCCAGCACTACAACATCCGCTCTCCGCGCGACTTGTCGAGCTGCGAGGTGTGCCATCGCTAAGCCAAGTGAGACGCCGGCCATGCCACCCGTAGAGGAAAAGCTCGACTTGACGAGCCAGTTTCATCATGTCGCAGCGCCCCTGGGCCCGGGCGCGTCCGCCCCCGGGGCCGCCTCGTCCGGCGACACACTGACCCTCGACCAGGTGCGCGCCAAGCTCAAGAGCACCTCCGGCCGGACCTTCTGGCGCTCGGCCGAGGAGCTCGCCGACACGCCCGCTTTCTCGGAGCTGCTGGAGCGCGAGTTCCCGACCCAGGCCTCGGAGTGGATCGACCCGACGACCCGACGCACGTTTCTCAAGCTCGCCGGCGCGTCCATGGCGCTGGCCGGCCTGGCCGGCTGCACGAAGCAGCCGGATGAGGCGATCTACCCGTATGTCAAGGCGCCCGAAGACCTGGTCCTCGGCAAGCCGATTTACTTCGCCACCGCGCACCCTTTCCCGACCGGGGCGGTGCCGCTGATCGTCAAGTCGGACGCCTTCCGCCCCATCAAGCTCGACGGCAACCCGGAGCACCCTGTCACCCGCGGCGCCTCGGACGCGATCACCCAGGGCACCCTGCTCGGCCTCTACGACCCTGATCGCGCGCAGAAGATTACCTACCGCGGCGAGACGCGCACCTGGCCTGACTTCCTCTCGCAGTTCCAGTCCATGCTTGCGATCAAGAAGGCTTCCGGCGGCCAGGGGCTCTACTTCCTCTCCGAGACCGTGACCTCGCCCACGCTCGCCGCCCAGTGGAAGAAGGCGCAGGCGGGCTACCCGCAGGCCAAGTTCCTCCAGTGGGAGCCGCTCAATCGCGACTCGGCTTACGCCGCATCCCAGCGGGCCTTCGGCGATTTTTATGACGCGCAGTACCGGCTCGACCAGGCCGACGTTATCCTCTCGCTCGATGCCGACTTCCTGACCTCGATCTCGCACCCGGGCTTTCACCGGCTGGCCGGCGATTACGCCCGCAAGCGCAAGCTTGAGCAGGGAACCAGCTCGACCATGAACCGGCTCTACGCGGTCGAGAGCATGTCGACCACGACCGGGCTCAAGGCCGAGCATCGCCTGCCGCTGCAGGCGGACCGGATCGGGGCTTTTGCCTGGGCGCTGGCTGCGCTGCTCGGCGCGCCCGCCACGTCGGCAGATACGTACCACTGGACGGCCGCTCAGCAGAAGTTCCTGGCCACGCTTGCGGCGGACTTGAAGAAGGCCGGCGCTGCGGCGGTCGCCATTCCCGGCGAGCAGCAGTCGGTGGACGTTCATCTGGCCGCCATTGCGATCAACCAGGCCCTGGGCGCGGTGGGCAAGACGGTCCTCTACACCGAGACGGTCAACCCCATGCCGTCGATCCAGAACGACGCCATCCAGTCGCTGGTGGCCGACATGAACGCGGGCAAGGTCGACTGGCTGGTCATTCTCGAGACCAACCCGGTCTATGCCGCGCCGGTGGATCTGAACTTTGAGGCTGCTCTCAAGAAGGTGCGCACTGTCGCCACGCTCAGCGCCTACCCCGACGAGACCGCGGCGATCTCGCAGTGGCACATCCACAGCGCGCATTACCTCGAGAGCTGGTCCGATGCCCGCGCCTATGACGGCACGGCGACCATTATCCAGCCGATGATCGCGCCGCTCTACGACGGCAAGCAGCCGCACCACATCCTGCAGGCCATGCTCTCCGGCGATGGCCAGGATCCCCTGCTCTCGCCCTACGATGCCGTGCGTTCCACCTGGCCGCAGCTCGCCGCGCAGCCGAGCGCTGGCGACAACGCGGACACGGCTTGGCGCAAGGCGTTGCACGACGGCTTCCTCGCCAACACGGCCTACGTTCCGAAAAACGTAACAGCGAAAGCGACACAGGGTTCTGCAGCCGCCATGCCGCAGGGCGGCGCGCAAGCGATCACCGTGGTCTTTCGCCCCGACTACGGGGTCTACGACGGCCGCTACGCGAACCTGGGCTGGATGCAGGAGCTCCCGCGCCCGGTCACCAATCTCTCCTGGGACAACGCCGCGCTGGTCTCGCATGCGCAGCTGGACGCGCTCGCCGTACAGGAGGGCGACCTGATCGAGATTGCGGTCCCCTCGCCTCGCGGCGGCGCGGCCTACAAGCTCCGCGCCCCCATCCTTGCTGTTCCCGGCCACGCCGATCACCAGATCACGCTCACCCTCGGCCAGGGCCGCACCGTCGTCGGCCGCGTGGGCCAGGCGCATGGCTACAACGCTTCCCTGATCCGCACCTCTGCCGCCCCGTTGATGGTCGCGGCTACGGTGCAGAAGACCGGCGACAGCTACGAGTTCGCCGTGACCAAGAGCCACTATATCGACCATCGTGGACACGCCGCCGGCGGCGATGGCTCCGGTAAACACTCGCTCGAGGCCAACGAAGAGCAGGTGCGCGGCATCATCCGCTACGCCACGCTCGAGGAGTACAAGAAGGACCCGGACTTCGCCCAGGAGGGCGAGGGCCGCGACACGCCCGAACCGACCACCAGCATGTTCCCGGCCTACCGCTACGACCAGAACGCCTGGGGGATGTCGATCGATCTCAACTCCTGCGTCGGCTGCAATGCCTGCGTGGTCAGCTGCTACGCCGAGAACAACATCGCGGTGATCGGCAAGCACCAGGTCAAGGTCGGCCGCAACATGCAGTGGATTCGGATCGACTCGTACTACGAGGGCGACCTGGCCACGCCCCGCGCGCACTTCCAGCCCATGCTCTGCCAGCACTGCGAGAACGCGCCCTGCGAGCAGGTGTGCCCGGTGGGCGCGACCGTCCACACGCCGGAAGGCCTCAACACGATGGTCTATAACCGCTGCGTGGGCACCCGCTACTGCTCGAATAACTGCCCGTATAAGGTGCGGCGTTTCAACTTCCTGCTCTACTCCGACTACGAGACCGAGAGCCTGAAGTTCATGCGCAATCCGGACGTGACCGTGCGCTCCCGGGGCGTGATGGAAAAGTGCAGCTATTGCGTGCAGCGGATCAACGCGGCCAAGATCGAGGCGGACAAGGACAATCGCGAGGTACGCGATGGCGAGATCGTCACCGCCTGCCAGCAGGCCTGCCCGACCGATGCGATCACCTTTGGCAACATCAATGACAAGGGCAGCAAGGTACGCCGGCTCAAGGAGCAGGGCCGGACCTACGGGGTGCTGGCCGACCTGAACACGCGGCCGCGCACCACCTATGTTGCCGGGGTGTTGAACGTGAACGAGGAACTGGCAGAGAGCTAGCGTTGTGAGGCGGTATGACTGCGGGCAGAAGGTAGCCTGGTTCTGCGAGCGGTGTGCGGAGCTGCCGAAGAAGCAGTACCGCCGCAGTCCCAGACAAAAGAGAGCAGCCGGTTCGAAGCAGCGCAGCAAGCCAAGAAACGATCCAGGGGCAAACGATGGCGACCAAGGAACCGATCCACGATCCGATGCTGGACCCGATCACCGGCGAAGTCCGCGTGATCGGGCCCGGGCACACCTTCCGGTCGGTTACCGAGAAGATCGCCCGCATCGTGCTCACCGACTACACTCCCATGGGCCTGCTCGCCGGGGGCCTCTTTGCCGGCGGCCTGGCGTCCGTGCTCGGCGTCTGCATCGCGTGGCTGTTCTTCCGCGGCGTCGGTATCTGGGGCATCTCGATGCCGGTCGCCTGGGGCTTTGCGATCATCAACTTCGTCTGGTGGATCGGCATCGGCCACGCCGGCACGCTGATCTCGGCCATCCTGCTGCTCTTCAAGCAGACCTGGCGGAACTCGATCAATCGCTTTGCCGAGGCGATGACGCTGTTCGCCGTGGTCTGCGCCGGCACCTTTCCCCTGATCCATGTCGGGCGCCCGTGGCTGGCCTACTGGCTCTTCCCGTACCCGAACACGATGAACGTCTGGCCGCAGTTCCGCTCACCGCTGCTGTGGGATGTCTTCGCTGTCTCGACCTACGCCACGATCTCGGTCGTCTTCTGGTACGTCGGCCTCATCCCCGATCTCGGCACCATGCGCGACAAGGCCGAGAACAAGTTCGCCCAGTTCGCCTACGGCTGGGCCGCGCTCGGCTGGCGCGGTTCGGTCAAGCACTGGGTTCGTTACGAGACAGCATCGCTGCTGCTCGCCGGCCTCGCCACGCCGCTCGTGCTCTCGGTGCATACCGTCATCAGCTTCGATTTCGCGGTCGCGCTGCTGCCCGGCTGGCACACGACCATCTTTCCGCCCTACTTTGTGGCCGGCGCCGTCTACTCCGGCTTCGCGATGGTCATCACCCTCGCCGTGCCGATCCGCAAGTTCTACCACCTCGAAGACCTGATCACCATCCGCCACATCGACAACATGGGCAAGGTCATGCTGACCACGGGCGAGATCGTCGCTTACGGCTACGGCATGGAAGCCTTCATGAGCTGGTACTCGGCCTCGCACTGGGAATCGTTCATGTTCTGGAATCGCGTCTTCGGCCCGATGGGCTGGTCGTACGCGGTGCTGATCACCTGCAATATTGCGATCCCTCAGCTGCTGTGGCTGCGCAGCTTCCGCCGCAGCCCCGGCAAAATGTTCATCATGTCGTTCATTATCAATACCGGCATGTGGTTTGAGCGGTTTGTCATCGTCGTCACCTCGCTCACCCGCGACTACCTGCCTTCCTCCTGGGGCACCTACAAGGCCACCCGCTGGGACTACGGAACGTTCCTCGGCACCATGGGCCTGTTCACGGTCCTGTTCTTTCTGTTCATCCGCTTTGTGCCCATGATCCCGATGTCGGAGCTGCGCATCCTGCTGCCCCAGGCCAAGATTCGCCCCGAAACCGAAGCTGTCCACGAGGCTGGAGACTGATATGGCCGCCCGCGAAGGAACCTACGGCTTGCTCGCCGAGTTTGATACGCCCACCGAGCTGGTGCACGCGGCCGAAGCCGCCCACCACGCCGGCTACCGGCGCATGGACTGTTACACGCCCTACCCGGTCGAGGAAGCCGCCGAGGCCATCGGTTTTCACCACGACAATGTCTCGCTGGTCTGCCTGCTGGGCGGCCTGATGGGCATCTGCACCATGTTCGGCCTGGAGACCTGGATCTCGGTCTGGGCCTACCCGCTCAACATCGGCGGCCGGCCGTATTTCTCCTGGGTCGCGTTCATCATCCCCGCCTATGAGTGGACGATTCTGTTCGCCGGGCTTTCGGCCGCCTTCGGCATGATCGCCATGAACGGCCTGCCGACGCTCTACCATCCGCTCTTCAACGCGCCCAACTTTCGCAACGGCGCGACCTCGGACAAGTTTTTTCTCTGTCTCGAAGCCGAAGACCCGCGCTTTTCGCTCAAGGATTCGCGCGAGTTCCTGGCCACCTTCGCCCCGGTATCGATCGTGGAGGTGGAGTATTAACCGCCTACGCAGAGCCCCCGCGCGGTTGGCCACCCTGGCCTCCCTGCCGCTGCACGCTCGCCGCGCCAAGATGGCCGCGCTCTCGCTCGGACTGCTCCTGGCAGCCGGTTGCCGGCAGGACATGCACAACCAGCCCAAGTTCTACCCCCAGCGGGGCAGCACGTTCTACGCGGACGGCCGCTCGGTCCGCCCGCAGCTGGAGCACACGGTCGCCCGCAACCAGCTGCGCGAGGACAGCTTTTTCTACACCGGGCTGATGAACGGCAAGGAGCAGGACATGCTCCCCTTTCCGGCCACCGCCGCTGTGCTCGCCCGCGGGGAAGAGCGCTACAACGTCTACTGCACCCCCTGCCACTCGCGGGTGGGCAATGGCGCCGGTATGATCGTGCAGCGCGGCTACAAGCCCGCCGGCAATTTTCATGACGCCAAGCGGCTGGCCGAGCCCCTCTCGCACTACTTCTACGTGATCACCAACGGCTACGGCGCCATGCCCGACTACTCCGCACAGCTGGTTCCCGCCGATCGCTGGGCGATCACGGCCTACATCCGCGCGCTGCAGCTTTCGCAGAACGCGAAGATCTCCGACGTGCCCCAGGGCGCGCCCGTGCACAGCCTCCACCAGGTAGCCGAAGAGCAGGGCCTGCCCGCCAGCTTCGCCGAGCCCTGGGCGCTGCCCGCAACCGCCGTGCAGGCGCTGCCCTCGCCGACCGACCAGGGCTACCCGGGAGGCGCGGCTCCGCAGGACGTCGAGAACGTGCCTGCGAGCAAGAATCATCCCTCCACCAGCACCATGGGCAACGCCCCGGGCGGCGCAGCCGGGGCAAGCGAGCGCGGCTCCCAGCCCCCCGGCAATCCCTCGGTCAACCGCACGCTGCCTGCGAGCAGCGCTCCCACCATGACCCACGACACGCCGTCCGGCACGCCCCAGGGAGGCAGGTAGCCATGTCCACCACGCTCGCGCACCGCCCGCATGGACTGCCCTCAGTGCTGGGCGCGCCGCTGTTTGTCGACGCCTGGCGCAGCCGCGCCCTGCTCACCGGCGGCATCTTCACCGTGCTCGCGCTGATCCTCGGCGTGCTCGCGCACGACGGGTTCCAGCACTTCCTCCGCGCGTGGCTGCTCGGCTTCATGATCTGCTTCGGGTTCTCCGCGGGGGCGATGGCCCTGCTCATGGTCCAGTACTGCTCGGGCGGCAAGTGGGGGCTGATCGTGCGTCGCCCGCTCGAGGCGATGACCCGGACCTTTCCGCTCACGTTCCTGTACTTTTTGCCTGTCGGCATCTTTGGCGCATCGTTCGGCCAGCTCTACCTCTGGGGCCGCTACTCGGACCCGCGCAGCGCCTTGCGCCAGCACTGGATCAACTCCGAGCAGGCCCACGCGCTCATCTTCAAGCGCCCGATGCTCAACAACACCGCCTTCTGGATCGTTTCGCTGCTCTCCTTCGCGATCATCGGTCTCTACATCTTTCTGCTCAACAAGTGGTCGCTCGACCGCGATGCCGACACGGCGCCGAACGTGCCCTACTGGCAGACCCGCTTTGAGAACCTGAGCGGCTTCGGCATCGTTGTCTATGCGATCCTGCTCACCGCGATCGCCATCTACTGCGTCATGTCGCTGGACCCGACCTGGTACTCGACCGTCTACGGCCTGCAGTTCCTGGTGGGACAGGGCTACGGGGTCTTCGCGCTGGTCATCCTCACGCTGCTCGGGCTCTCAAAGGCCGAGCCGATGCACACCATGTTTCGTCCCACCGAGCAGCAGGACCTGGGCAAGTTCTGTTTCGCCTTCACCATGCTCAATATGTACCTCGCCTTTGCCGCGTTCCTGATCATCTGGTCCGGCAACTCGCCCGAAGAGATTCCCTGGTTCCTCGATCGCATCCGCGGCAACTGGGGCGTGATCGGTACGCTCGACTTCATGTTCCACTGGCTGCTGCCGTTTTCACTGCTGCTCTCGCGCTCGCTCAAGCGCGACAAGCGCAAACTGGCCGTCGTCTGCCGCATCATGATCTTTGCCCGCTGCTGGGATATGTTCTGGCTCATCGAGCCCAACTTCAAGGACGCGGCGCGGAATCTGCACATGTCCTTCGGCATCCTCGAGTACTGCGCCGTGCCGCCGGCCCTGATCGCGTTCTGGCTGGCCTACTACTTTACCCAGCTCAAGACGCGTCCCCTGATCGCAACCAACGACCCGCACCTTGCCGAGCTCCTGGAGGCCGATCATGCCCACGCCTAACTTTCCGCACGACCCGGCCGGCCGGCCGGCGGGTGGAGCCGACCTTGGGAAAGCGCCGGGCAAGGATCTGTCCAAGGTTCCCAACCGGGACGAGCGGGCGCTCCACTCGGTGGGCGAAGGGTACGAACTTACCGACGTCAGCGTCTCCGGCGTCAACGTCTTCCTGGTTGCGCTTTCGATTACTATCGTCATCTTCTTTGTCTTTGCCTTCGGCATGGGCAAGGTCATGAACACGGTGCTGCGCCGGGCCGACGGGCCGCCCAACCCGTGGCAGGCGGCAGGCGCGTCTACGGCCGCCGGGGTTAAGGGCAACAGCATGGAGTCCAGCCCCATCCTCGAGCAGAAGCAGCTCCACCAGCTGACGCAGGCCTTCCCGACGCCTCGCCTCCAGACCGATGACGGAGACCAGGACCTGGCCGACCTGCACGCGCGCGAAGACCTGCTGCTGACCCACTACACCTATCTCGACGCCGCGCAGGGCAAGGTGCGCATCCCCATCGATCGCGCCATGCAGCTGATCGCCGAGCGCGGGCTTCCGGTGGCGCCGCAGGCCGCCGGCAAGGGTCCGCTGATGTATGGCGACCTGCCGCCGAACGTGCAGGTGCCGCTCACGAGCGGCTTCGCTCGCACCGGCTACGAGCAGGAACGGAACAGCGCGACCGGGCTGGCGGGCGAACAGTCCTCGGCCAAGGCAAACGACTACTAGCGCCCCGGGGCCGCCGCGGACCGCAGCACCGGCGGGTTCGGCGGGCCAGGGAACGAACGCGCCATCGTTGCATGGGATAGAAAGCGAAGCGCGCCGGAGCGGGCGGACGATGGCCGGTACGGCATAACATGAAAGGCACCATGAGCAGGATCGCGCAGAACTCGAACAGCACACAGGGCTGCCGCCCGAGCGGCCTCGTTCGCGCGGCCCTGCGGTTGACTGCGCTCGCTCTGCTCCTGCCCTTCGGGCCTTCGGCGCAGGCCCACGCCCAGGTGGCCGACTACGGCCAGAAGCAGATGGGCGACCCCGCCGCGGACAAGATGCCGGCCGTCCTCCACGATGTCACCATCGAGCAGCACCTCAACCGCCCGGTCCCGCTCAACGCCGCCTTCACCGACGAAACCGGCAAGGCCGTCCACCTCGGGGACTACTTTACCGGCAAGCGCCCCGCGATCCTGGCGCTGGTCTATTACAAGTGCCCCATGCTCTGCTCGGAAGAGCTGAACGGCCTGGTCGGGGCGCTCGAGATGGTCCACTTCAACCCGGGTAAGGACTTCGACGTCATCATCGCTTCCATCGACCCGACCGAGACGCCGGCCGACGCGATGAAGAAGAAGCGCAACCTGATGAAGCGCTACGACCGTCCCGCGGACGTGAATGGCTGGCACCTGCTCACCGGGCCGCCGTCGTCGATCGCCGCACTCGCGGCGGCCACCGGGTTCGGCTACACGCGCACCTCCGGCCCGGACGGCAAGATGAACCAGTATGCCCATGCGAGCTCCATCGAGCTCGTTACCCCGCACGGGGTGATCGCGCAGTACTACATGGGTGTCGAGTTCTCGCCGAACGACATCCGCCTGGGGCTGGTTGAAGCCTCGGAGGGTCAGATTGGCTCGCCCGTCGAGAACATCCTCACCTATTGCTACCGCTACGACCCGGCCCACAGCACGCACACCCTGCTGATCGTCCGCATCATCCAGGCCGCCTGCATCTCGACCATGCTGCTGCTCTTCGGCTACATGCTGGTCAACTTTCGCCGCGACCGCAGGCTCTCACATCTTGGGGCTCGCCTCACGCCCAGCACGCATGGAAACGGATAGACGATGCATATCCTCAGCCCCGTACTCTGGCAATTTCTGGTCCACTGGCTCACCCACTTCGCCGTCTTCCCTGAGGAAGCCTCGACGGTCGCTCCGTGGACCGACGCGCTTTACTTTTTCCTGATCGCGATCTCGGTCTTCGGCTTTGCGATGGTGGTGCTGCTGGTTGCCGTCTTCTCGGTCCGCTACCGCAAGGAGCGCTCGCCCGTCGCGACGCAGATCGAGGGCTCGACCCTGCTCGAGGCCACCTGGACGATCATCCCTCTGATGCTATTCATGGTCTGCTTTGTCTGGGGGGCGATCCTCTACTTCCGCATCTATACCCCGCCTGCGAATGCGATGAACATCTACGTGGTCGGCAAGCAGTGGATGTGGAAGGCCGAGCACCCCGGCGGGCAGCACGAGATCAACGCGCTGCACATCCCCATCAACAAGCCGGTCCAGCTGACCATGATCTCGCAGGATGTCTTTCACAGCTGGTCGATCCCGGCCTTCCGCATCAAGCGGGAGGTGATCCCGGGCCGCTACACGACGGTCTGGTTCACGGCCACCCAGCCCGGCGTCTACCACCTCTTCTGCACCCAGTATTGCGGAACGCTGCACTCGCAGATGATCGGCGAGATCACCGCGCTCGCGCCTGAGGACTACCAGGCCTGGACCGCCGGGTCCACCAGCGGGACCTCGCTCGCCCAGAACGGCGAACGCCTCTTCGCCTCGCTCGGCTGCAACAGCTGCCACAGCGGACAGGCCGGCGCGCGCGGGCCCAACCTGGCCCAGGTCTACGGCTCGAAGCTGCAACTGGCCAGCGGCTCCTACACGAACGTCGATGATGGATTTCTGAGGGAGTCGATCCTCAACCCGAGCCAGCACCAGGTCGCCGGTTACCAGCCCATCATGCCGACCTACCAGGGCCAGGTGAGCGAAGACTCGCTCATCGCGCTGGTCGAATACATCAAGGGTCTCAACTCGAACTACCGCATCCAGCAAACGCTGACCACGACCGAAGCGCAGTCCACTTCGTCGCCCAGCCAGATGGCAAGCCCCGCAGGGATGGTGAAGCAATGAGCGCAACCACAATCGTCCGCTTACCCGAACAGCAGGGAGCCTCCCTGCCCAAGCGCAACTACCTGAACGAGACCTACGGCCTCAAGAGCTGGCTGTTGACGGTCGACCACAAACGGATCGGCATTCTCTACCTGATCTCAATCACGTTTTTCTTCGTGATCGGCGGCATCCTTGCCGGGCTGATCCGGCTGGAGCTGCTGACGCCGCAGACCGATCTGGTCGCCGCCGACACCTATAACAAGCTCTTCACCATGCACGGCATCATCATGATCTTCCTGTTCCTGGTGCCTTCGGTGCCGGCGGTGATCGGCAACTTTGTGCTGCCGCTGATGCTCGGGGCGCGGGATCTGGCTTTCCCGAAGATCAACCTGCTCAGCTGGTACATGTATATGGGCGGGGGCATGTTCACCCTCTGGGCGCTGGTCACGGGCGGCGTCGATACGGGCTGGACCTTCACCACGCCGCTCTCGACCCACTACGTCAACACCCACGTCATCACCGCCGGCATCGGCATCTTCATCGCCGGCTTCTCGTCGATCTTCACCGGGCTCAACTTCATCGTGACCATCCACCGCATGCGCGCCCCGGGCATGACCTGGTTCCGGCTGCCGCTCTTTGTCTGGTCGAACTATGCGGCGTCGATCCTGATGGTGCTCGGCACCCCGGTGCTGGCCATCACGCTGATCCTGGTGGTGCTCGAGCGGGCCTTCGGCATCGGCGTCTTTGACCCGGCCAAGGGCGGCGACCCGCTGCTCTTCCAGCATCTGTTCTGGTTCTACTCGCACCCGGCGGTCTACATCATGATCCTGCCCGGTATGGGTGTGATCTCGGAGGTGATCTCGACCTTCTCCCGCAAGAGCATCTTCGGGTACAAGGCTGTGGCCTTCTCCTCGGTCGCGATCGCGGTCTTCGGCTTCTTTGTCTGGGAGCACCACATGTTCATCATGGGTGTCTCCAGCTACTCGGCGCTGGTCTTCTCGCTGCTGACGATGATGGTCGCCGTGCCGTCTGCGATCAAGATCTTCAACTGGGCAGCCACCCTCTATAAGGGTTCGGTCACCTTTGAGACGCCCATGCTCTACGCCTTCGGCTTCATGGGCCTGTTTACCATCGGCGGGCTCACAGGCGTCTTTCTCGGTTCGCTCGGCCTCGACATCCAACTCACCGAGACCTACTTCATCGTCGCGCACTTCCACTTTGTGATGGTCGGCGGCATGCTCATGGCCTACCTCGCCGGGATCCACTTCTGGTGGCCCAAGATCACCGGCCGCATGTACCCCGAGCAGGTCTCCAAGCTCGCCGCGCTGACCACCTTCATCGGCTTCATCCTGACCTTCTTCCCGCAGTTCGTGCTCGGCTACATGGGTATGCCGCGCCGCTACGCCGCCTATCCGCCTGAGTTCCAGGTCCTCAACGTGCTCTCGACAGCCGGTGCGACCGTGCTTGGCGTCGGCTACCTGCTGCCTATCCTCTATCTGACCTGGTCGCTCAAGTACGGCAAGATCGCCGGCGCCAACCCCTGGCAGGCGACCGGTCTGGAGTGGCAGATCCAGTCGCCGCCCCTTACCGAAAACTTCGTCGAGATCCCGGTCATGGATCACGAGGCCTACGACTACCACTGGCTCGAAAACAAGCCCAAGGTCGAGGTGCCCATTGGCTGAGCACGCCCTGCCAACCACCGTCCCAGGCTCGATCGCCGACCATCCGGTCGCACACGAACACGAGCATCCGCCTTACCTCTGCCACCACTTCGAAACGGTGGCCCAGCAGCATGAAGCCTCGAGCATGGGCATGTGGCTCTTCCTGCTCACCGAGTTCATGTTCTTCGGCGGCATGTTCATGGCCTACCTGGTCTACCGGACCTGGTACTATCCTGCCTTCGTCGCCGGCTCGCACCAGCTTTCGATCGTACGGGGCACGGTCAACACCATCATCCTGCTCACGTCCTCGTTGAGCATGGGCTTTGCCGTCCATGCCGCGCGCCTGCGCCGCCAGGCCGCCCTGGTGCGCAATCTCGTCACGACGGTCATTCTCGGCGTGGTCTTCATCGGCGTCAAAGCGACCGAGTGGCATGCCGAGTGGGTCGATCATCACGTTCCAGGGCTCAACTTCAGTATCGAGGACTTCGTTCATCCAGCCGCCGGCTTCAAGGCCCTGGCGCCCGACATGGCCGAGCATGTGCAGGTCTACTTCTCGCTCTACTTCGCGATGACCGGCATGCACCTTCTCCACATGATCATCGGCCTGGGCCTGGTCAGCTTCCTGGTGGTTAAGGCCCGCGCCGGGGCGTACACGCAGGGCTACTCGGCCAGCGTGGAGTACATCGGCCTCTACTGGCATTTCGTCGATATCGTCTGGACGTTCCTCTTTCCGCTGCTTTATCTGGTCAGCCGACACGCCTGAGCATGGTTTCCTGTACTTGGCTTGCCGCACGTTCATCTGTGATTCTGATTTCTGACTTTTGATCAAGGAGCCGCGCAGCATGTCGGAACCGACCAAGAACTACGGACACGAAGTAGTAGAGACCGAAGGCGCTGTCCCCCGCGACCTGCTCATCTACGCTGTCCTCGTCGTCTGCACGCTGGTTTCGGTCGGCTCCTCCTACCTCAGCCTGGGGCCGGCGAACGGCTTCATCGTTCTGCTCATCGCCCTCTTTCAGGCGCTGCTCACTCTCTGGTTCTTCATGGAAGTCCGCTCCAGCTCGCGCGTTCTGAAGCTGGCCATCTTCGCCGGCATCTTCACCCTTGGCGTGCTCTTTGTCATGAGTCTGACCGACTACGTCAGCCGCGCCTGGGGCTCCTGGTAGGTCGAACGGAGCTCTGTGCCCAGGACCGGGAAGGACCGGGAGTGCTCAGCGCGACCAGTCTGAAAGCTGGTCACCGCTCGCGAAGCCAGCGGTCGGCTCGTGGGGTGGAGGTTCGTTGCGTCCATCCCCGCCTTCATCGGCACGCTCATCCTCCCGCGCAAAGAGCGTGCTGCAGGCGCACCCGCCTGCAACTTGAGGTCGACCGACTCACCAGCTATCTACTTAAATCGATTCCCAACCTTCCGTTTCAGCCCATAAGCCCCGCGCGCTAACATCGCTACACACCATGCCTGCGACCAAAACCACCACCCCGCCGCCGCCCGAACCCGCCCTCCCCGCCCCACTGCTCAAGATCGCCGACGACCCACGCGTGACCATCCGCCGCCCCGGCGCTCCCTCCCCAGGCATGAAATGCGTCCTCTACTGGATGCAGCGCGCCGAGCGCGGCATCGACAACCCGGCCCTCGACGTGGCCATTGCCCTGGGCAACGAGCTCGGCCTCCCGGTGATCGCCTTCTTCTCCG
Organism: Vulcanimicrobiota bacterium; assembly: GCA_964658225.1. GTDB lineage: Bacteria > Acidobacteriota > Terriglobia > Terriglobales > Acidobacteriaceae > EB88. The sequence goes on along the minus strand of CAZZYH010000032.1, from coordinate 2,517 downwards.
CCATCTCCAACTTCCCCCACGCCAACCTGCGCCACTACCGCTTCCTCAACCAGGGCCTGCCGGACATCGAAGAAGACCTGGCCGAGCGCAATGTCAGCTTCATCGTCCGCCGCCCCCCGGACAACAAGCTCGACCAGCTGGTCGAAGAGCTCGGCGCGGCCATGGTCATCGGCGACGAGAACCCAATGCGCGAGCCCGAACGCTGGCGCGCCGTCCTCGCCCACCGCCTCCAGATCCCTTTCTGGACCGTCGATGCCGATGTCATCGTCCCTTCCAAGCTCTACCCCAAGCACTTCTTCATGGTCCACCACTTCCGCCCCAAGCTCTATGCCGAGATGCCGCGCTTCTTCAAGCTCGACGAGCACTCCGCCATCGCAGCCAAGCATGCCTGGGACCGCCCCGCGCGCTTTGCGTCCTTCGACGTACGCCAGGACATGACCGAGGGCTGGCGCAACTTCGACCGCTCCGTGCCCCCCGTCGAAGAGTGGACCGGCGGCACGCACGCCGCCATCAAGCTCCTGCGCGAGTTCGTCACCCACAAGCTTGCCGACTACGACACGGTCCGCAACCACCCCGAAAAGGACGGCACCAGCCGGATCTCGCCGGCGCTCCATTTCGGCCACATCGGGCCGCTCACCGTCGTCCGCGCCATCGAAGAGTCTGTAGCCCGCGGCGAGTCGACCAAGGAAGCCCGCGACGCCTACTACGGCGAGGTTCTCGCCTGGCGCGAGCTCTCGGTCAACTTCGTCAAGTACGTCCCCAACTATGACTCGATCGACTGCGCCCCGGACTGGGCCCAGCAAACCCTGCGCGCCCACGCCCGCGACAAGCGCGAGCCGGTCTACACGCCCGAACAACTCGAACGCGGCGAAACCTACGACGAGATGTGGAACGCGGCCCAGAAGCAGATGACCCAGTTTGGCTGGATGCACAACTACCTCCGCATGTACTGGGCCAAGAAGATCCTCGAGTGGTCCGCCACGCCGGCGCAGGCCTGGGAGACCTGCGTGCACCTCAACGACAAGTACTTCCTCGACGGGCGCGACCCGAACGGCTACGCCGGCATCGCCTGGGCGCTCGGCGGTGTGCATGACCGCCCCTGGTTCGAGCGCCCCATCTTCGGCACAGTACGCTACATGTCCGGCGCCTCCACGGGAAAGAAGTTCAACTCGAAACGCTACATCCAGAACATTCGAGAAGGCCGCGCCTTCGGGGATTGAGGACCACCGTTCCGGAAGACCTGTATTCTCGCTGGATGGCTCAAAAAACACATCCAGCAACCCGCACGCTGGCAGCCATCGGCATGGGCGCGATCGCCCTTTATGGCGCCCGCGTGTTGCTCAACTTCTTCGGGCCGGTGCTGCCTTACTCGATGCCCCAGGGTTCAGGCTTCGCCCTCGATTCGGAGGAGTTTATCCAGTTCCTCACCCTGGTCACCGGCGGTACGCTTCGTCATTCCCGCATCACCCGCCTGAAGAACGGCGAGGCTTTTTACCCCGCAGAGATAGAGGCCATCGAGCGTGCGCGCCACGCCATTAATCTCGAGTTCTACGAGTTCAAGGATGACGGGATCGGGCGCCGGATGCTGGCCGCGCTTACCGAGCGCGCGCGCGCCGGCGTCGAGGTGCGCCTGATCGTCGACGCGCTGGGCAGCTTCGGCACACCCGCCGCCTGCTTCCGTGACCTCGAGGCTGCGGGCGGCGCCATGCGCTGGTACCAACCCCTGCGCTGGAACACCTGGCAGCGGGCGAACAACCGCACCCATCGCAAACTCCTGATCATCGACGGGGAGACCGGTTTTATCGGAGGCGCCGGCGTAGCCGACCGATGGCGGCAAGGGACGCCCTTAAGCCCGGCGTGGCGAGACACCATGTTCTGCGTCGAGGGTGAGGCGGTAGCGGGGCTGGTCTCCACCTTCTGTGAGAACTGGCTCGAGTCCTCGGGCGAAATACTGTCCGGCGCGGCGCAGTTTGCCTTTCGCTCCATCCCGGAGGGCTCGCCCAGCTTTGTCGTTGCCAGCACGCCCCACGGCGGCGGCACCCCGGCGCGCATCCTTTTTCAGAGCCTGATCAAATGCGCCCGCGCGAGTATCCGGATCACCACGCCCTACTTTCTGCCCGACCGCAGCGCGCGCCGCGCACTCATCGAGGCCGTCGAGCGAGGCGTGCAGGTGCAGATCCTGACCGCGGGGCCCCGCATCGACCACCCCATCGTGCGCCGGCTCAGCCGGCACAGCAGCCGCGACCTGCTTGAGGCAGGGGCGGAAATCTTCGAGTACCAGCCCTCCATGATCCACGCCAAGCTGATGACCGTGGATGCGCAGTGGAATGTAGTAGGCTCGACCAACTTTGACCACCGTTCCTTTGCCCTGAACGACGAGGTCAACCTGGCGGTGCTCGATCGCGAGCTGGCCCGGAGCATCGAGGACGACTTCCTCGCGGATCTCGAGCAGAGCCGGCAGCTGAGCCTGTCCATGCTGCGGGAGCGGACGCTGCTCGGCCGGGAGCAGGCGCTGCT
>CAZZYH010000031.1:0-27959 GCA_964658225.1 Vulcanimicrobiota bacterium | reverse complement strand
GAAGCCACCTCGATGCGCGCCCACTCGGCCCACAGGTTGATACCGGTGGCCGCCTCGGCTACCTCGGCAATGTAGGCGCCGCCCACGCGCGCCGCGGCCTCGAGAAAAAACAGCCGGCCTTGGGCATCCTCGATGTACTCAGCGTGGGTCACGCCGCGAACCATGCCCAGCGCCACCATCAGCCGGGCGTTGAGCGCGCTCATCGCACGCACGGTGGGCTCGGACCGGTCGACGATGCGCGTGGTAAACACACCGCCCTCGTGCATGGTCTGCATGGGCGGCTTGCCGTATCGGCTGACGGAAGAAAAGACCACTTCCCGCTCCGAGATGATCGAGTCCACGTGAAAGATCTCGCCCGGCACAAAGCTCTCCAGCAGGTAGTGGCTCGACGCATCGCCGAGCTCCTCGACAGCGGCCCACAGCTCGGCCGGCGCGCTGATCTTGCGAATGCCGATCGCCGAAGCCTCGCCGCGGGGCTTCAACACCCATGGGCCGGGCACCGTGTCCATGTAGCGCGCCACGGACTCGTGGTGCAGCATGGAGACAAACGCAGGGACCTCGGCACCTGCCCGCGCGGCCTCGATGCGCATGGCCAGTTTGTCGCGAAAGTGGGCGGTTGTGGTCAGCCCCATGCCGGGCAGGCGCATGTGTTCGCGGACCACGGCCGCGGTGTGCATATCGAACTCATCGAGCGCCACAACGCGGTCAAAGCGGCGCGTACGCGCCAGATAGGTGATCGTGTTGAGGATCTGGCGCTCGGTGAGCCCCTTGGGCATGGTGTGCAGCTCTTCGAGCACTTTGAAGGGCCAGTCCGCATGGCGCAGATCATCAACCGTGAGCAACTGGATGTGCAGACCCATCTCTGCGACCTGCCGCAGAAAGCGCTGGCCCTTCTCGTAGCTGGAAATGGCGAGGATGCGTGCTTGCTGATCGGCCATGATCTCCCGAATGCGCTGCTGCTGGTGCGTTGCCGGATGCTAGAGCGAGGTTGGGCGCGGGCAGGCAGAGCCTGCGCAGCCCGGGCCGCCGCTGCCGCGCCGGGAGAAGAACGCGCGGGCGCTCGACGCTTCCGCCTGCGGGCCCTGGCGCATACAGTAGAGACACATCCACACCGTTCTACCACGGAGCGAGTGTGCATGCATCCCCTGAGCGGCGGACCGGGAGGAGACGAACTGGACGAGATGTTTATCACCGACATGGCTGCTTCTGGCATCGACGCGCCCGTGCTCTCGGCCGTCCCAGTACTCCAGGATGCATGCACCGAGCGCTGGCACCGGGAGCCAGGCGCGACACCCGAAGAGGGCGAGGAATCGGCCGCCGCGGCCGGGCGGAGTGGCGGCGCTCTGCCACTCTCCGCGATCGTAATCGCGCAGCACCGGGCCAACTACGCCCTCTGGCACACCGAAGACCAGGCCCGCGCCCCGCACGCGGCAGACGCGGAAATCGCCGAGGTGAAGCGCCGGATCGATCGCATCAACCAGCGCCGCAATGACCTTACCGAGCAGGTGGATATGCTCCTGCTGGCATGGCTTGCCCCGCAGGGATTGCCGCGCCCGGCAGCGGAGCTGCACTCTGAGAGTCCCGGCCTGATGATCGACCGGCTCTCGATCCTCGCGCTGAAGCTCTTCCACACGCGCGAAGAGCTCGACCGGGCTGCGGCCGGCGCAGCCGCACCGCTGGACCACGGCCGGCGCAACCGGGAACGGCTGGCCATTCTCACCGAGCAGCGGGACGACCTGGCGGCGGCGTTGGATCGTCTATGGACCCGCGTATTGCACGGCGAGCGTCGCTTCAAGGTCTACCGCCAGCTCAAGATGTACAACGACCCATCCTTAAATCCGGTGCTCTACAAACGCTGATCGGCGCAAGCCTGGCCGGATCGACCGCCGAGCGGCGCCTTTAGGCGATCGCGATGGGTCCGGGACGGTGGTCATTTGACGAGCGGGCCCGGCCTCTATATAAAACGAGGCAACCGGAGAAATTTCCGGGACTGGCATGCTTCGCGCGATCGGGAGCCACCGTACCGGCAGCAGTTGAGGATACTGGGACCGCATGGAAACAACTCGCCGCACGCCCAAGACGATTGCCGCCAAGGTTCGCCCTTCCACCAGCTCCGCGCAGGTGCAGGCTCTCGGCGTCTACAGCAGCGCGCTCGAAGCGATGCAGCAGGGCAAATTCGAGAAAGCAGCGCAAACCTTTGCCAAGCTGGGCGCCGATTGCCCGCCCGAGATCCGGGAGCGGGTGCGCGTCTACATGGCCGCCTGCGAGCGGTATCTGCATCGGCCGGAGCGCACCTTTGCCGACCCTGAAGAACGCTACGACTACGCCATCTCGCTGATCAACACAGGAGACTACGAAGAGGCACGCGATCAGCTGGAGGCCATCGTGCGCGAACACGATGATGCCGACTACGCCCACTACGGGCTGGCCATGCTGAGCAGCATGACCGGGCAGGCAGAGCAATGCCTGGACCACCTGGCCCACGCGATCACGCTCAATCCCCGCTGCCGCATCCAGGCCCGGAGCGATGGCGACTTTCGCCAGATGACCGACGATCCGCGTTTTACCGAGCTTCTCTACCCCGAGGCGATCTGAGGCGCGCCCGCCCCTTGCGCGCCGGCCGGCGCTCGGGGCAGCGCCAGCCAGGCCAGCTTCGAAACACCCATGCCTCCCCTGCCACCACAGTCCGCGCCTGAGCCCGATCCGAGTGCCCTGGTGGCCCTGCCCCGAGCCGCGCTGCGCGTGGTGGCCATTGGCGGCGGTACCGGACTCTCGACCCTGCTGCGCGGTTTCAAGCACTACGCCGTCAGCCCGATGGCGCCGCTCGATTGCGCCAATTGCCTGATCAGCGATCTTGCCGCCGTGGTCACGGTGACCGATGATGGAGGCTCCTCGGGACGCCTGCGCAAGGACTTCAACATGCTCCCGCCGGGCGACCTGCGCAACTGCATGGTCGCGCTCTCCGAAGACGAGCACCTGATCTCCCGGCTCTTTCAGCATCGCTTTCGCACCGGCGGCGTGCTCGAAGGCCACAGCTTTGGCAATCTCTTCGTCGCCGCGCTGGCCGAGATGACCGGCGACTTCACCCAGGCCATCAAGCTCGCAGCCGAGGTCTTGGCCACGCGCGGCCACATCTACCCGTCGACCGCCACCAACGTGACCCTGACCGCGCGCATGGACAACGGGGAGCTGGTGCACGGGGAGACCAACATCACCGGCTCCAAGCAGCGGATCGTCGAACTGATGCTCGAGCCCGCGACCGCCGCGCCTCTGCCCGAGTCGCTTGCGGCCATCGCCTCGGCCGATCTGATCACGATGGGTCCCGGCTCGCTCTACACGTCGCTGATCACCAACCTGCTCGTGGCCGGCATCCCCGAGGCTCTGGGCGCAGCGAAAGGCACGCGCGTCTATGTCGGCAACCTGATGACGCAGGGCAACGAGAGCCTGCACCTGGCCGCCTCGCAGCACATCGAGCGCATGTACGAACACGCGCGTCAGCCGCTGTTTGACTACGCGCTGATCAACGTCGCGCCTGTATCCGCGGCGCTGCGCGAGCGCTACGCCGCGGAGGGAGCCGAGGCCATCGTCCCCGACGTCGAGCGCATCGAGGCGATGGGCATCCGCTGCATCACGGGCAACTTTGCCGCCGAAGGCGATGTGCTGCGCCACAACGCCGATGTGGTCGCCGAAGCAGCGCTCCGCTTAGCCATGCAGGGCCGGCCAACTCGCTCCAAGCTCCAGATGCTGCTGTAGCTCCCACCCTGCAGAGGGAAGGTCGCGTTGGCCTCGGCCAGGTCGAAGCACCGCTGCAACGACGAAGCGGCCGGGAACATGGCACACTGTCCTTGCGGGCAGGCGTTTTCGAGAGTACGACCGCGGCCCGATCGTTCGAGCGAGGTCAAGCCATTGGCGCGAGGGAAAGACGATCCAAATGGGGCGAAGCGAGTCCCATGCGAGGAACGCACGGAGACTCGGCTGGAAGCCATCGCATCGATCTGCGTTGTTTTGGTCATCGGCCTGTTCTCAATGAGCGGCCTGGCTCAGAACTTCTTGATTCCGTCCGGCTCGATGGAGAATACTTTGCTCGTTGGCGACCACGTGCTGGTGGATCGTATGACCTTCGCTCCTCCCACCAGGTGGGCACCGTTCGTTTACTACCGAGAGCCCAGGCGCGGCGATGTGATCGTGTTTTACAAGCCGAATCCGGAGACTCCCGATCTCATCCTTGTGAAGCGCCTCATTGGACTTCCCGGCGATCGCATCCACCTAGACCATGGAGTCGTTTACCTGAACGGTGTGCGTCAAGCGGAGCCATACGCTCTGCTGCGTCACTCTGGCGATGACCCACAGAACTGGTACTCGCCGCCGCGCGACGACTTTCCGCATTTCGGGGCTCCGGAAGGCGCCACAGCCGCATGGTCTGAGGAGCTGGGATCCCATATCGCTGACGGCGACCTTGTGGTTCCTGCCGGCACATTCTTTGCGATGGGCGACAATCGCAATAACAGCGCGGATAGCCGCTACTGGGGATTTGTCTCTCGCGAGAATATCCTAGGCCGACCCCTCTTCAATTACTGGTCGTTTGATCGTGGCGAGAAGGAGCCCGCAACTGGGTCGGCCAGCATCGGCCAACGTCTGCAAGCGTTTCTCACTCTTTCCCTCCATGTATTCGAGAAGACAAGGTGGGCTCGCACCGGTCATCCGATCAGCTAGGAAGGGCCGAGAACGCCCTTCTCAGCGATCCCCCAGAGGGCCTCGGCCCAGGGCCATGCACTGTCCCAGGCCCACGCGCTCTTGTTCTGCCACCCGATCCGCGCCGGCCTCTTAGGTCGTGGTCCGCTTCAGCTGACCGCACGCGGCGTAGATGTCGCGTCCGCGGGGGCGCCGTATATAGGCTGTAACCCCCTGCGCGATGAGCCGATGCTGAAAGGCATCGACAGCTGCTTGGTCGGGCTGCGCGTAGGGCGTGCCCGGCCCGGGATTCCAGACGATCAGGTTGACGTAGCAGGCGAAACCAGCGCGGCGCACCAGGCGGACCACCTCGTCGGCGTGCTCGAGCCGATCGTTGACGCCTCTAAGCAGAACGTACTCGAAGGTAATGCGCTCCCGGGGCCCGAGCGGGATGGCGCGGACCGCGTCCAAGACCGCCGCGATGTCCCACTTGCGCGTAATGGGCATGATCTGCGCGCGCACTCCATCGTTCGAGGCGTTGAGCGAGATGGCCAGCTTGCAGCGCACCGGCTCGGCGGCAAAGCGCAGGATCCCAGGCACGATGCCCGAGGTCGACACCGTCATCCGCGAGGCGGCCAGGCCGACGGAATCGGTCAGCAGGTGCATCGCGGCCAGAAAGGCGTCGTAGTTCAGGAACGGCTCGCCCATGCCCATGAAGACCAGGTTGATCCGGTCGCGACCCAGGTGCACGCCCTGGCGCTTGAGCACGGCCACCACCTGGCCGGCGATCTCACCTGCGGTCAGATTGCGGACGATGCCCATCTTGGCGGTGAGGCAGAACTGGCAGTTGACGGCGCAGCCGATCTGCGAGGAAACGCAGATCGTCGCCCGGCGCTGCGCGGGGCGCTCCCGGGTAGATGGCGACCTGGTGGCCTCAGCGAAGCGCAGGTCCTTGGCTTCGCTCAGCCTTCTGCGAGATGCGAGTTCGCGGACCGGGACTTCGGGAGGCGTGAGGTCCGGATCGTCGCCGGATTCCTCGGCTTGCTCCCCGCCATCGCCACCCGGCATCCACACCGTCTCCACTGTCTGCCCATCGAGCCCGGCGATCAGGTAGCGCTCCGTGCCGTCGACCGAGCGGAAGGTCTGGACAATCTGCGGCAGCGCCACCCGGTAGCCGGCTGCATCGAGAGCGGCTCGCAGCGACCTGGGCAGCGTCGAGATCTCTTCAAGCCCGCTTACCCACTGCCGGTAGAGCGCCGCTTCAAGCTGCCTGGCCCGGTACGGAGACTCGCCGAGGCTGGTAACCAGGGCCCGGAGGTCCGCGCTGGACAAGCCGAACAGGGGCCTTGGCGCACCATGCTCGGGAGGGCACACCTCCTCGGTCGCCTGAGAGCTGCCGGCCACCGCGGCCGCCGGCCCGAGAACCAGGCGAACAGCCGGGGCGTCTACAATAGGAAAAAGCTGCTCGTCGCCCGGCACGTTGTTTCTCATCCTCGTCACTCCTCAGGATAACGTAGCCCGCCATCGACACAGGTCCACCTGCCGGTAGCGCCCCGCGGTGGGCCGCCTGGCGCCAACGACCGAGACAAGCAACGCAGGAAGGTACATGAACAACGAACGCAATATCCGCAGGACCGACCTGCCCAACGGCCTGATCATCCTTACCGAGGAGATGCCTCACGTGCGCTCGGTCGCGATGGGCGTCTGGATCCGCGCCGGCTCCCGCCACGAGGCGTCCCCGGTCAACGGAATCTCTCACTTTGTCGAACACATGGTCTTCAAGGGAACCACCACGCGGACCGCACAGCACATCGCGCGCGAAGTGGACGCGATCGGCGGCAACCTCGACGCCTTTACCGGCAAGGAGACGGTCTGCTTCAACATCAAGGTGCTGGACGAGCATGTGCCGAAGGCCCTCGACATCCTTTCTGACCTGGTCCTGAACCCCACCTTCGCCGAAGAAGAGGTGGTGCGGGAGCGCGGCGTCGTGCTCGAAGAGATCAAGATGGACGAGGACAATCCCGACTACCTGGTCCACGAGATCTTTACCCAGCACTTCTGGCAGGGGCACGCTCTGGGCAAGCCGATCCTCGGGACCGAGAAGACGGTCTCGGGCCTGGATCGCGCCAAGCTGCTGGACTACTACGGCTCGCGCTTTCGCGGCGGGAACATGGTCTTTTCGGCGGCCGGGCACCTGGACCACGACCGTTTCGTCGAGCAGGTCACCCGGCGTTTCGCCGGGCTCCAGCCGGGTGAGTCGCTTACCGTCGATGCGCCCCCCAAGACCGCGGCCGACATCATCCTGCGGAACAAGAAGTCGCTCGAGCAGGTGCAGCTGTGCCTGGGCGTCCCGGCGCGGCCCTTAGCCGATGAGTCGCGCTACATTTCGCTGCTGCTGAACACGGTGCTCGGCGGCGGCATGAGCTCACGGCTCTTTCAGACGGTGCGCGAAGAGAATGGCCTGGCCTATTCGATCTACTCGGACCTGAGCCCCTATCGCGATACCGGCTCGCTTTGCGTCTTCGCCGGGACCTCCGCCGACAAGGCCTTGAAGCTGATCGAGCTGGTCATGCAGCAGCTCAAGCTCCTCAAGGACGAGCTCGTCGACGCCGACGAGTTGCGGCGCGCAAAAGACCAGCTGAAAGGCAACCTGCTGCTTTCGCTCGAGAGCTCGGGCGCTCGCATGTCCAACCTCGCCCGCCAGCAGATGTACTTTAACTACTTCTTCGGACCGGACGAGATCCTGGCCAAGGTGGAGCAGGTCACCGTGGAGCAGGTGCAGATGATGGCCCAGTCGCTCTTTGCCACAGATCGGATCGCGCTGACCATGCTCGGCCGGCTGGATGGCATCAAGGTCGAACGCATGCAGCTGGCCTGTTAAAGGGGGCCTTTGCCGGAACAGGCGGCACGAGCGGTTGCCGGTGCCTGGCTTCTGGAAGCCCGGTTCTTCTCGGACCGGACCCGGAAGAATGGGCCCGTGCGCCTCGTTTTCGCTTTTTGTTCCACGTGGAACAATTTGTGCCGGCACGCGCCCCGGGGCACAGGAACCGCTCCTGCGCTCGGCAAAGGCTGAGCTCTCCCGGTTCCCTTTTTCACCAGACCACAGCCGGTACCAAAGGGCTCCGCCCCCGCAAGCGGAACCTTGGCTTCGCACGTCTATCTGATTTAGGCTTGGCACCATGAGGGCCCGCCCGCGCAGGCGGCGCCGGCACGGCCCGCAGACGGCGCTGGCGCGAGGGAAGAGGAACTTAGCAGATATGCCGATTCAAAAGGAACGTCGCAGTACGCAAACCGGCGAGGCAGGCTTTACCTTGATGGAGCTGCTCATCGTCATCTCGATCATGCTCATCCTCATGTTGATCGCGATCCCGAACTTTGCCGGCATGAAGATGCAGGCCAACGAGACCTCGGCGATCCAGTCCCTGCGCACCATCTACCAGGCGCAGATCCAGTACCAGGTCAACTATCCGGCCAACGGATTCGCGCCGCAGCTGAGCATTCTCGGTGGCACCCCGAGCGCGGGCGCGCCATCGCCGCAGCTGGCGCAAGTGCTGCAGAACGACCTGGCCAGCGGGCAAAAGAGCGGCTACACCTTCTCTATCGTCAACCCGACCAAGGTCACGGTGAACAACCAGGACATGTACACCGGCTACGAGGCGACCGCGGTCCCCCAGGCAGTCGGCAAGACCGGGCACCGCGGCTTCTGCATTGACCAGCAGGGTGAGGTGAAAGCCGACCCGACGGGCGGAACGAACTGTACCCAGCCTCTGCAGTAGTGCGCGGCATGCTTTGGGCCTCCGCATGCGCCGGCTCACTCGCGGCTCCTTCCCTGCTCGCTGGCTTGCTGATGGCTCTTCCGTCGCCGACCGTGGGACCGGCCCCGACCGCAGCAGCCTTTGCCGCGACCATCGACCATCACTACAACACGCTCCACTCCCTCTCGGTCGCATTCACGCAGCAATACAGCGGCATGGGTCTTCGTCGAACCGAAAGCGGCACCCTGCTGCTGCGCAGGCCGGGACGGCTGGCAACCGCGGGCCAGATGCGCTGGACCTATACGAAGCCCGCGGGCAAACTCTTCGTCCTCGACGGTCATGACGCCTACTTCTACACTCCCGGGCAGAGCGAGATTGCTCGCGTAGCAGCCAAGAAGCTGGACGACCTGCGCTCGCCTCTGGCTTTGCTGTTAGGACGGGCTTCTTTAGCCAAGCAGCTAGACGGGCTGAAGATAGACCGGGTGGGCGTGTCTCCCGGCAGCCTGGAACTGACAGGGGTGCCCCGCGGGATGGAGAAGCGCATCGCCCGGGTCGAGATCCTGGCCAAGGAAGACGGCGCCATCACCCTGCTCCGCATCGAGGAGACCGATGGAGCCGTCAACAACTTCACGCTCAGCAACGAGCAGCCGAACGCACCTGTCCCCCCGAACGCCTTCACGTTCACGCCTCCAGCCGGCACGCATGTCGTGGATGGCGTGCCGCCTCTGTAGCTCGGCTCGTGCGGGGGCTCGCCGGTCTCCGCGGCGTGCCCTGGCCCCCGCCAGAAGCGCGATACCGGCTCCGCGGCAGATCCGTGGGCTCTCTTGACCCCGCAGGCCTTCGACCCGGGTGCGCGAGTCGGGGCTTCCACGAGCGCCGGCGGCCTGCTTGTATGCTGAACCACATCATGAACCGCTCTCGGCTCGCCGCCTCGCTTCTGCTCTTCGTCCCCTCCCTGTTCGCGCAGTCCCCCTGGCAGATGGAGACCAGCGGCACGACCGCCAGCTTGCGCGGCATTCACGCCGCAGGCGGAGGCGTGGTCTGGGCGAGCGGCACAAACGGCACCGTGTTGCGCACCGAGGATGCGGGTTACATGTGGCAGACCTGCGCCATGCCTCCGGGCGCGGAGAAGCTCGACTTTCGCGCGATCTGGGCATGGGACGCGAATACAGCCATCGTCCTGTCCAGCGGCCCCGGCGATCTTTCGCGCCTTTACAAGACGACCGACGGCTGCTCGCACTGGAAGCAGCTCGATACCAACAACGAGAAAGAGGGCTTCTGGGACGCACTGTGGTTCAGCGATCGAGATCACGGACTGGTGCTCGGTGACCCGACGCTTGCGGACAAAGTGCTTGATCCTTTGGGCGGACCGAACTTTGCGCTTCGATACACCCTTGATGGCGGCGCGACCTGGGGCCATGTCTTCTCACCGCAAAACGATCATCCAGGGCGCAACCTGCAGGGGTTGGATGGCGAGGCTTTCTTTGCGGCCAGCAACTCCTCCATGACCTGGCACGATGGATGGCTGTGGCTGGGCACGAGTCAAGGGCGAGTTCTACGCAGACCCATCCGGGATTCAGATTTTCGAGCTGCGGGCATTGCAGGATTGCCGGACCCCGGCACAAACCCTCCGACGTACTGGATGGACTGGCAAAGCATCGTGACGCCCTTGAAAAGCGCCTCCAAAACTGGGGGGATCTTCTCGATCGCATTCCGCGACGCCACGCACGGGCTGATCGTGGGTGGCGATTACGTTCAGTCCAAGGAGCGCGAAGGTACGGCTGCCTGGTCGCGGGATGGTGGAGTGCACTGGGCTCTTTCCGCTGAACCGCCCGGCGGCTACCGCTCGTCGGCCGCCTGGGATGCTGCGGACCAGCTCTGGATAACGGTCGGGCCGAACGGCTCCGACCTTTCCCGAGACGATGGAAAGACATGGCAGCCGATCGAACATGCTCCTTCCAACCCGCCCAAGGGCGGGGAGTGGAACGCGCTCAGCCTGCCCTGGGTGGTCGGGCCGAATGGCCGCATCGCCAAGCTGAACGCCGAAGCGCTGCCCAAAACCGCCCCGCCTTCGAGGAGAAGCGCAGCGAGATGAACCCTCCCTCCGCGTAGACGAGCGCACGCGGCCAAAGCCCGCGGCCGGCCGAAACTAAGGTGTGAGCGCCCCGGCCCCGACCCCCGTCTATAGCAGTAGCGAACCTGATACCCTTAGCGCTAATCGAACGAGGAGCACGCAACCGGCCCAGCAACCTGTGCCCGGCGAACCAACCATGGCGGAATTCGTCGTCAAGCTAGCCGATGAACGCGGACACGTCCACGAGCAGGTCCAGTCTGCCGCGAACGCGGACGAGGTGCGCCAGCGTCTTTCCCAGGGCGGCTACCACGTCCTCTCCGTCAAGTCGAAGTCAGGTGGGGTCGGCGGCAAGAAGCGCGCCAAGCTCGAGACCTTCCTCATCTTCAACCAGCAGTTCCTCACCCTGGTACGCGCGGGCCTGCCCATCCTCAGCTCGCTCGACATGCTGGCCAAGAGCCAGCGCAACCCAAACTTCGCCGCCCAGCTGACCAACGTCGCCGAACGCGTGCGCACCGGCCAGTCCATCTCCGCCGCGTTTGAAGCCCAGGGCGGTTTTCCGGTCATCTACACCGTCACCCTTCTGGCCGGGGAGCGCTCCGGCAATCTCGGCGAGGTGCTCGAGCGCTTCCTCAGCTTTCAGCGGATCTCGCTCACCTTCCGCAAGAAGCTGCAGGCCTCGCTCATCTATCCGGCGCTGCTCATTACCTTGGTCTTCGGGCTCTTCATCTTCCTGATTACCTTTGTCGTTCCGCAATTTGCCACCCTCTATGACCAGGTCGGCACCAAGCTGCCCTGGCTTACCCTGGCGCTGCTGGCCTTTGGCAAGGCAGCACAGCATGATTTCTTCTACGTGCTCCCCTTCCTGCTGCTGAGCGGCTACGGAATCTATCGTTGGGCCAAGACCGCCAGGGGTGCCGACACCATCGACGCCATCCGCATCAAGCTGCCGATCTTCGGCAATATCTGGCTCAAGTATCAAGTCGCGCTCTTTTCGCGAACGCTTTCTACCCTCCTGCTGGGCGGCCTGCCGCTGGTGCCCTCGCTCGAAACCGCGGCCCGCTCGATCTCCAGCCCGCGGATCATGCGCTCGGTCTTCGCCTCCGTCACGAGTGTGCGCGAAGGCAAAGGGCTCTCTACCTCGCTCAACAAGACCGGCATCTTTCCTGCCCTCTCGACAGAGATGATCGAGGTGGGCGAGTCGACCGGCGCGCTGCCGCAGATGCTCAACTCCGTTGCCGAGTTCTTTGAGGAAGACGTGCAGACCGCGCTTACCGCCTCGCTTGCGCTCATCGAACCGGCTATCCTGATGGTGATGGGCGTGGTCGTGGTCGTGATCCTGATTGCCCTCTACCTCCCGATCTTTTCCCTCGGGAACGCAAGTAACTTCCAGCATTAGTTGCCCGGGGCGCCGCGCCCCTATGCCTAATACTGATTAGCAGCAGCACAGACATCAGGACACTATGGCTCAAGCACCAACACTCCCTGTACCGCTCGAGACCGACGAGACCGATCACGCGCAGATGCTCGCGCGGCGCTACCGCTGCGAGTTCGTCGACCTGAAAAACTTCCGCATCCAACACGATCTGTTCCGCTCGGTGCCGGTCGACATGATGTTCCGCTACAACTTCGTGCCCATCGAGCAGCTGCCCGATCGACTGGTCATTGCCGTGCATGACCCATCCCGTCTGATGGTGCTCGACGAGATCGCGAGCCTGCTCGGCCAGCGCCTGGTCACCCGCGTGGCCACGCTGTCGCAGATCAACGACCTGCTCAAGAAGACCGAGCAGTCCCAGCGTGTGCTCGACGAGGCGACCGAGGGGTTGACCTTCGACGTCATCTCGGTCAACGACCAGGATGATGAATCGATCACGATCGAGAAGCTGACCTCGGAAGAAGACATCTCCCCGATCATCCGGCTGGTCGACACGACCATCTTTACCGCGCTCGAGCGGCGCGCCTCCGACGTGCACATCGAAACCTACGACGACCAGCTGCTGGTCAAATACCGTATCGACGGCGTGCTGCACCCGGCCATGGCGCCGATTGCGCGCGAGCATCACCAGACCATCCTGTCCCGCATCAAGGTCATGAGCGAGCTCGACATCGCCGAGCGCCGCGTACCCCAGGACGGCCGCTTCCGGGTCCGCTACAAGGGCCGGCTGATCGACTTTCGTGTCTCCGTCATGCCGACCGTGCACGGCGAAAACGCCGTGCTCCGGGTGCTCGACAAAGAGTCGATGTCGGAGAAGTTCAAGTCGCTCACCCTCGACGTGGTCGGCTTCGGCGACGAAGACCTGCGCCGCTTCCGCCGCTATATCCGCGAACCGTACGGCATGGTGCTGGTGACCGGGCCGACCGGCTCCGGCAAGACCACCACCCTCTATGCCGCGCTGAATGAGATCAAGTCCGACGAAGACAAGATCATCACCATCGAGGACCCGGTCGAGTACCAGATCCGCGGCATCACCCAGATCCCGGTCAACGAGAAGAAGGGTTTAACCTTCGCGCGCGGACTGCGCTCGATACTGCGCCACGATCCGGACAAGATCCTGGTCGGCGAGATCCGCGACCAGGAGACCGCGCAGATCGCCATCAACTCCGCGCTCACCGGCCATCTGGTCTTCACCACCGTCCACGCCAACAACGTCGTCGACGTGCTCGGCCGCTTTCTCAACATGGGCGTCGAGGCCTACAACTTCGTCTCCGCGCTCAACTGCATCCTCGCGCAGCGGCTGGTCCGCATGATCTGCGCGCACTGCATCCAGTCCGTCCGCTACGACGACGATTTCCTGCTCCTGTGCGGGCTGGACCCGGACGAGTGGCGCGGGTTCGACTTCAAGGAAGGCCGCGGCTGCATCGAGTGCGGCGGCACCGGCTACCGTGGCCGCACCGCGATCCACGAGCTGCTCGACCTCACCGACCCGATCCGCGAGATGATCCTCGAGAAGAAGCCAAGCTCGGAGGTCCGGAAGCTGGCCGCCGCCGAAGGCATGCAGTTTCTCCGTGAGTCCGCACTCGACCGGGTGCGTCGCGGCCTCACCACCATGAAGGAGATCAACAAGGTGACCTTCATCGAGGCCAACCGCTAGTGCTCGAACGGCTGCCCTTACTCTCGTCGGGTATCTCGCTCCGCCCCCTGCTGGCCTGCGAGATCTCGCCCGCCGGTGTGCTCGCCGCGCGGCCGGAGGGCGACATTCTCGTGACCCAGTTTGTTCCCCTGGCCGCAGGCTCGCTCGCACCCGGAACCAAGCCGCCCAACATTCTCGACCGCCCGAAGCTCGTCGCGGCCGTGCGTAGGGCTCTGCTCGCGGTCGCCGAAAAAGGGCGAAATCTCCCCGGCGGACGCAGCCTGCCTGCCAACCGCGCCTTGACTTTGATCGTGCCCGATGCCTCGGTGAAGGTGTTGCTGCTGGACTTTGACACCCTGCCTTCCAAGCGCGCCGAGGTGATCTCGATCGTGCGCTTCCGCCTGCGCAAGCTGGTCCCCTTCGAGGTTGAGGACGCTGTGATCAGCTACCAGGTGGCCAACGCGGGCGCCGAACAGACCCGCCTGCTGGTCACCGTCATCCCCCGGGACGTGCTGGTCGAGTATGAGAGCGTGGTCCGGGAGGCGGGCTTCTATGCCGGCGTCGTCTTGCCGAGCACCCTGGCCGCAACCACGCTCGTCGGCCCCGATGCGGCGCTGGTCGTCAATCGCAACGGCAATACGCTGACCACCGCCATCGTGCGCGGGGAAGAGCTGCTTCTGCATCGCGCCCTCGAGTTCGAACTAGAAACAGGGGCTGAGGGGGATCTGCCCGCCGGCGAGACTCGCAGCCTGCTCGCTGCGCCGCTCCCGAAGAGCCCGCTCGAGCAGGCAGCCTACATGGAGGACCTGCGCGCCGATGACATCCGCCAGACCGTCTCCGTTGCGCTCGCCTACTATGAGGACACGCTCTCGGCCGTGCCTACCAGCCTCTACTACATTGGACCCGGCACCGCGCTCGAGTTCGAAACCCTGCTCGGCGACGGGCTCCTGGCGGCTCGCACCTCGGGCGAATCGCAGGCCATCGTGCGCGAACTGCTGCCGGCGACCGGGGCGGAGTCGCCGGGCGTCCCCCGTGCCCTGCTCGCGCCCGTCGCCGGCGCGTTGGTGAACGGATGATCGCGACCGGTTGGCGCGATGCACAACCTCGGTCCCGAGGCGAGCGCCGTCATCCTGGGCGAAGCAAAGGACCTGCGGTGGCTTTTCTTCGCCGCGCAAACGACAAAATGGAAAACAGCGGGTGCTTCCCTTCGCTCAGGATCCGAACTTTTTCGCACGACCCGGCGAGGGGGACTGCTGAGCCCATCGCCAGAAAACACCGTCGCAGCCACGGCCAACTCGGAGTAGCGGACCACGCATGAAGATCACTCTCAATCTCGCCACGCGCCCCTATATCGAGCTGCGGCCGATCTACGCGCGCCTGCGCCTGATCATGCTGGTGCTGGCCATCCTCGCGCTGCCCATGCTGCTGGTGCTGCGTGTCGAACAGGCCAAGGCGCGCGAAGCCACCGCCCGCGTCGACCAGCTCAAGCACAACATCCAGCTGCTCCAAATGCAGCAGCGCAACGCCCAGGCCCTGATGCAGGAGCCCGACAACGCCGGCGTGCTCACCCAGGCCGACTTCCTCAACGAGCTCTTCCGCCGCAAGGCTTTCTCCTGGACGGCCACCATGAGCGACCTCGAGACAACCCTGCCCTCCGGCGTGCAGGTGCTCTCGATCGATCCCGTGGTCGCCGCCGATGGCCACGTGACCATTCGTCTGCGCGTCTCCGGCGCGCGCGAGCGAGCCGTCGAGGTGGTGCGCAATCTCGAGCACTCGCGCCACTTTCTTGCTCCTCGGCTGGCCAGCGAAGCGCTCGCCAACCAGGGCGGCACCGGCGCGTCTGTCCGCCAGGTCTCCGAGACCGGGGGCGCCGCGACCGACGTGGCCTTCGACATCCTGGCCGACTACCGGCCCCTGCCCCATTCGCACGACCGCTCGGGCGGCGCCAAGCGCGACACGGCCGACGCGTCCGCGACCCAATCCGGGTCTGCCGATCAGCAGCCGGCCCCCGCGGAGCTCACCGCGGCTCCGCCCTCCGGCCCGGCCGGCGCCCGCCCCAGCTCCTCCCCTGCCCGCTCCGCTGCGGCCAGTGCCCGGCGCGGGAGCGCACCGCAGGGGGTGCGATGAACGAGATGCGCAAGTACCTCAGCCCGCTCAACCTGCTCGCAACCGGAGCGCTGCTGCTGCTGGTCTTTGATCTGACGCTGGCCACCAAGCTGTTCCTCGCCTGGCACCAGGCGTCGAGCGACCAGTCGGCCGAGTACGCAGCCGACATGGCCACCTACGCCCAGCTCCAGGCCCAAATGCAGCATCTGCGCGGGCTGCCCAGTCTGGTAAGCGGCTCCCGCGGCGAGGCGCAGGCCTTCTTTGCCGCGCGCGTTCCCGCCAACGACTCAACCGTGATCGCGGAGCTGGGCGAGCTGGCCACGCACAACCACGTGCGCCTCACCCGGGCCGGATACACGCTCGTTCCAGCCGTGCAGGGCCTGGTGGAGCAGCGCATCGACGCCAGCATGACCGGCGAGTACACGCCCATCATGCGCTTTATCAACGATGTGGAACGGGACAAGAACCACGCTTTCTTCATCATCCGCAGCGTCACCCTCACCGGCCAGCAGGGCGGCACGGTCAACCTGCGGCTGCGCGTGACCACCTACATGCGGGCAGACGCGGCCAGCGCCGCCGTGCTCGCAACCGCCAGCCGAGCCGCCTCGGAGGTGCAGTAGATGGCGCTCAAGGTAGGCACCGAAGACCGCAAGAAAGTCGCGATCGCCGCCGGCCTCGGCCTGGTCGCGCTTCTGCTGGCCGCCCGCACCATCTTTGGCGGCCCGGATACGCCGGCGGTCCCCCCGCCGCAGCCCGTGCCCGTATCGACGACAGCGGCGGCGGCACCCGGGGCCAGACCAGCTGCGGAGCCCGGCCCGGCCGCCGCCGCTTTGCCCCGCGCCAGTACCGCCCAGCTCGACCCCACCCTGCACCCTGAGTTGATGGCCGAAAACGAGTCCTTCGTCTACAGCGGCAGCGGACGCAACATCTTTTCGCTGAATGCAGCGCCGGTGACCAACCTCGCCGCGATCGAAAAGCCGAGGGGCCCGATCCGGCCCAGCGCCCCGGTCTATACGCCGCCGCCCGGGCCGCCGCCCCCGCCCAACATCGACCTGAAATTCTTTGGCTACGCGGCCAAGTTCGACGGGTCACGCAAGGCTTTCCTGCTCCACGGCGATGACGTCTTCATCGCCGCCGAGGGCGATGTCGTCAGCCATCGCTACCGCGTGGTCAAGATCGCGACCGCCTCGGTGACGATCGAAGACCTGCCCTACCACAACACGCAGTCCTTGCCGCTGATCATGAACTGAGGGGGAGAGGTGAAGACAAACATCATGCCTCGGACCCAGGCCCCGGGACCGCGGTCCGCCGGCCCGGCGACGCAGCCTGGAACAGGCCAGGCTCCCCGGACAGAGCTCCATCCGGAGGAAGCAGGCTTTGTGCTGCTGGCGGTCATCTTCATGGTGGCGCTGGTCATCTTGAGCCTGGCCCTGGCTGCGCCCAAAGTAGCTGCCGCCATCCAGCGCGACCGGGAAGTGGAACTCGTGCATCGCGGCGAACAGTACAAACGCGCCATCCGTCTCTACTACAAGAAGTTCGGCAGCTATCCGAGCTCGATCGATCAGCTGGAAAAGACAAACAATGTGCGCTACCTGCGCAAGCGCTACCTGAACCCGCTGACCGGCAAGGATGACTGGAAACTGATCCGGCAGGGCCAGGCGCACGTTTGTCCGCTGGGCTTCTTCGGCCAGCCGCTGGGCGTCGGCGCCGGGGTCGCAGGGGCGACATCGATCGGGGCGGGAAGCTCCTCGACGAGCGCGGGTACCGGATCGAGCAGCTTCGGCGGCTCGTCGTTCGGAAGCAGCACGGCAGGCGGGTTCGGCAGCAGCTCCGGTACATCCGGTTCCACCAGTACCGGCATGATGGATAGCAGCACCAGCCAGGTCGGCACCGGGGGCACCAACTGCGGGGTCGCCGGGGGAGCAGGCGGGACCACGCTCGCCGGGTCGAGTGGCGCGGCGGCCGCAGGCGACGGAACAGGGCTGGGATCGGGCTCAAGCATGGGCTCTGGCAGCGGCCTTGGGTCCAGCTCGAGCAGCTTCGGCAGCGGGTCTTCGGGCACCGCCACCTCGACCACTCTGGGCGGCGGCAGCAGCACCGGCACCGGCTTCGGGGCCGACACCAGCACCACGCTCGGCGGCGCGCCGATCATGGGCGTGATGCCGCCACAGACCAAGGCGACCATTCTCCAGTACAAGCTCAAAACGCACTACAACGAGTGGGAGTTCACCTACTGGCCGGTGGAAGAGCAGATGGCGTCCGGAAGCGTCCTGGGAGGGTCGGGCAATCTCAACGGCAGCGGAAACAGCGTGAATGGACCGGGCAGTTCCGGGACCGGCAGCAGCGGTGGCTTCGGGTCGAGCGCCGGCAACTCCGGCTTCGGCAGCACTTCCAGCAATGGGAGTAGCGGAAGCCAGAGCGCGACCACGCCGCAGTAGTCGATGGGCCGAGCCCGATTGCCGGCCGCAGAGGGCGCGCTGCACGTCTCGACGAACCTCTTCCGGCTCTCTCCGCAGGCAGGCGCAACCGTGGCATCCGGCCAGGGAGCGCGTTCCCTTTTGTCCGTCTGAGGGACTTTTGCCTCAGGTGACCTTCGTCTTAAGGCAAAAAAAGAGCCCGGCTCTCAGCGAGCGGGGCTCCTTTTCTTTGCACCGGTTTCAATCGGTCGTTTCCCTCCGGACTCTCCGGGATCCGGCTGCCTGCCGACGGCAGGACAGACGCTCCACGCGGATCAGACGCTGAAAGACGACCCGCACCCGCAGGTGCTCTTCACCGTGGGGTTCTCAAACTTGAAGCCTGCCGCTTCGAGCGTCTCCACGTAATCCACCACGCAGCCATTCAGGTACATCGCCGAGGTGGCGTCGATAAACACCTTCAGACCATCGAAGTTCAGCACCTTGTCCATCATGCCGGCAGCGTTCTCAAACGACATGGAGTACTGAAATCCGGAACAGCCGCCGCCGACCACACCGATGCGCAGCCCGGCAGGAAGCGGATCCTGGGTCGCCATGATCTCGCGCACCTTCTCGATCGCGGGAGCGCTGAGGGTCACAGGGGTGGGTGTCTTGAACTCGGTGGTCTCCGGTGTCGGTGCAGTCACAGTCGCCATGTAGTCTCTCCAGATCGAAGGGGCTCGCGCCTCTCGATTCTCTAGTGTAGCGCTTTGGAGCCTGCTCCCGGCAGAGATCTCCAAAGTATCTCCGGTGTTTGATGATGTCCGGGAGGCCGGGGATTCACCTATGGAGCGTCCTTCAAACCCTCAACCGTGGCATGCGCGACCATCGTGATGTGCACATGCTTGTCCCGCATCAGCAGCGTGCTCGCATCCTTCATCCCCCAGTCCACGTAGGGCACATCGAACTCGGTCTTGGCCGTCGCCTCGTCCCCGTGGACGGTGATGAAGGTCTCCACCTTGAGTGGATGGTCGCTCCCATGAATGTTGAAGGAACCGATCAGCGTCACATGCTGCTCATTGTCGTGCTTGATCGTACCCACCGCCTTCTCGGGGTGGAAAAAGATCTCGGGGTACTTCTGGCTCTCGAGCACCTCCTGCATCTTCGCGTCGAACTTCTTGTCGTTCGAGTGGCCGCTGGCTGCGTCGACCAGGATCTGACCCTGGGCGACCCCGGTGGCCGGGTCAAAGGCGAGCTGGCCGCCCTTGAGCGCGAAGCTTCCCTGCACATGGTGCAGTGCGCCCCCCGCCAGGTAACGAATCTCGGTCGAAGCCGGCTCAAAGTGCAGCGTGATCGCCGGGTTGTCGGCTGCCTGGGCCAGGGCGGCGGCGCTGGCCACGCAGAGGACGGGCAGGGCGGCCAGCAGGGTGCGCAGGTGGAGGCGGGCTTGGGCGATCACCGGAATCGTATCCATTCTCCTTCGATGCATGTGCGTGGCGTTTGCGCCGGGTTCAAGTCTCACAGCAGACACTATCACGCGACCCCCGGAGAGGCGAAACCGGCCCGGCAACGAGGTCCACCGCAATTGACGGCCGGCGCCCGCTGGCGGAAGCTGGAAGCATGAATTATCTCTGGGTAGGCGCCGGAGGCTTCCTCGGTGCGATCGCCCGCTACGCGGTCGGGGGCTGGATCACGCGGCGGCTGGGGCTCGGCTTTCCCTACGGGACCTTTGTGATCAATATCTCGGGGTGCTTTGTGCTGGGGGTGCTGCTCGCGGTGCTCGATGCCCGCACCACCTTGCCTTCTGCCCTGCGTCTGGCCGGGCCCGTCGGCTTCGTCGGCGCCTACACGACCTTCTCTACCTTCGAGTACGAAACGCTGCGCACCGTACAACAGGGGCAAGGTTCCCTGGCGTTGCTGTACGTGGGGCTGAGCGTGGTCTGCGGGTACGTGGCAGCCTGGCTCGGGCAGGCTAGCGGAAAGCTCCTCGCCTAGGGTCCCGGCGGTAGCCGCTCGTCGCCGGGCTCCCCCCCCGCGGCAACCTCGCTCGCGCATCGCGGTCTCCATACCGGGGCGAGCAAAATACCGGGGCCAGCGCGAGGCTGCCTACCTGGCCAGCGCAAGGCTGTCCACCTTCGCCGCACGCTCGGCCGACTGCACGGTCTGCTCGATCAGGGTCACGATCGTCATCGGGCCGACTCCGCCCGGCACGGGCGTGTACGCGGCGCAGCGGTCGATCAGGGGCGTCATCTGCACATCTCCTACGCCTCCCGGGTGGTATCCGGCATCGACGACCACGACGCCGTCCTTGAGCCACTCGGCCTGGATATACTCGCGCTTGCCCAGCGCTGCGACGACAATGTCGGCATCGCGCAGGAAGCGCGGCAGCCCCACGGTGAAGCGATGGCAGAGCGTGACCGTCGCGTTCGCGTTGTTCAGCATCATGGCCATCGGCTTGCCGAGGATCGCGCTGCGCCCCACCACCACCGCGCTCCGCCCCTCCATCGACACGCCATGGTGGCGCAGCAAACGCATGATGCCGGCCGGGGTGGCCGACCCGTAGGCCGGCTGCTTCATCACCATGCGGCCAAACCCGTGACTGGTGACCCCGTCCACATCCTTCTCGAGCGCGATCCGGTCAAAGCACCGCCGCTCATCGATGTGGTCCGGTACCGGGTGCTGCAGCAGGATGCCGCGCACGCGAGGGTCGCCATTAAGCTCATCGATGGTGAGCAGCAGCTGCTCGGTGGTCGTGTTCTCGCCCAGGGTGATCGGCAGCGACTCCATACCCACGCGCCGGCACGCATTGCCCTTCATGCGCACGTAGGTGGCCGACGCCGGGTCATTACCCACCAGGATCGTCGCCAGCACCGGCGGCCGCTCGCCCGTAGCCTGCACCAGGCGCGACACGCGCTCCTGCAACTCGGCCTCAAGCTTGGTCGCGAGCGCCTTCCCATCGAGAACCAGTCCAGCCATGGACCTAGTGTAAAAGCAAAACCCGCTGCGCGGCTCGCGGCGCGCAGCGCGCGGCGCGCCTTCTGCCTGCCGGACGGCGGCACGTCCTCGCGACAGGGACCGCTTTGCGGGGTTCTCGGCTCGGTCTCAGTCCGCGCTGAGCAGCGTCTGGTGGCGGATGTCGGCGCCCTGGACCCAGAAGATCACATCGCTCGCGATATTGGCTGCGTGGTCGGCGATGCGCTCGAGATTGCGCGAGATGATGATGGCGTGCAAAGCCTGCTGCGAGACTGCGGGGGACTCCTGGATGACGACGACCAGGTCTTCGTGGGCCAGCCGGTTGAGTCGATCGATCTCGTCATCGGCCTCGATAACCGCCGCTGCTACTTCGGCGTCGCCTTCAAGCAAGGCCTGCAGGGCCATGCGAATCATGCGGCGGGCGCAGCACCGCATGCCTTCGATGTCGGCAGGCAGCTCGGCCGGCGGCATGTTGATCAGGTCGCCGGTGCGCTGGGCGATACTCATGGCCTGGTCCCCGATGCGCTCCAGGTTGCCGTTGATCTTGATCACCGCCAGGATGAAGCGCAGGTCGATCGCCATGGGCTGCTCTTTGGCCAGCAGCTCGTAGCTCATCTCGTCGACCTCGCGCTGGGCCAGGTTGATCGCGGTCTCGTTCTCGCGGACATACTGGCACAGGGTCGTATCGCGCTGCAGGTAAGCATCGACCGAGGACTCCAGCGCCTGCTGCGCGAGGGCAGCCATGGCCAGGAGCTTGTCCTTGAGCTGGGCGAGCTGCTGATGGAAGTGGACACGGGGCACGGGCGGCTCCTCTCTGTTTATTGTGCATGAAGCGGGCAGTGACCGGGGTAGGCTTTCTTGGTTCCGATGTTACCGACCGATCGGCTCGGGGGCTGGTGACGACTTTCGGGCGGCCGTCTCCAGCCTGAGCTTTTGGGTGGGCACTCCTTGGCCCGGTCCCTCACCCACGACTACCGGAGTTGTCGTGGGTAAATGAAGCGCTTTTAGGAGGGGCCGAACTCCGGCTTCCAGCCAGATGCCCATGAAGGCGCTTCACCGCCTCCGTCCCAAGTAGCCAATACTCGTCCGCTCCTTATGTCATACAAGGTAGCTAGCACCGCATTTCCATGAACGGGACCCGACAGCAGTGCGAGTCTCTTGGCCCGACTGACGAACCTCCATTGCCAGACCATTTGTTCGGCTGAGAAGACCCTTTTTCGACCATGGCTTAACACTGCAACTGATGTCGGTATCGGATAGGACGTGCAACAGTTCGCAACCAGCACAGACCAGCCAACCGTTTCCTTGTCGTCAGAGACAGTAGCGTTATCGCACCCCACCTGAAGCTGCTCTTTCGGCTGCGGCTTTGTCGTTCCGTCTTCGTAGACCGTCTGCAGGATGCCGTCGTCCCCGCAATAAGCCCTCTTCACTGTTTGGCTGGACGAGGAGCAGGTTGCCATCAGAAGGAAAACGCCCATCGTGTTTAGCCAGCGCATATGGTGACAACGGTACCAGCTTCAACGTTGTTATCGGCACCTTCAGACGGTTGAAATGAACGGGCTCTGGTCCCTGCAAAACTTGTACTCACTGAAACCCCCGTTTCACATCGGTACTCAGAATCAGGCCACGACTTCCAAACCCTTCTTCTCCACGACGGAGAGCAGCTTTTGGAGACGCTCCCTGAGGGCGCTTTTCCCCTCGTTCCCCCTTACTGACCAGGCCGGGAGTGACGTTCGGGTAGGCGTCAACAACCGTCTGGCTGGCCCTCTCGCGGGTTCGCAGAGCGCGGATCTTCTTGGGCGTCATCTCCCCGACGGGTCTGAGACACAGCGCATCGAACGTGCGCTCCATCGTTCACTCGTTGGTTACTCCTGAAACGGCCGTCTCCGAATGCGACAAGCCTTTCAGACGGAAAGGTCCGCCCCACGCGACTCCCGCCCAAAGGAGGTGATCAGCGCCAGGTAACAGGCCACCAGCAGCACCGTCACGCCCAGCACCGGCGCGAAGCTGCCCAGGCGCTCGGCGATCTTGGACTGCACCACCGAGTTGCGCGAGGTGAGCAGGTTGCCGAGCTGGTAGGCCAGGCCCGGAAACGTGGCCCGCACCGGGCCTGGCGAGAGCTCGCTCAGGTAGGCCGGCACCACGCCCCAGGCGCCCTGCACCATGAACTGCATCAGGAACGCGCCCAGCGCCAGCATGGCCAGCGCATGCGAGAAGGCATAGAGCGGAATGGCGGGCAGCGTCAGCAGCGCCGCCGTGATGATGGCCCGCTTGCGCCCGAAGCGCTCGGAGAGCGAGCCGAAGAGCACCCCGCCCAGGATCGCGCCGACGTTGTAGATGATGCCGATCGAGCCCGCCTGCCCGGCGCTGGCATGGTGCTCGTGGATGAGAAAGGTCGGATACAGATCCTGGGTGCCGTGCGAGAGCGCATTGAAGCCCGCCATCAGCAGGACCAGGAACAGGAAAGTCCCGCCGTAGAGCCGCAGGCTGAGGAAGAACCCCGGCGCCCGCTCTGCGACCGGCTTTGAAACAGAAGTAGGCGAAGCCCCCGGCGGTGCCGCGGCCAGCAAAGCCTGCTGCTCCCGCCAGGCCGGCGACTCCTCCACCTTGCGCCCGATGTAGACGATCAGCACCGCCGGCAGAGAGCCCACCACAAACAGCCCGCGCCAGCCCCCCGCGTGGCCCTGCCAGCTGAGCGCCGAGAGCGGACGAAAGAGCAGCCCGTAAGCCGCCGCCGCCACCAGGTAGCCGACCGCGTATCCTTCCTGCAGCAGGCCTGAAAAGAAGCCACGCCCTTCCCGCGGCAAGCTCTCAAAGGCCAGCGCCGCGCCCACACCCCACTCCCCGCCCATGGCAATGCCGAACAGCGCCCGCAGGACCAGCAGCACGGGCAAGGAGGGCGCGAACGCGCACGCCAGCTCCAGCACCGAGTAGCAGGCAATATTGAGCATCAGCGTCTGCTTGCGCCCGTACCGGTCGGCCAGCATCCCGAACAGCAGCGCACCCACCGGCCGAAAGGCCAGGGTGAGAAACAGCGCCTCGGCTACGGCCGAGGTCTTGGCATGAAAATCGGCCGAGATCGCCGGCACGCAGAAGACCAGGAGGAAGTAGTCGAACGCATCGAGCGACCAGCCCAGAAAGCAGGCGACAAAGGCGTGGCGCTGCGGGGAGCTGAGGCTGCGGAAGGGTGCCAGGGAGCGGTGCGAAGGTTCCGGCCCTGCTTGCGAAGGAGTGGGTGGCATGGGCGGCTGGATCCTTCAAGGGAAGATGGAGAGCGCATACCGGGCGCCCGCGTGCGCGCCCTCCGCCCCGGCCCGGGGCGCAGCACGGCGCGCAGACCGCTCCAGCTTAGAGCAAATCGCCCCCGCAGAGGAAATATGCCGGACCGCCAGCGGGCAGGCGGGTGAATCCGTCTGTTGGGCCGATACGTAACTTTTGTAACAGCAATGTCCAACTTTGCGACAATTCGTGCCCCCCGGGGCTCGGCAAGCAACTCTCGCTCCGGGCTGCCCGGTGACCGGCGCCGTGCAGACGCTGAAGGGGCTACGCGGACGCCGCAAATGGATTACTCTAAGGCACCGTCAGCGCGCACCCCGGGGAGAACGCACTTGATCGCCGCATGGAGGCAGCAGTTCAATCGCAGCTACACGCCGGAACGCTACGCCCGGCTTCAGCAGGAGCTCGAAGAGCAGCTGGGGACGCGCATCGGCTTCCGGGTCGCCGAGACACCCTGCTTTCTGCCCCGCGAGTTGCTCGACCGGTGTGCGAGCATCGGCGCCTCGCTGACCCACAGGCTGGTCGAGGATCGCGCCTACCTCGACGCGGCGCTTCGAGCCATCCCGGCCGGCTACCGGGCCTTCGGCTTTTCTCCGCATCCCCACTTCATGACCGCCGATTTTGCGCTGGTCCAGGAGCGCGGCGGCTCCTACTCGCCCCGCATCGTCGAGCTGCAGGCCTTCCCGTCGATCTACGCCTACCAGGCCGCGCTCTGCCAGGCCTATCGGAGCGCCTACGAGCTGCCGCCGAGCCTGGGCCAGTACCTGGGTGGGCTGACCGAAGCGAGCTACTGGAAGCTGCTCGGAGAAACGATTCTGCACGGGCACGACCCGGCCCACGTGATCCTTACCGAGGTCGAGCCCGAGCGCCAGAAGACCTACCCGGATTTCCGGCTCACCGCAGACCGGCTCGGCATCCGCATCGTCGATATCGCCAAGCTGGTCATCGAGCGCCGGCCCGGGCAGCCCGGCCTGGTCTTTTACGAGGCCGAGGGAGCGCTCGTTCCCGTGCATCGCATCTACAATCGCGCTATTGTCGACGAGATCGTTACAAAAGGCATCCGGCTGCCCTTCCGCTACGAGGAGCCGCTGGCGGTCGAGTGGGCCGGGCACCCGAACTGGTATTTCGCGATCAGCAAGTTCTCGCTCCCTTACCTTGACCATCCCTCGGTCCCCCCGGCCTGGTTTCTCGACGACTGGCTCGGCGCGCGCGCGGAGGGCACCCTTGCTCCTGCAGTCGCTGGGCTCGACCGGTCAGAATGGATTCTCAAACCGCTCTTTGGATTTGCGGGAAAGGGGATCGAGTTCGGGCCCGGCGATGCACAGCTGGCTGCCATTGGTGCCGACGAGCGTCACAATTACCTGATGCAGCAGCGCATGCACTTTGCGGCTACCATAGAGACCCCGTTCGGACCCACACAGACCGAGATCCGCATCCTCTACCTCTGGCCGGACGGCGGCGAGCTTACTCCCGCCTTCTCGCTGACGCGGCTCGGCCGGGGCAAGATGATGGGAGTGGATCACAATCGAGATCAGGAGTGGGTGGGCGGATCTGCCGCTTTTTATGAGTAGGCGCCGGCCTTGCGGTAGCTGATCCGTTATGGGACAGCAAGCGGAATAAGCCTGAAGATGCGCGGTCTACCAAGTGTAGAATGTGGGCAAACTTGGTGATCCTCGGAGCGCACAGGACAGTGAATGAATGACCCCGCGGGGAGTGGCGGTTCTTCCCAAAACAAGATCTGGCAGGACCTTCGCAGCGCAGTCCGTTTTCCTCTGCACCTTCCTGCGCTCATTCTGGCCGGCGGCCAGCAGATCGAAGCGGTAACGGTCAACATATCGACCAACGGGATCCTTCTGCGTTTGGCAGAACCGGCGTTTGCCGGGTGCGAGCTTGAGTTCCTGCTCGAGGTGCCGAATGACGGAACCTACGGCGAGGCCACCGCGGCGATCCACTGCGTGGGCCATGTGATCCGAAGCTTTGAACAGGATGGTTTTTGTTTTATCGCGGCAGTGATTGACGACTATCGATTCCAATAACAGGACCGGACGACACCCCCCTTATGAATGGTTCCCAAGTCGAAGAGAAATTTCGCGCCCTCCCGGCCTACTCGGCCGCCCAGAGCAACCCTCAGCACCTGAACCAGGTTCGCCAGCCGGTGCGGGTGCTGATCGCCGATAGCCAGGCGATCTACCGGGTGGGCATGAGCCGGGTGTTCGCCGCCGAGGGGGATATCCAGGTCGTCGGCCAGGCCGACACCCTAAGCACGCTGCGCGTGCTGCTCAAGCAGCAGCCGGCCGACGTGTTGCTGCTGGACTGGGGTATGCTCGGGGGCCAGAGCGAGGCCGTGGGGGAGCTGATCAAGCTCGGTCCGCAGCTGCGGGTCATCGTGCAGGGCGCGGTCACCGATGAGACCCGGATCGTCGATCTCTATCGCAATGGGGTGCGCGGCACCATTCCCCGCTCCATCTCTCCCGACCTGCTGGTCAAGTGCGTACGCAAGATCGCCAGCGGCGAAACCTGGATCGACAACCAGTCGGTCACCTGGCTGATCGATGCCTACCGCACCCAGGCCACCCAAGGCACGCATGTCAAGAGCGCGCCGCGTCTCTCGCCGAAGGAGATGTCGATCATCGCCTACATCTCGCAGGGCAAGCGCAACAAGGAGATCGCGCACCACATCGGCACCTCGGAGCAGGTGATCAAGAACTATCTGCGCAAGATCTACGACAAGCTCGGGGTCTCCGATCGCCTGGAACTCGCCCTCTACTGCCTGCACCACGATCTGCAGAAGAGCAGCAATGCCACCATCGTCGTCAAACCCGCCGTGCTCAATCGGGCGACCGAAGCCTGATCTGGGCTGAAGCTGCGCGGCATCATTCCGGTCGAAACAGAAGCCGGCTCCCCGCGGGTGGCGGGAGCTGGGTCTGCGCATGAGCTGATCGCGCTCGGCTGCCGGCGCTCAAAGCCGCGCACGTTCCACCCCGTGACGCTCGAAGCGGCTCATGCCGAAGCTCCGGGCGCTCAAGGCCGCGGCTGCTCGAAGCGGCCCGCGCTCGAAGCTGATCGCGCTTGAGCTGATCAAGCCTGAGGTGCCGCTCACGCAGAAGCTGCTTACTCAAGCAGACGCGGATCGCTCACGCCTCACGCCGAAGCTGCCTGCTCACGCAGAAGCGGCTCCCGCGCAAGCTCCGGGCGCTCGCAGCCGCTTCAAGCGGCCCGCGCAGCTGTCCCTAAGCTCTTCCCGGCGCGCCCGCCCAATCCCTGCTCACCCAGGGGTGTCTACCGGGGCGGCGCAGCCTCGCTCGACTCCTTCCGGCGACTGGCCGCCTGCATGTCATCGGGCGGCTGATTCCCATCCGGTCCGGCAGCGGTGGGTGAGCCGGGCACGGGCGGATGATGGTCGCCCGGGCCCAGGGCCTGCTTCGATTCAGGCTTGCCGGTCGTCGTATCGTCGGAAAGATGCTGCCACTCTGCATGCGCCTTGTTAGTGCGCCCTGTCTCGCAGCCGCTTGTGAGCAGTGCCACGCCCAGCGCCGCTACCCAGCCGAGGGCCAGCCGCCGGCAGAAACTCCGCTGGCTTCCCCTGAGGGGGTGCTTGAAACGATGCTGCTCCATCCCTGCCTCTCCTTGTGCCCGATGATGG
>CAZZYH010000030.1:2554-27986 GCA_964658225.1 Vulcanimicrobiota bacterium | reverse complement strand
CTTCGATCCGCTGCAACTCCCGAGCACTCATCGTCACCAAGCCCATGCCTTTCAGACATTTCAACTTGGCAGAGGAGTGACATTTCTACTTGGGCGCTATACGTCTGATAATAAGCGACTGTACATAATATGCGTTATCGGACACTAGATACGAAGCCCGAATGCCCTTTCCGCGCGACAACCGATCCCGGACTACTCGTTGCACGCATGTCTGCGATTGTCCCCAGGAACGGTTTCTCGCATCTTGCCGCGAGACGGCTTCTGCGACTTCTACGGTTTGCTAGCCGGCACGCTCCTGATCGCCCTTGTAGCCCTTTGCTTCCGCATACAACGTTTCTACGTCGAGTTGGGTGCGCACGATCGAGCACTCCCCACGCCCTAGCTGTTGCTGGGTGCATACGGTGACGCCCCCTTTAGGACAGAGCTTCAGGCATGGCACCTCGATGACGCGGAGGCGAAACCTCTCTTCGCCCTGCTTTCCACACGCTTTCAGCAGCTTTTTCAGGTTTGCGGCCTCTGCCGGCTCACTGCTCTTCCGTAGCTTCTTCCTGCACTTGCCGCAGGCCAGCAGCAGTTGTCCCCGCCAGGGCGCGCGGTAGACAGGCAATGCTCCCTCGCGTTGCGAATCTCGCCCAACCTTGTCCGCTTTTGTGCTCATGGTGTTTTAGATGCGCGGGCGAGACGCTTGCGGACCACGCAAGGACAGTGGCTCTGCTTTCCGTTGTATCCGACTCCCGGGGACGCTACTGGAGCGGAAAAAGCTCGATATCGCGGAAGTAGATTTCGGCGCCTTCGGACTGAAAGAGCACCTTGCCCTCGGTCGGAAATGGATCGGTTCCGACGTTAGCCAGCTTGCCGTTGACGTACTGGTGCACTGCCTGATCCTCGACCACGAGTTCGAGCGTGTTCCAGACGCCATGTGGCTTTTCAAATTCGCCGGTCGAATTGCGGAAGCCAACCACATTCTGTTCCGGCCCTTTTCCGATGTGGCCGACATTGAGCGCGGAGCCCGGTGGTCCGGTGACCCGTTTGCCATCGGCGCCGGTAATCGCGGCACCGTCGGTCAACCAGAAGTCTCCTGTTTCGCCCTCCTTGATCTGGAACTCGATCGAGCGCGGCCAGACCTTTTGTTCTCCCTCGACGTTGTAAAGGATACCGCTGTCGCGAGCCTGTCCTGCGCGCTCGGCGAAGGTGCCCTGGCCCCATCGAAACTCCGCGTGCAGATAAAAGCGATGGAACGACTGCTTGGTGATGATGTATCCCATCTCGCGGCCTGAGACGTGGAGCACCCCGTGTTCCACCTTGAATACATGCTCGGGATCGGTGTTTACGCCGCGCCCGCGGAGGAAAGTATCGAAGTGCGAAAGGTCCGCGCCATCGAAAAGAACGGTTGCGGGCTTGTGCGCCGGAATCTCGACGCTCGGCGCATTTTGCGCGTGCGCGCCCGCGCAGGCGGCGACCAGCAGGCCCAGCAGTGCGAGCCGGATCGAATCGAGCAGCGTCATGGGCCCACCCGCATCAGGAAATCAGTGCAGCCCCGCAATTCTACACGGTTGGAGCCGGTGCGCTGGACAGCCCAGCCGCGCTTCTCTTACTGTTCTGATCACGGTCAAAACAAGGATCGAAGCAAGCCTAAGCGAACAACCCAGGTACGAGGATCCGTGCTCATGATCAATCGCAGGAAATTTTTACAGGATGCAGCGAAGACAACGCTTGTCGCCGGCGCCGCAACGCGCCTTCACCCGCTCCTCGCCGAGCAGGCGGCCGCGCGCTCCCCCAATGACAATATCCAGCTGGCGCTGATCGGCGCCGGCATCCAGGGCCAGGGCGACACGCGCAATGCCCTGCTTGTGCCCGGGGTCAAGCTGGTCGCCGTGGCCGATTGCTACGATGGCCGGCTGACGCATGCAAAGGAGCTGTGGGGCGCCGATCTCTTTACCACGCGCGACTATCGCGAGATCCTCAGTCGCAAAGATGTCGATGCGGTGCTGATCGCGACCCCCGACCACTGGCACAAGCAGGCAGCGGTGGACAGCCTGCATGCGGGCAAGGATGTCTACCTGGAAAAGCCGATGATCCATCTTTACTCCGACGGACCCGAGATCATCGACACGGTCCGGTCCACCCATCGCATCTTGCAGGTGGGTAGCCAGCGCGTCAGCTCGATCGTCTATGCGAAGGCCAAGGAGCTGCTTGCCTCGGGTGCGATCGGGAAGCTGAACATGGTCACCGCGCGTTGGGATCGCAACTCGTCGATGGGCGCTTGGAATTACTCGGTGCCGCTCGATGCGTCGCCCGCTACCTGTGACTGGCCGCGCTTTCTGGGCACAGCCCCGAAGATCCCTTTCAACCCGGAGCGCTTCTTCCAGTGGCGCAAGTGGAAGGATTATGGCTCGGGGGTTGCGGGCGACCTGTTCGTTCATCTGTTCAGCGGCACGCACCTGATTACCGGCGCGCTCGGCCCGACACGCGCCATGGCCACCGGCGGCATCCGCTTCTGGAAGGATGGCCGCGATGCCGATGATGTACTGCTCGCGCTCTTTGATTATCCGGAGGGCTTCAATCTCAGCCTGCATGTAAACTTTGTCGACGGCGGCGAAGAAAGCGAAGGCTTCCTGTTCACCGGATCTGAAGGGCTGATGGAGATCAGCGGTCAAACTGTAACCGTGACCCGCACACCGCTCGCACAGGAGCCGGGCTACACGATTTCCACGTTTCCCGAAGCCATGCAGAGGGCGTACCTGGAGCAGTATCGGCAGAAGTATCCGGTCCAGCACCCCAGCGGGCCGCCGCCTCGCGATGTCGAAGCATTCACCGCGCCGCCAGGTTACTCCGATAGCTACGACCACTTTCACAATTTCTTTGCATCGGTGCGCAGCCGGCAGCCTGTGGTCGAAGATGCCACGTTCGGGTTTCGGGCGGCAGGCGCTGCGCTGCTCAGCAACCTGAGCGTTGAACGGGACAGCGTAGTTCACTGGAATCCCGAGACGATGAAGGTTGTTTAGAGTGCTGAAGCCAGGTAAGGAGTCACCCATGAAGTTTCTCTCAGCAAGGACCGTGACACACGCCGCTGCCTGGATGGCAGCGGGAACGCTGCTGACGGCGACAGGGCACGCACAAGATCCCGCGCACGCAACCGAGAAGCGGATGCAGCAGCCAGGCAATGGTCCTGACGGGAAATCCCGCATCGCCTTTCTGACCCATCGGCTGGGCACCGATCATGCTGAAGGCATTTCGATGATCGACATGAACGGCGACGGATTCCTCGATCTGCTCAGCGGCGCCTACTGGTATGAAAATCCCGGTCCCCAGGGCGGCGAGTGGAAGCAGCACCAGTTCCGCACAGTCGGCACGCACAACGAATTTGTCTCTGACTGTGGCGAATGGGTCATCGACGTGGATCACGACGGGCTGCCGGATCTGGTGACTACCGGATGGATCGCGAACGGCGTCTGGTGGTATCGCAATCCAGGGCCCAAGGCTACCGCAGCCGGCGAGCAGTGGAAGGGCGAGCGGATCACAGACAGCTTTGATACAGAGGGCGGCGCGTTTGCAGATCTCGACGGCGACGGCAAACCCGATCTCGCGCTGGCGCACTACAATCGCGCCGGGGTGCTCTGGCTTTCCTTTGGCGACGGCAAGCCGAAGGTTCATCATGTCGGAGATCATGTACAGGATGGCCACGGCATCGGCATCGCTGATATCGATGGAGATGGCAAGGCCGACATCCTCACGACCCACGGTTGGTTCCAGCAGATTGACGCCGATGCGGACAAGTGGCAGTGGCACGCCGACTGGACGCTGGGCGATGCCGGGTTCCCGATTCTTGGCTACGATGTCAATCACGACGGCAAGATGGACCTGATCTACGGGCAGGGCCACGGTTACGGGCTTTACTGGCTCGAGCAGGCGGGGACCGCGAGCCATCGGCAGTGGATTCGCCATACGATCGATGAATCCTTTTCCCAATCGCACGCCTTGGCCTTAATCGATCTCAACGGCGATGGTACGATGCAGCTGGTGACAGGCAAACGCTACCGCGGCCATGGTGGCGGGGACCCGGGCTCCTACGATCCCAATGTTGTCTATGCCTACCGGCTTCCTGGCGCCGCTGCGCTGGCTGCGGCCAAGTCCCACGCTGGAGGCACCGGGGCGGAGACAATGACCCTCTCCGATCCATCAGCAGATCCGGCCTTTGATCGTATCGCCTTGTCGTACAACGGCACGGCGACGATCGGCACGCAGGTTGTCTTTGCGGACTTTGACCACGATGGCGATCTCGACCTGGCGACTGCCGGAAAACTTGGCGTGCATGTCTTTGAAAATCTCAAGGTGAACGAGGTGCAGGGCGACCGGCGCGAAGCGATGCAGCCGCTCAACCGCAAGTGGCCCTTCCCCGGCGAAGGAACCGAGGTTCCCCAGGAAGACGGTCCCGAGGTTCCAAAGTAGCCGAAGGATGCCGGGTCTTCTTGTTCGGCCGCCGCAAGCTTGCGCATCAACGATTTTGCAGGAGGCGCCCATCTAAATGCGCGCCTCCTGCTCTTAGCCGAGTTTGCTCGAGAGCGAAACTGCACCCTAGAAGAAGAGCTTGGCGGTGAACTGAAGTTGCCGCGGGGTGTAGAGCGTGCTCGTCGTGTTTGTCTCCGCGCCGAACGGGATGCCACCGGCGGAGGTATACGGCTCGATGCAGCTGTTCGCATGGTTGGTAGCGGGGCAGGCCGCTGACCCGGCGGCGACCCACGTGAAGGCAGTCGTATTCACGCCCAACACGTTCTGGTGATTGGCGAGGTTGAACGCCTCGGCGAAGATCTGCATGCGGATAGTTTCGTGCAGGGGTAGATCTCGCGAGATCCGTGCATCGATGTTCCGCAGTCCCGGACCCGGGAATGCGTTGCGCGCATACTGTGGCACGCGCCCACCGGTGCCCGAGTTATTCAAACTTACCTCGGCGCCGGTAAGTCCACCGTCTCCGGGTACTCCACCCGTGGGCGAATTGCTCATAAACGCGGTCACCGGAAAGCCTGTCTGCTCGGTGGCCGTGCCGGAGAGACTCCAGCCATTCAAAGCGTACTTGGCATAGCGGTTTTCGATAGCCACCTGCGGAGCATAGACGATCGAGCCTACGAAACGGCTGCGTAGATCGAGATCCGAGCGCGCATACTCAGCCTTGCGATTGAAAGGATCCAGAGGCACATCTGTTCCATTAAAGGTTCCATTGGTGCCTGACACTTGGCCGCCGTCAATGCTCTTTGCCCAGGTATAGTTGGCCAGTATCTGGAGGCCGTGATCGAGCCGCTTGTCGAGGGTGACCGCCATGGCGTGATACCAGGAGTTCACACCAGAAAATCCGGTCAGAATGCTGCCCGTATCGGGGGTCTGGCGCGCCGTATAAAACGGCACGGTGATCGTCGACTGGGTCACGCCTTGAGCATCGATTACATCGTAGGAGCGCTTTGTTGTCGCGGGCGCGATATTGGTGTCTATAAAGATGGGCAAGCGCATGGCGCGGTTGCCGACGTAGGACACGGTCAGAGTCGAGCGGAGTGGGAGCAGCTGCTGTACGGCGAGGTCAAAGGAATGCGAATAGGGATTCAGGAAATGCGGGTCAATCCCGCGGGCAGATAAAGTAGCAAGCGGCGGGTTGGTGTCGATCGCCTGCGCGGTGGCCGCGCCTGCAAAGGGGGGCGCAAGTGCCGGCCCGGGCGGAGTGAACAAGACATTCGGCGCGTGCGGCGCCCAGGATTCATAGGTGCCCGATCCGGGTGTCTCCGTCTTGGTGTTGTACTGCTGTTGAAAGACCCCGTTCTCCACTCTGGTCGTGTAGTAGGTCGAGTTCGAGGTAAGTCCGTAGACTAGGCCGTACCCGCCGCGAAACACAGTGCCCGGCTTCGCCTGCCAGGAGAACCCGAACCGCGGTTGTAGCTCGTGATAATCGATGTTGATTGTCTTGGTGTACAGGTTGGCAAGCGCGCTCGAGGTATTCGGTCTGGCGGGCTGCGGCACCAACTGCACATCGTACCGAAGACCCAGATTCACGAGCAGGTTTGGCTTTAACTTGTAGGAATCCTGCACGAACCCGGCAAGATCCTGGTTCCAGAAATCATCCTTGCCGACTCCGGTAATGGGATCGTGCACCTGGGTGAAGCTGGTGTAGTGCTGGCCGCCGTTTAACCCGTACACATCCTGCGCCCAGTTTGCAAACGCCGTTGCCGTCGCGCCCGCATAGGAGTAGTTCCCATCGCCCTGGTAAAGATTGATGATCAACTCGTGGATGAAGTTCAGATCTACACCGGCTTTGATCGTTTGGTTGCCGTAAGTGGTTGTGTACACATCTTCTGCCTGCCAGCGATGCTCATCGGGAAAGGCGGGGCGAGGCAGCGCGGAGGTCTCGCCGTAAGCGGTCAGGCCGGAGATGCTGACCGCCGGGCCGGGCGAGTTGGTGGTGGCAACTTCTAGGTCGCGGCCCCACTGAAAACGAAGCTCATTATCGGAGTGGTTTGAGAGCACGCTGTTGTAATTGACAATCAGGAAGCGCTCATGGAAATAGGAAGAGCCATTCTGCGTGACCGAGCCATTGTTGACGCTGGAGGCAGTGTTGTAGCCGTCAGGCAGGCTGTAATTCTCAAAGTTGAAGTCCGCCGAGACATGGTTGACCTGATTGATCTGCCAGTCCAGCTTGGGGAAAAAGATATCCTGTTTGGTAAGACGCGTATAGGAGTTCTGCAGGCTAAGCACATAGTTCTTCGCCGCGGTGCACTGTGCGTCGTTAAGTGGCGTACCGTTCGCGGCAACCGTCGCATTGCAATCAAACCCGTTGATTGCCGCTGGCGTTGTCGTTGAGGTGTAGAAGATAGGATTGACTCGCCGAAAGCCGTCATAGGTAAAAAAGTAAAACAACTTATCATGCAGGACTGGGCCGCCTAGCGAGCCCCCAAATTGCTGTTGCTGGTGGATCGGCTGCGTGATCAGCAGCGGGTTCGGCTTGCCCGAGGCGACAGTGAGAAAGTACTGGCTCTTGTTATAAGGATCAAGCGCATTGAGAGACGGGTAGCGGAGATAGTAGAAGAGGTCCCCGTGCATCTTGTTGGTGCCGGACTTGGTAACTGCATTGATCACGCCCCCGGCAGCCTGTCCAAACTCCGGGGAGTAGGCCGAGGTCTCTGCCTGAAACTCGTTGATCGAATCTTGCGAAAACACGTAGGGCGCGCCGATGCCGCGTCCACGGGCCTCGGAAAAGAACGCCTGGTTGTTATTCGCGCCATCGATCAGGTTCGAGTTATAGATACCGGAGACTCCGCGAAAGGAGATCAACCCGCTGGTGCCATCGGGTGCCACGTTTGGCGTCAGCAGTACGAAGTTGTCGTAGCGCCGCCCATTGACCGGCAAATTGCCAACCAGGTTCTGGTCGACATTCTGGGACTGCTCGGTTTTTTCTGTATCGAGTACCGGAGTAGCCGAAGTTACCTCTACATTTGCGGAGACCGAAGACAGCGGTAATGCAAAGTCGAGACCCAACACCTGACCTACCTGCACAATCAGGTTTCGTCGATCGACGGTGCCAAAGCCAGGGCCTGTGGCCAGCACCTCGTAGTGGCCGGGCCCTAAGAAGTCAACCACATAGTTTCCCGAACCCGTGGTCGTCACGACGCGTTCCATTCCTGTGTCCGTGTTGCGGATGCGCACCTGCGCGCCAGCCACCGTCGCCTGGGTCGCATCCTGGACGGTACCGCTGATTTCGCCGTAGCCTGCCGTCTGCGCGTGCGCCAGCGCAGCACAAAGGCCAAGTGCTGCTGCAGCAAGGGACAGGTGTCTCCGTACGCTTTTCTTGGTCATCAACTTTCCTCAAGTAGGTCGGGGGACGGGTCGTTCCCATACAGGTTGTGAGCACGCTGCAGAGGCGGCTCCCAGTGAGCTGCCTCGCCCCCGCATAGGTACTTGTTCCGCAGGGTGCTCTCCAGAGCTAAGCCTACTGAGTTCGCCGTTCAAGTCAAGGCTCTATCAAACTGAACCGTGGAAAACCGCGCGACGGCACAGCGATGTCCGCTTAATTGACGGCCGAGAGACGCGCAAGGCGCTATCTTCTGTGAGCGGGTGCAAGTCGCGCGCCGGTGTGCGATCATACGTTGTTGACCGACTCTCTGCCACCCACCAGTCTGACCCGGCTAGGCCGTACAGCCCGTCACCAGCCTCTGGCTCTCGTGGGGTGCTTTCTGGTCGCGCTCTTTGTTCTGCTTGCTTTTCTCGCGCCCCTTCTGGCTCCTTATTCTCCTGCTTCGATCGACCTGGAGCACCGCCTGGCCGTACCGTCGGCCACGCACTGGTTTGGTACCGACGAGCTGGGCCGCGACATCCTCTCGCGCATTATCTTCGGTGCGCGCATCTCGCTGATCGTGGCCACTTCCGTGGTCGGCTGCTCGCTCGCGCTCGGACTTGTAGTGGGTGGGCTGGCTGGTTTTTACGGCGGCGTGCTCGATACGGCGCTGAACATTTTCGTGATGAATGCATTTCTGGCGTTTCCGGGTATTTTGCTGGCAATTGCATTTGTCGCTTTCCTGGGGCCGGGGCTCTTGAATCTGGTGCTGGCACTCTCGGTCGGCGGATGGGTCGGCTACGCGCGGCTGGTGAGAGCGCAGGTGCTCGCCGTACGGGAGCGCGAGTTTGTCGAAGCTGCTCGGGCTCTGGGTGCGAGTGACCTGAGAGTATTCTTGCGGCACATTCTGCCCAACATTTTGCAGCCGCTGATTGTGCAAGCAGCCATTGGTATGGCAGGCGCCGTCCTCGCCGAAGCGACGCTAAGCTTTCTTGGCCTCGGGGTACCGCCGCCTGCGGCCAGTTGGGGCGGCATGCTCAACGATGCCCGCACGCATCTGTTTGACGCGCCGCACCTAGTCGTGTTCCCTGCTATCGCGGTGATGCTCTGCGTGCTCTCATTTAACTTTATCGGCGATGCGCTCCGCGATTTTCTGGATCCTCGGACGCGCATCAGCATCGGGCTATGAGGGTTGGGGTCCTTTCCGACACGCATGGACTCTTGCGGCCGGAGGTTCTCGATGCGCTCCGCGGAGTCGAGCGCATTCTGCACGCGGGCGACATTGGCGATCCCGCGATCCTTGATGCATTGAGCAGGCTTGCGCCGGTGACGGCAATCCGCGGCAATATAGATTCTGTCGGGCGCTGCGCGGCTCTGCCTGCGGTCGAATACGTCACCGTCGCCGGCACCCATCTTTACATGGTGCACGATGTAGGCATGCTCGACCTCGATCCCGGCTCGGCCGACATCGCCGCCGTGATCTATGGCCACTCCCACAAGCCTTCGATCGAGTGGCGCCGAGGGGTGCTGTTTTTCAATCCCGGCGCAGCGGGGCCGCGCAGATTTTCGCTGCCTGTCTCCGTTGGCTTGCTTGAGGTCACCGATCTCGGCATAGAGCCGCAGCTTGTGACGCTGCTGTAACTTCCTACCTTGCACCTGCCCGTTTGGCGAGCTCGTCCAGGGGCCCCGGGCCGGACTAACCGCGGATCCGCGGGTTCACCACAACATAGGCGACATCGGTAAGTAAGTTGACCAAGACATAGGTCAGCCCAACGGCCAAGATGCAGCCCTGCACAAGTGCATAGTCGCGATTGGAGATGGCGGACACAGTAAGTTGTCCGATGCCCGGCCAGCTGAAGATCTTTTCCGTCACGATCGCCCCGGCCAGCAGTGCACCAAACTGCAGCCCAACCAGCGTAAGGATGGGAATGAGCGCGTTGCGCAGCGCGTGCTTGTAGACCACGGTGCGCTCAGCCAGACCCTTGGCGCGGGCCGTGCGAATGTAATCCTGCCCCATCTCTTCAAGCATGGCGGTGCGCACCATGCGGGTAAGGATCGCAGCCAGCGCCGAGCCCATTGTCACTGCTGGAAGGATCAGAGATGCGGGCCCCTCGGCGCCACTTACCGGCAGCCAGCCCAGCTTGATAGAGACAAAGAGAATCAGCAGCGGCCCGAGTGCGAAGCCTGGAAACGAGAGCCCCAGCAGACTCACGCCACCCAGCAGGTGGTCCTGCCAGCGTCCCCGATAGAGCGCCGCCGCCACGC
The DNA here is from genome assembly GCA_964658225.1 of Vulcanimicrobiota bacterium. Classification (GTDB taxonomy): domain Bacteria; phylum Acidobacteriota; class Terriglobia; order Terriglobales; family Acidobacteriaceae; genus EB88. The sequence continues at coordinate 17,911 of CAZZYH010000030.1, read as the reverse complement.
CGGCCGGGATGGCAAGCAGCAAGGCCAGCAGCAGCGCCGCAACGGTAAGACTAAGGGTGTAAGGATAGCGCAGCAGGACCAGATGGATGACAGTATCGTTCAAGCGCAGCGAATGGCCAAGATCGCCATGCGATACACCGCGCCAGTAGTGCAGGTACTGGGTGCCCAACGGCAGATCGAGTCCATAACTGTGGCGCAAGGCTGCGATATCGGCAACGCGTGCGCCCTCGCCCAGCATGGCCTGGATCGGGTCGCCTGGCACCAGGTGAATGAGCAGAAACACCAGCGAGACGACCAGCCACACCACCGGGACCGTGTAGGCAAGCCGCAGCAGCAGGGCGTGCACAGCCCGCCTCATTGCAAATCTCCGCAAAGCGTCTCTGTTCGGCGCATCATCATCGTTTCTGCACAGGCTCCCCGGTTCCACGCGGCTCTGCTGCGAGCGCATCGATCGCCGTGACTTTCTCGATCCGCACTCTTGCGATGCGGTGGCCGCTCATCTCGACGATCGTAAGCCGGCGCCCCTGGTATTCGACGCTCTCGCCCCCGGAGGGAATGCGCCCGAGGCGGCTGAGCAGAAAACCGGCCAGCGTTTCTATGCCCCCTTCGCGGGGCAGCTTCCAGTGCATCTGCGTCTCCAGGTCGCGCAGGTTCACGCTGCCTTCAAGCACCAGGTCTTCCCCTGGGGCAGGCAGCAGAGGGCTGGTTTGCGTATCGAACTCGTCCTCCAGTTCGCCGACCAGCTGCTCGATTGCATCTTCGACCGTTACCAAGCCCACGGTTGAGCCAAACTCATCGACGACGATAGCGAGGTGTCTGCGCCGAAGCTGGAATTCCTGCAGCAGGTCGAGCACCGGCTTGGTCTCCGGTACCACCAGCACCTCGCGCATCACCTGCCGCACTCGCAAAGCTGCAAAGGGCGCAGAAGAGCCGCCCTCTGTGCGCGGCGACGCGTTGAAGTGCATCAGCCGCGCGATGTCTTTCGAGTAGACGATGCCGACGATGTACTCAGGGCCCCTCTCGGCATCGTAGACCGGAATACGGGAGTGCAGCTCGTCGACAAAGCGCCCGCTCGCCTGATCGATCGGCATTGTCGAGGGGAGCGAGACGATGCGCTGCCGCGGGGTCATGATCTCGCGCGTCGGCACGTCGGCGATCTCCACCGCGCGATGGATCAGGGACTCCTGGAACTCGGGCAAGAGGCCCCCTCGCCGAGCGGCGGTAGCAATCAGCTTCAGCTCGTCAGGCGAGTGAACCGTGCCGCCCTCGTGCGAGAGCGGGGCGCGAAAGAGCCGCAGCACCGCGGCGGCCGAGTGATTCATCAGCCGCACTGCGGGCCGGGTCATCTGCATAAACGCCAGCATCGGCTCAGCGACCGCGATGGCCAGCTGGTCACCCTTGCGCAGCGCCAGCGACTTCGGCACCAGCTCGCCCAGCAGTACGTGGAAGTAGGTGATGATCATGAACGCGACCGGCGCCGCGACCAGGTGGGAGTAGAGGCGCTGGTGCGGCAGCTGCCCGATCAGCATTGAGAAGGCCGCGGCGATGGTCGGCTCACCCACCCAACCCAGGCCCAGGCTGCAAAGGGTTACGCCGAACTGCACCGCGGGCAGAAAGTCGTCCAGGTGCTGCTGCAAACGCTCTACGGCGCGTGCGCCCGGTACGCCGGTCGCGATCAACTGCTCGAGCCGGGTGCGGCGCATGCTGACCAGGGCGAACTCTGCCGCGACGAAGAAACCGTTCCCGAGAACCAGCGCAGCAATGGCCATGAGCCGGAATAGCAAAAGACCCAGCATTGGGGTTTAGTCTACGTCATGGGGCCGGCGTTGCCATGCCTCGGCCGGAACTCGGCGGGCGTGCCTTGCGTATCTTTGGCGAGAGCGCAGATGGTGGGTCCGGACCGGGCTGTGCGACGAGCCCCGAGGAATGTACGCCTGCGATTGAGGGGAACGAGATGAAGATCAAGCAAGGCAAACTGCTCACTGCCTCCGCGCTGGCGGGCCTGATGGGCCTGGCCCCGGCGACGGCACAGGCCGCCGACGGCAGCTTTGAACGCAAGCTTTCGGTCAAGGGCCCGGTGCTGCTCTCGATTGAGACCGGCTCGGGCTCGATCCACGTGCAGGCGGGCTCGGCGAACGAGGTGCGCATTGTGGCGCACGTGCATGCCGGCAACGGCTGGAGCATGGGTGGGGGGGGCGGCTCGGCCGAAGAGCGCGTCAAGCAGATTGTCGCCAACCCACCCATCACGCAGGCCGGCAACATCATCAGCGTGGGCAAGCAGATGAAGGTGCAGAACGTCTCGATCGACTACGAGGTCACCACGCCGCGCGGCACCGATCTGAGGGCCGACTCAGGCTCGGGCGACATTCGGGTCGTCGATGATGGAGGCCCGGTCGAGGCCAAGACCGGCTCGGGCTCGATTGAGGCCACCGGCCTCAGCGACCATGTGAACCTCGATAGCGGTTCGGGCGACATCAAGGCCACGATGCTCTCCTCGCTGGACGTCAAGGCGCAAACAGGCTCAGGCTCGATCGAGCTAAAGAACGTGCAGGGCTCGCTCTGGGCCCATAGCGGTTCGGGCGACATTGACGTGACGGGCCGGCCAAGCTCCAACTGGAAGGTCGAGACCGGCTCAGGCAGCGTCACGCTTGATACGGGCGGCGCGTCCTTTGCCCTTGATGCGGAGACCGGCTCAGGAGATGTGCAGACCAGCACGCCGGTGCCCTCGCACGGCTCGGACAAGCACCACGTGGTGGGCAACGTCGGCGCCGGCGGTCCGAAGGTCCGCATCAATACAGGCTCGGGGGACATCAAGATCCGCTAGCGTGCAAGCGAGTGCCGGGCGGTTCGCGCTTCTTCCCGGATGCGCGGCACCAGCCCGGAGAGATCTTCCACTACTCGCGCAATCCTGAGTCTCTGCTGAAGTACTCCTGCGCCGCCTTCTGCGTTTCTTCGTCCGTAACCGTGCGCAGCCTTTGGCCGATACCCCATTCGTGACCGAACGGGTCGCTCAACTTGCCGTACCTCTCACCCCAGAACTGGTCTTTGAGCGGGAAGACGACGGTGGCGCCTGCTGCCACGGCCCGGGCCCAGACCGCTTCAGCATCCTTGACCTGCAGAGACAGCGTGACCGGGGTGCCGCCGAGTGCCTCCGGGGTGCGGCTCTTGCCGCCCATGAACTCGGGAAAATCGTCGGAGAGTGCGAGCACACTGCCCTCGATCTCGAGCATGGCGTGCATCACCTTCTGCGAGTGCGGCGCCAGGTTGCAGCTCTGTTCGACGGCGCCAAAGGCTTTTTTGTAGAAAGCGATGGCGGCTTTTGCATCCCTTACTACCAGGTAAGGGGATAAAGCCTGTGTGTCCGGCATGGGAGCTTCCTTTCTCCGCGCCGCTCGAAGGGAGAGCCGCGCCATGCGAAGTATAGGCGCGTTCTCGCCTGCTGTAGGAACCTTTTTGCGCGGCTCGCAGGGGCGGCGTGCTCCTGCATTATCCTAGGAAAATGCTCACAGTGCTCCGCCCCATCCCCGCCCAACGGTTGCGGCTGCTTGTCTTTGATCTCGATGGCACTCTGATCGACTCCGGGCAGGACCTTGTGAACGCCGTGAACGCGACACTTGGCGCGCTGGGCCGCGCAACGCTGCCGGCTCCGGTGATCGCGAGCTACATTGGCGATGGCGCGGGCATGCTGGTGCGGCGCGCGCTCGGGGACCCGTCTGAGGAAAGTTCGGTCGACCATGCGCTGGGATTGTTTCTCGACTACTACCGGGAGCACAAGCTTGACCACACCTACGTCTACGACGGGGTTTTCCCGGCGCTCGACGCAATGAGCAGGTGTGACGCCGGAGAGCGGCGCGGCATGGCGGTGCTGACCAATAAGCCCGTGCATCCTTCGCGGGAGATCTGTGCGGCGCTCGGGCTCACGCCGTACTTCCATGCGATCTACGGAGGCAACAGCTTTGCGACCAAGAAACCCGATCCCGAGGGATTGCGCGAGCTGATGCGCCAAGCCGAAGCCCAGCCGGACCAGACCTTGATGATCGGCGACTCCGATGTCGATATTTTAACCGCGCGCGCAGCCGGCGCCTGGAGCCTGGGCTGTCGATACGGCCTCTCCCCGCATACCATCGATGCCATGCGCGAGGACGGCCTGGTCGATGCGGTTGTCGACTCTCCCGCGGAGTGGCCCGTCGCGCTGGGGCGTCCGGCGGTCGCAGAAAATAGATTGGAGTTCTAGATGGATTTTGAATTGGTGAGCGATTACCAGCCGCGCGGCGACCAGGGCCGCGCCATCGGCGAGTTGCTGGAGGGAACCAACAGCGGCGAGCAGCACCAGGTGCTGCTTGGAGTGACCGGCTCGGGGAAGACATTTACCATGGCCAAGGTGATCGCCGGACTGAACCGGCCCGCACTGATCCTTGCGCCAAACAAAACGCTCGCGGCACAGCTCTTTCACGAGTTCAAGCAGTTTTTCCCAAACAACGCCGTCGAGTATTTCGTTTCCTACTACGACTACTATCAGCCCGAAGCCTACATTCCCTCGGGCGACCTGTACATCGAGAAAGAAGCGACGATCAACGAAGAGCTGGACAAGCTGCGGCTTTCCGCGACGCGATCTTTATTCGAGCGGCGTGACGCGATCATTGTGGCCTCGGTCTCCTGTATCTACGGTCTGGGCTCGCCGGAGGCCTACTACGGCATGCTCCTTTTTCTTGAAAAAGGCCAGAAGATACGCCGCGAAGATATCACCAAGAAACTGGTCGAGATTCTCTACGACCGGACCGATGGCGATTTCCGACGGGGAACTTTCAGGGTGCGCGGCGACGTGATCGAGGTCTTCCCTACTTACGATGAAAGCGCCTACCGGATTGAACTGTTCGGCGACGAGATCGATGCGCTCTCGCAGATCGACCCGCTTTTCGGCACCGTGAAACAGAAATATGCGCGGCTGCCGATCTATCCCAAGAGTCACTACGTGGTACAGCCGGAGCGCAAGAAGACAGCGATCGAAACCATCCTGGCTGAACTCGAGTGGTGGGTCGCAGAGCTTGAACAGCAGGGGCGTATGGTCGAGGCGCAGCGCATCAACCAGCGCACCCGCTTTGATCTCGAAATGATCAAATCGATGGGCTTCTGCCACGGCATAGAGAACTACTCCCGCCATTTTTCCGGGCGTCTGCCGGGGGAGCCGCCACCTACGCTGCTCGATTACTTCCCGCGCGACTATCTTGTCTTCATCGATGAGTCGCATGTAACGGTCCCGCAGCTGCACGGCATGTGGCACGGCGATCGCTCACGCAAACAGAACCTGGTCGATTATGGATTTCGCCTGCCCTCGGCAACCGACAATCGTCCGCTGAAGTTCGATGAGTTTGAGCACCGCGTTCACCAGACGATCTATGTCTCGGCAACTCCCGGCCCCTTCGAGCTCACCAAGGCCGCGGGCGTTGTTGTCGAGCAGATCATCCGCCCGACCGGGCTGATCGATCCCGAGGTTGAGATCCGCCCCATCCGCGGGCAGATCGACGACTTACTCGCCGAGATACGCCTGCGCGTGGAACGCAACGAGCGCGTCATCGTCACCACCCTGACCAAGCGCATGTCGGAAGACCTGGCCGGCTACTACTCCGAGGTTGGGGTCAAGTGCCGCTACATGCACTCCGAGATCGAGACGCTCGAGCGCGTGAAATTACTGCGTGATCTGCGCAAGGGTGAGTACGATGTGCTGATCGGCATCAATCTGTTGCGCGAGGGACTCGACCTTCCTGAGGTTTCGCTCGTCGCGATTCTCGACGCGGACAAGGAAGGCTTTCTTCGCTCGGTTGGTTCGCTGATCCAGACGATCGGGCGCGCCGCACGGCATCTGCACGGACGCGCCATCTTGTATGCCGACAAGATGACCGATTCGATGCAAAAGGCGATCGCCGAGACGGATAGGCGCAGGCACGTGCAGCGCGCATACAACGAGGAGCACGGCATTACACCCGCATCGATTATTCGTCCGACCGATATGTCACTGGCACAGATACTGAAGGCCGACTACGCTGACCTGACAGAGGAGTCCAGTGAGATGCCCGAGTTCACCACGCAGGAAGCGCTCAACGCGCATATCGCGAAGCTTGAAAGCGATATGCGCGAGGCTGCGAAGAAGTTCGAGTTCGAGAAAGCAGCCAAGCTGCGGGATACGGTAGCCAGCCTGCGCACCAAGGAGTTTCTCTTCACGTGATCGAGATCGACATGCAACAGCGCCTTCAATCGCAAAGCGGAGAGCGCGCGAGCCGATGAGAACAGCCCTGCGCGCGATCATCCTGCTGCTCGTCGCCCTGTGGGTGGGCGGCGTGCTCTTCTTTCCTGTCGTGGCCTGGGCCGCCTTTACCAGCCTTGCTGACCCACACACCGCGGGTACGGTGGCAAGACTCTGCCTGCATCTGCTGCACGTAGAAGGCCTTGTGGCAGGGGCTGCGCTGATTGTCCTGCTGCTCATCGCCGGCGCGCTCAACGCCTATGGCCGCCGCATCCTTGGCCCGGTGTGCGCTACGCTCGCCATGCTTGCGCTTACCGCTTTTTCCCAATACTCGATTATGCCGCGCATGGATGCCGATCGACTGGCGGTTGGCGGCAGCATCGACGCGGCACCGCCGGCCGACGCGCGGCGCATCGACTTCAATCGCCTGCATGTCGCCTCTGAGCGAGTCGAAGCCGGCGTGCTGGCGGCAGGAGTCCTGCTCATCCTGATGCTCGCGCGGCCGCCGCTCGCCGCTGCGGGGCCAGGTAGGCGCGATTCTTGATGCTCCCCCTGATGTTTGGCGCCATTGCGGCCCTTGCGAATGTGTTCGGCGGCCTGCTGCTGGTGCGAAGGCACTGGGAGAAGCGCTACCTTCGCTACTTCATCGCGCTCGGTGCGGGCTTTATGATGGCGACCGCGCTGCTCGAGATGGTCCCCGAAGGGCTCAGGCTTGCGCCCCGCCTGGCGCCGGTGCTGGTGCTCGCCGGCTACTGTATCATCCACCTTCTCGAGCACACCATCTCGGCCCACTTCCACTTCGGCGAAGAGACGCACGCGCACGAGTTTATGGCGGCCCACAAAGGCTACTCGGTGCTGGCCGGGCTCGCCGTCCACGCGCTCTTCGATGGTGTGGCCATCGGCTCAGGCTTCGTGCTCTCGCGCTGGCTGGGCCTGCTGATCTTCTTCGCGATCTTCCTGCACAAGGTCCCGGAAGGTTTCACGGTCGCCTCGGTCATGCTGGCCTCTGGACGCAGCCGCAAGACTGCTTTGCGCGCTGCAATTTTGCTCGCCTGCGCGACTGTGCTGGGCGTCTCGCTCATCCTGCTCGCACCGAGGCTCGTTGCGCTGGGACTGCCGTTTTCCGCCGGCGTCGCGATCTACGTCGCTGCAACTGACCTGCTGCCGGAGGTCAACCGCGAGCCCGGCATTCGCATGGCGCTGGTGTTCTTCGCAGGCGTGCTGATCTTTCTCGTGCTGAGTGCCGCGTTACCGGCGGTCTAGGCTTCGGCGGTCAAGTCTCGAGTCAAGGGGCTTGAGTCAAGGCTCAAGAAGATGCGGCTTGCCTCTGCCGCGCCTCAGCTCGGCCAGGGATAGGCAACGCCGGTCAGCTCTTCGGAAACCCTCCAGAGCCGTTTCTCCGTTTCTGCGTCCTGCCCCTGCGGGGCGACCTTGGCCGGGGCCGGATTCCCCTTGAACTCCGCAAAGCCGTCCGGCCCGTAGTAGCCGCCAGGCAACGCTTCGGGCGCAGTGGCGGCATAGAGCTGGGGCAGCGCGCCGCGGGCCTCATCCTGGCCGGCGAAGCGAAATAAAAGTGGGATCACGATCGCTGCCGTACCCTGGACATCCCGTCCGATCGAGGTGGAGGAGAGGCCGGGATGGGCGGCGAGGCTGACCAATCGCGTGCCGCGCTCCGTACTCTGCCGCTGCAACTCGCGCGCAAAGAGCAGCATGGCCAGCTTGGTCTGCGAGTAGGCAGCCCAGGGCGTGTAGCCGCGCTCCAGTTGCAGATCGTCAAAGTGGATCTTGCCGCGCTTATGAGCATTGCTCGAAAGGCTGACCACGCGTGGCGCCGAGGCAGCCAGCAGTGAGGGCAACAGCAGCCCGGTCAGCGCAAAGTGGCCCAGGTAGTTGGTGCCCAGCTGCATTTCGAATCCGTCGACGGTTGTTTGACGCTTGGGCAGCGCCATGATCCCGGCATTGTTGACCAGGATGTCGAGCGGTCCTCCGGCCACCACGGCTTCGGCAAAGATGCGCACCGATTGCAGCGTGGAAAGATCCAGCAGCGCCACATGGATGGTCGCGCCCGGCTGCTCGTCCCGGATGCGTGCCGCCGCGGCCGTGCCGCGCTCGATGCTGCGGCAGGCCAGCACCACTTCGGCGCCTGCTCGAGCCAGTTCCCGGGCCGTCTGGTAGCCCAGCCCCACGTTCGCCCCGGTCACAATGGCGCGCTTGCCCGCCAGGTTTGAAATCTGTGCCGCGGTCCAGGCTTGTTTCGCTTGTGTCACCCTGGTGCTCCCCTGCGCGCTTGCGCCTGCTGCCAGACCTTGTAGAGTCCCCAAGCCGCAAGGGTACAACAGTCGCGGATCGCACCGCTCAAAAGCATCTCTTCAAAGCTCGCTACCGAGACCCTGTGCTGCACCAGGTCATGCTCTTCCGCGTCGAAGTCGGTCGTGCCCGCTTCGAGGCCCGTGGCCAGAAAGGCGTGCTGCATCTGGTTGGCAAAGCCGTAGGCCACGTACATGGGGCCGAGGTAGATCATCGAACGGGCGCTCAGCCCCGTCTCCTCGCGGAGCTCGCCCCGGGCCAGCTCTTCGATATCGACCGCCGCCGTCTCCCAGCCGCCCTGGGGGAACTCCATGCAGGTATGCTGCACGGTGTAGCGATACTGCTCGACCAGGTGGAGCGTATCGCCGTCCAGCGGAATGATGACCGCGCACGGATCCTTATCGACCACGCCGTAGATCCCCGGAACGCCATTGGAGCGCTCGATCTGGTCTTCGCGGACACGCATCCAACGGTTGCGGTAGACCTCCCGGCTGGACAGGGTGCGGATGCTAGGCATCGTCTGGCTCCTAGGCGCAGTGTAATCGTCCGACGTTCCCTGTTGCGAAACTTCAGTCATCCGCTTGCCGCCCCGGTCGGCTGTGGACTAGCGTAAGGGGCGGACGGGCAGAGCGGCACAAGCGCAGGATGGCCCCTCCGGGGACGAACGAACAGAGAGGTGGCGGCTTTGTATTTTCTGGGCATGGATGTTGGGACGGGTGGAACGCGTGCAGTTTTGATCGATGAACACGGGGCCATTGCCGCCTCTGCCCAGAGCGAGCATGCGGCTTTTCGCGCCGACCAGCCGGGCTGGGCCGAGCAGGACCCTGAGGACTGGTGGCGCGCCGCGCAGCTGGCCATCCAAGACACGCTGGCCCTCGCAGGTGCGGGTGCGGCGAAGAAGATTCGCGGCATCGGGTTGACCGGCCAGATGCATGGGGCGGTGATGCTGGACCGGGCAGGAGCCGTGCTGCGCCCGGCGCTGATCTGGTGCGACCAGCGTACCGGTCCGCAGTGCGACTGGCTCCATGCCGAGGTGGGCCGCGCGCACCTGATCGACCTGGTGGCCAATCCCGCTCTGCCGAACTTCACCCTGACCAAGCTGCTCTGGGTCCGCGAGCACCAGCCCGCGGTGTACGCGAAGATCGCACACGTGCTTTGCCCGAAGGACTATGTTCGCTATCGCCTCTCGGGCACCTTCGCGATGGATGTGCAGGAGGCCTCGGGCACCCTGCTGCTGGACGTGGCGCATCGCCGTTGGTCCTCCGAGGTCGCGCGGGCCTCGGGCGTCCGTGAAGAGTGGCTTCCGAATCTGTTCGAGTCCCCGGAGGTATGCGCCGCGGTCTCAAGCGAGGGAGCGAATGCGACGGGGTTGGCTGCCGGAACGCCCATCGTTGCCGGTGCGGGCGACCAGGGCGCCGGCGCGGTCGGCATGGGCATCCTCGAGCCAGGCTCTGTGTCGGTGACGATCGGGACCTCGGGCGTGGTCTTCGCCGCGACGGCTCTGCCGACCAAAGATCCTCTCGGACGCCTGCATACCTTCTGCCATGCGGCGCCGGGCCGCTGGCACGTGATGGGGGTCACGCAGGCTGCCGGCCTGTCGCTGCGCTGGCTGCGCGACCTGCTCGCGCCGGGCGCGGCCTATGACGTGCTGACGTCCGAAGCCGCGGAGGTCCCGGCCGGCAGCGACGGCCTGCTCTACACGCCCTACCTACTCGGCGAGCGCACCCCCCACCTTGACTCCCAGGCTACCGCTGCCTTTGTCGGTCTGCAGGCGAACCACGGGCGCGGGCACCTGGTGCGCGCCGTGCTCGAGGGCGTGGCCTACTCGCTTCGGGACAGCTTTACGCTGTTGGACGAGCTCGGGATCCCGGTGCGCGGGGTGCGCCTGGGCGGCGGGGGCGCGCGGGGGCCGCTGTGGCGCCAGATTCAGGCCGATGTCTATGCGCATCCCTGCGATGTGCTGGTCGCCGAAGAAGGTGGCGCGTATGGCGCGGCTCTGCTGGCTGGCGTGGGCGGCGGCGGCTGGCCGAGCGTCGAGGCGGCCTGCGCGACTGCGATCCGTGTCGCCGGCCGGATCGAGCCGGAGCCCGGAGCGGTGGAGCGGTACGCGCGCGGCTACCGAGCTTTCCGACAGGTGTATCCGGCGCTCCAAGGTGTGCGGGGGTGAGTGTCCGGCGAACGATAGCGCTGCTGCGGAGCGGAGTGCTTGCTGGCGACAGCGGCAAGCTACACTCTGATCGTGCTTTCTCGCGCGTTCCCCTGCCAGAGGGGTGCCGTGTCTTGTGAACGGGTCCTGGGAGGAGCGGCCCCGGGGAGAGCTTGACCACGTTTGCTGGCACCTGCCGGGCTACTCCACCTGCTGCTTGGCCCGGTACCCGTCCCGCGCAATCACGTCGTACTTGAGCGGCTTGTGCTTCTCATCCTGCATTCTTAAAGGGTGCCCTTCATTGTCGACTAACTCGACATGTATCTTCCGATAACTTCCATCCTGCTTCGGATTCGTCGGCCGGTACGTCAGCACATACTGATTGCGGATCGAATCATTGATCTGGTGGAAGATATCGGGCATCTCGCCCTGGAAGCGAGGGAAAAAGCTCTGGCCCCCGGTCATGCGCGCGAAGGTCGAGAGCTGGTTATCCGCCTGCAGATAGTCGATCTCCCGAGTAGGGCTCATGCCCCGCCCTTCTGCCAGGATGCGCGCCGTTTGCCCCGTGCCGATGGCGAAGATGGTCACGTCCGGGGTCGCCTTGATCTTGGCCAGCACTTTATCAAGGTTGATCTTGGAAAAAGTATCGCGCCCGGACGAGATGAGGACGAGATACTTGCGGCCTTCGATACGGCTCATTCGATCAAGCGCCTCGTAGACCGCGTCAAAGAGATTGGTCTCCCGCCAGGTAGGGATCTGCAGCGAGTTCAGGGACTGCGCCACCAGGCGCTTATCCTGGGTAAAGTCGGTAAGGATCTGTGTGTGCATGTCGTATGTCATGACCGCCACATAGTCATCCGGCTTGAGCTGCTGGGCAAATGCATACGCAGCATTACGCATGTCGTAGACAAAGTAGTAGTTCGTCGCTGCAAATTCGGTAAGCAAAAGCGCAGTAATGGGCGCCTGGGTGCGATTGAAGCTTGCAATCTGCTGCGGCGTGCCGTCCTCCCAGATGCGAAAGTTCGACTGCTCGAGGTTGGGCACAAACTGGTGCGTCTTTTCGAGAATCACGCCGACGTCGACCGCCACGACCGGCACGTCCACGCGCAGAGAGTAATTGGAGAGCTCGGGCGGCGTCTTCACCTTGGGCTCGGGCGGCGGCGGAGGCTCGTCTTTCTCTTTCTTCTTCGGGATGGCGATCGAGCCATTGTCCCCGCCCGGGCCCCCGGCCTCGGGGGTCTGCTGGTCCGGCGGCGGCGGGGTGCCGGTCTGCTGCGCTGGCTGCGGAGTGCCCGTCTGCTGCGCCGGGGGCGCTGCAGATGGCTGCTGCCTGGCGAAAACGGGCCAGCCGATCGAGGCAAACAGCACGGGCGTCAGGCCCGCTCGCAGCAACAATGGCCATCCAGGAAACGCCGCGCGTCTCCAGAGGTTGCGTTTCATCGACAAGACTCCAGGATCGTTGCCCACCCGCGGCGATTGTGCCTTGCGTGCACCCGCCGCAATCTTGGCTTACGTTGGCCTCGATCCATTGTTGCGCCGGCGGTACTTTGCCGCAAGTCGCGGGCGCCAGCTACTCTAGAGACGTGTTGATCTGCCTGAAGGTCTTAACTTTTCGGATACAGGTTGTAGCCCGGACGGCGATCGCCCTCGTGGCGGCTGCGGTGCTCAGCGCTGTCTGTCTCCAGGCCCAACTCGCGCCCCAGCCGGGCTCCGGGAGTGAGAGTCCCCTGCCCGCGCAGCCTCCTCCCTCCTCGGCCGGCATCTTTCCTCTCGCGCAGGTTGCGCGCGGCCAGCGGGGCGTGGCCTACACGGTCTTCTCCGGCACAGTCCCGGAGCCGATGGGCGTTGAGATCCTGGGCGTGCTGCACAACGCGCTCGGGCCCGGCGAAGACATGATCCTGGCCCGGCTCACCGGCGCCAAGGCAGAGTACACGGGCGTGGTTGCCGGCATGAGCGGCAGCCCGGTGTATCTCGACGGCAAGCTGGCCGGCGCGCTCGCTTTCCGCATCGGCCAGTTCAGCAAGGAGCCAATCGCCGGCATCACGCCGATCGAGCGCATGCTCGAAGTGCGTGACCTGCCCCGCACCCCTCCCGGCCCGGACCAGGCCGGCGCAGCCCCGGGGCAAGATGCAGCGGCCCAGGTCGCCCAGGCCGCTCCCGGCGAGGCCATGTCCGCTACGCAACTTCACGGCACCGGCCCGGCCGAATGGATGCGCCCCATCGATACGCCCCTGGTCTTCAGCGGCTTCTCTCCGCGCGCGCTCGAACTCTGGCGCGCCCAGTCCCCTGTCGAAGGCCTGGAGCCCATTGCGGGCCTGGGCGGCGGCTCTTCGCCCGACGACAAGACGATCCGCCAACCCGAGCCGATCGTCCCCGGCTCCGCGGTCAGCGCGCTGCTGGTCGAGGGCGATCTCGAGTTCGCCGCCACCTGCACCGTCACCTACGTCGACGCACGGCACCTGCTCGCCTGCGGCCACCCCATTACCCAGTTCGGCTCGGTCTCCATGCCGATGACCAAGGCCAACATCGTGGCCACTCTACCGTCGCCGCTCAACGCCTTCAAGATCGTCAACACGACCGACCTGGTCGGCTCCTTTACCGAGGATCGCCAGACCGCGATCGGCGGCCTGTTGAACGAGCCCGCGCGGATGATCCCGCTCACCGTCACGGTATCCGAGGCAGGCAAGCCGGTACACGCGCTCCACCTGCGCGTGGTCGACCAGCCGCAGATCACCCCAACCGCGGTGCTGGTCTCGGTCTTCCAGGGCCTCTCCGAGGCCAACGCCTACGCGGCCCAGGACAGCTACCGTCTGCATGGCTCTATTCGCATCACCGGCTACCCGCCGGTCGCCCTCGAGAGTCTCGCTGCGCCCGGCGACCTGGGTCCGGCGAACCTGATGGCGGCGCTTGACATCGGCGCTCGTTTTACCCGGCTTTACGACAACGCGGGGCGCCGTGCGCCTATCGAAAGTGTCGACATCTCGGTCGAGCGGCTGCCCGCGCGCCTCACTACGCAACTCGAGCGCGCCGAGGCCGAGAACACCACGGTTCATCCCGGCGAGCGGCTGACCCTCTTTGCGAGCCTTCGCCCCTGGCACGGCGCGCTCCGCAGCGAAGCTGTCACGGTAACCCTGCCTGCTTCCCTGCCGACAGGTCCGGTGCGTTTGCTGGTCTCCGACGGCGGCACGCTCGACCGGCTGGCGCAGAGCCCCCGCGCCGGCCAGGCGCTCGACCTCAATGGCATCATCGCCCAACTCAACAACATGCACGCGCCGGACCGGCTCTACGTCACACTGCTCAGCGGGGATGCGGAGGCGGTGGTCGACGGACGCCTGCTGGTTTCTCTGCCGGCCTCGATGGCAAATATTTACGAACCTCTCCACCTGGACCAAAAAGCCGCGCTCAGCGGCGAATCGCTGCTGGAGCTGGCATCGATGCCCGCTGGCGCGCAGCTCTCCGGCCAGCAGGTCATCACGCTCCGGGTAGAATAGGCTTCGCGACGCGACAACAACCTCGCACGACATCCATCAAAGGTCGGGTTCCAGATGATTCATGGTTTTGGTGTGCACGCTGCCGGTGCTGAACTGCTTCCCTTCAAGTACGAGCCTGGCGAACTGCGTCCGCAGGATGTTGAGATCAAGATCAGCCATTGCGGCGTCTGCCATAGTGATCTGAGCCTGATCGACAACGAGTGGGGCATCACGCAATATCCGTTCATTCCCGGCCACGAGATTATCGGCACGGTCGCGGCAAAGGGCGGCGCGGTCGCCGACGTCTCAATCGGTGACCGGGTCGGCGTAGGCTGGCAGGCTGACTCCTGCGGATCCTGCGAGTGGTGCCGCAAGGGAGAAGAGAACCTGTGTGCGAAGGCGCAGCCTACCTGCGTGCACCGCAACGGCGGCTATGCAGACACGATCCGGGTCAATGCGCGCTTCACGCTCAAGATCCCTGATGCGCTTGCGAGCGAGACCACCGCGCCGCTGCTCTGCGGGGGCATCACCGTCTACAACCCCATGCGCCAGCACGGGCTCAGCCCGGCTTCGCGGGTAGGCATCATCGGCATCGGGGGACTCGGCCACATGGCGCTGCAGTTTGCCCACGCCTTTGGCGCCGAGGTCACGGCGTTCTCGAGTTCGGCGGACAAAGACGCCGAGGCAAAGGCGTTTGGCGCGCACCATTTTGTGAACACGCGGGAGACCAAATCGCTCAAGGCGCTGGGGGGCAGCTTCGATTTCATCCTGTCGACGATTAACGCCGATCAGGACTGGAACGCCTACATCGCTGCGCTGCGCCCGCATGGCAGCTTCTGCTTTGTGGGCGTGCCGCCCAAGCCGGCAGCCTTTTCGGTCTTCCCGATGATTGCCGGCATCAAGAGCGTTTCCGGATGCAATATCGGCAGCCCGATGCAGCTTGCCGAGATGCTGGACGTGGCCGCGCGCCATGGGATCCAGGCCAAGACGGAAAAATTTCCCATGGCCAAGGCGAATGAGGCGGTGGCGCGGGCTCGCAAGAGTGTGGTTCGCTATCGCGCGGTGCTGGCCAACTAGCCGCGGCAAGCAATGGCTTCACAGCGCGACCCACCGCGTCCGGGTTGCGAGCCGCCTCGCATCAGCAAAAGCATCGTGAGCGAAGCATAAGGATCTGCGGTCGATTCTGTTCGCAC
>CAZZYH010000030.1:0-2544 GCA_964658225.1 Vulcanimicrobiota bacterium | reverse complement strand
CACGTAAAGAACAACCGCAGATCCACCGCTTCGCTCGGGAGCCCAGCCTAAGTTGGGCAAGGGTCGCGCTCTCGAGAAGAGAAGCGATCGTTTTGGCGCTGCCGGGCTCTTCCCTTTAAGATCGCCCAAGCCCGCTTGCTAAACTCAACACAGATGACGCGCGCGCTCTGCTCCTCCCTGCTCCTGCTCGCACTGCTCTGCTACCCCTCGGCAGCAGGGGCGCAAGGCACCCACCTCTGGAGCCAGTCTTCCGCCGCTGAGTTCGAGCGCGGAACCCCGCACGGGGTCGCCATCAGCAGCCTGGGCAGGCTTGAGTCTGGCCTACAGGCACACCCGGTTGGCACCACCGGTTCCACGTTTGTCTGGTCGGTGGCCGCAGCACGCGATGGGAGCGCGTACCTGGCAACGGGTGCGCCGGCCGGGGTATTGCGCATCACGGCCGGGGGCGTTCAGACCAAGCTTTTCACGAGCAAGGACCTGACGGTGCAGGTGGTTCGCCTCGGTCCGGATGGCGCGGTCTACGCCGCCACCCTGCCGTCGGGCCGGGTCTACCGGCTTGCTCCCCGGCAGGCAGATCAGGACGAGAGCAGCGCCGCGCTGATCTTTGATCCAGCCCGGACAGCCGAGAAGCCCAGGTATGTCTGGGATCTGGCCTTCGACGCCCAGGGCCGGCTCTATGTCGCCACCGGCGCGCCCGGCGGCATCTACCGGGTGGGAGCGCCCGAGGGCGCGGCCGTGAAGCCGGAGCTCGTGTACGCCAGCGACGAGCCGCACATCCGCTCCCTGCTCTTCGGCCCGTCCGGCGAGCTGTTCGCCGGCAGTGATGGCTCGGGCCTGGTCTACCGCATCCGCCCCGACGGCAAGGTCTTCGTGCTCTTTGAAGCAGCCAAGCGCGAGATCACCTCGCTCGCGCTCGGAAGCGAAGGTCAGTTGTACGTCGCCGCAGTCGGGGAACGAGGACGCAGTCCGCTTCCGCCGTTGCCGGTCACGGGCAGCTCTTCTGTGACCGCGACGATTACAATCGTTCCGCCCGGGTCGGTGCAGGCGTTTAACGGCAACACCGTCGTACCCGAAGGCTCCGACATCTACGAGATTCCCGAAGCCGCTTCTGTGCACCCGGCCTCTTCGAGCCGGCCGGTCAGCGCGCCGCATCGTCTGTGGAGCGCGCACGACGACATCGTCTATGCCCTCCAGGCGACCAGCGCCGGGCTGCTCGCCGCCTCCGGCAATCGCGGGCATCTCTACCGTATCTCCGAGGATGGCAGCTACTCGGACATAGCGCACCTCTCAGCCTCCCAGGTCACCGGCCTCGCGCCCGGCTCGGGCGGCCTCTACGC
Organism: Vulcanimicrobiota bacterium; assembly: GCA_964658225.1. Lineage (GTDB taxonomy): Bacteria > Acidobacteriota > Terriglobia > Terriglobales > Acidobacteriaceae > EB88. The sequence goes on along the minus strand of CAZZYH010000030.1, from coordinate 1,207 downwards.
GGTCACAGCCAACACCGGCAAGCTCTACCTGCTGACACCGGTGGCCGCGGGCCAGGAGCAATCCTTCTACGAGAGCGATGTTTTTGACGCGCAGGTGCAATCGGTGTGGGGTCGTGCGGAGATCCTCGCGCAGGGAGCCTACGAGTTCTATGTACGCACCGGCAACGTCGAGAACCCGCTGCGCGGCTGGACCGACTGGAAGCGCATCCCTGCGGACTCAGCCCAGGGCAGCAACGGACTAGAGCCTGCGCGCTACCTGCAGTGGAAGGCGGTGCTCGCGCCCGGCTCGCTCCTTAGCTCGGTGGGCATCAACTACCTACCGGCCAACCTTGCCCCGTCGGTCGACGAACTGGTCGTGGTGCCCGGCACGCGTGCGAACGCGCAGTCCAGCCAGCCGCAGCTGCCGCAGCAGACCAGTATCAGCTTCGGATCGCAAAACAGCGGCGGCCCGAACTTCGACGGCGGCAATGCGCCGCTCGCTGCGATCCGCGATAAGGGTGCGGTGACCGCGCGCTGGGCCGCCCACGACGACAATGGCGACGAACTTACCTTCGCACTCTACTACCGGTCCGAGGGTGAGGAGGCAGGCGGTCACTCCTGGCGGTTGCTCAAGGACAAGCTTACGGATCGCTTTTATACCTTTGAGGCCTCGCTTCTGCCCGATGGCGCGTATCGCATGAAAGTGGTTGCCAGCGATGCCCCCTCGCATCCGGCAGGCGAGGCCCTTACCGGAGAACATGAAAGCGCGAGTTTTCTGATTGACACCGCGACTCCCCAGTTGAACGGGCTGGCGGCTACGTTGAGTGCTGGCGGCCTACATGTAACCGCCACTGCAACAGATGTCTCTATGTACAGCCTCCAAAATTGCCTCGTGGTAGTCGATTAGCTCCACGCCAAACTGATCGAGCTGCGCCGTATCATCATAGGTATCGAAGAAAAATTTCGGCATTTCGGCTTCTTAACGTCCTTCTATGCGTCTCAAACGACTTGTTTGTTGCTGGCCAGTTAGCGCGCCGCCTTCTGGTCGGTTCCGAACTCAAGCAAAAAGACATGAACCTGAACGGCCGAGGTCTCCGTTATCGCATCCGGCGAGGCAAAGTGGAGCTTAGACGTGACTGTTTGAAAGCAAAAAGGCCGCTACCCGGATCGGTCGAAAGCGCCGAGCCGTCAATAACCCTTGTCACTTGAGTGACGGCGGATATCGGTA
>CAZZYH010000029.1:0-28086 GCA_964658225.1 Vulcanimicrobiota bacterium | reverse complement strand
CCCGGGCTGACGGAAACCCCGCTCACGGCGCGCATCACCGCGAGCGAGCCCTCGGCAAAGGCCTCGCTGGGCATGCACGCCCTGGGCCGCTTCGGCCAGCCGGAGGAAGTGGCCGCCGCCATCGAGTTCCTCCTCGATCCGGCAAACAGCTGGATCACCGGCCAGGTGCTCGGCGTGGATGGCGGCCTGGGCTCGGTTTGGAGCAAGGGCAGCTAGCTTCCCGGGCCTCCACCGCTGCCCGGATCGTTCTCACCGATCCGGCTTCGCTCGGCCGCGCCGCGGAAGACGAGCAGCGATGCGTTGCCCGCGCCAGGCGTTCGTCCCTAAAAAGCAGCGCTGTACGCAATCCTGCAGTGCTCGGGCAGACGCTGTGCCACTGCTACAATCCTCTCCATTCCATTCCTGAGAGTCTTGTATGCGCCGGCTGCGGCTCGTCTGCCTGTTTTTCTTTCCCCTGTGCCTCGCGATCCGTCCACACTCGGCCCGGGCCATGCAGCAGCCGGTCGTGCCAACGGCTCCCGCACTCCCCGTAACGGCGTCGGCCGCGGTTGCTCCCACTACGACACACCCGCTCAACTCGGCCGACCTCGAAGCTTTCTTCGATGGCATCCTGCCCCTGCAGCTGGAGCGCAGCGACATCGCCGGCGCTTCCGTGCTGGTGATGCAGAACGGCCAGATCCTGCTCCAAAAGGGGTACGGCTTTGCCGACGTGAAGAAGAAGCAGCCGGTCGATCCGGCGTCCACCCTCTTTCGTCTCGCCTCCATCTCCAAGCTCTCGACCTGGATCGCCGTCATGCAGCTCGAGGAGCAGGGCAGGCTCGACCTGGACACCGACGTGAACCAGTATCTCGACTTCAAGATTCGTCCGGCGTTCGGCAAGCCGATCACCCTGCGCAACCTGATGACGCACACCGGCGGGTTTGAAGAGGAGCTCAAGGACGTCATCCTCACCGACCCGAAGATGGCCGTGTCGCTGCGCGATTTTTTGGTCCACAACCAGCCGATGCGCCTCTTTCCGCCCGGCGAGATCCCGGCCTACTCGAACTATGGAGTCGGACTGGCCAGCTACATCGTGCAGCGGGTAAGCGGTGAGCCGTTCGAGCAATACACCAGTCGGCATATGTATCAACCGCTCAAGATGCTGCACTCTACCTTCGACCAGCCGCTGCGTGGGGGGCTGCATTCTTCCGATGGATATGGTCCGAGCACGGAGAAGCCCGCCATCGGTTTTGAGATCTTCAACCCGGTCGGCGCCGGCGGCTTCTCTGCAACCGCGGCCGACATGGGCCGGTTCGGCTCGATGCTGCTCAACGGAGGAGTGCTGGACGGCGCACGCATCCTCAAGCCGGAGACGCTGATCCGCATGTGGACGCCGCAGTACGAGGCCAGCCCGGCTCTGCCTCCTCTATGTATGGGCTTTTACCAGACCTGGCGCAATGACCTGCGCTGGATCGGCCACGAGGGCGACCTGATCGCCTTTCACAGCCTGTTCTTTGTCGAGCCTGCTCAGAAGCTGGTGCTGTTTGTGTCCTACAACTCGGCCGGCGGCGGCGCGCGCCCCAGGCCCGAGATCCTCAACCAGTTCTCGGACCGGTATTTTCCAGGCGCACCACATACGCAGAAGTTTCTCAACCTGCCCCGGAGCGAGCTCAAGCAGATCGAAGGCACTTACATGAGCACGCGACGAGCAGAGACGACCAAGCTTCGTCTGTTTTCGCTGCTGGGCCAGGCGCCGGTGAAGATCGACAAGGATGGAGCCGCTGTCATCGATTTCGTGTATGCAAAGGACTTGCGCCTGCACACGATTCACTGGAAGCCGATTGCAAAGGATCTGTGGCAGGAAGTGGATGGGCAGGAGCCCTTGTTCGCGATACGCGACGCAGACGGAAGGGTCGTGCGCCTTGCGGTGAGCTTCCCCGGGGTTCAACTGGAGCGTGTGCCCTGGTATGCGAATCGGCTCTATGTGCTGACGCTGGTCGGAGCGAGCCTGCTGGTGCTTCTCGCGGTCATCGTGGCTGCGGTCAAGCGGTCCGGGCATCGCTGGCTTCTTAGCACCCGCGCGCGGCCTGCCCCGCAGCCAGGCACGGCATGGTTGCCTGCGGGCTCGCAGATGGCGGCCTGGCTCTGGACGCTGCTGCTGGCAGGCATCCTGGGCTACGTGATCGGCAGCCCCGACGAGGCCTTGCCCCCAACACCAGCCTGGGATAAGTATTTCGTGCTGATCGATGTTTTGGTCGGCATCGCCATGCTCTTCAGCGCGTACTCGATCGTCTCGGCGGTCAGAACCTGGCGCCGCCGCCTGCGTTGGACGACGAAGGTCAAGTACGCGCTCGTGGCGCTGGCTTGCGCGGTGCTGAGCTGGTTTGCCGTCAGCTACCACCTGATCGGCCAGGTCGGGCGGATCTGAACTGCGCTGTTCGCTCGCAAAGGCCGTCGCGCATGGCTGCCCGGCACGGCCTGCTTTTTCGGGGCGGGCGCCTGATGCGCAGGGCGGGCCCTTAAAACACCCAGGGCGGGCCCTGACAACACGCAGGGCGGGCCCTTGTGCCTTCCTTACACGTTGATCGCCAGCCCCTCGACCGCGCCGAAGCCGTCCAGCATGGCCTCTGCCAGCGTCGGGTGCGCATGGATGGTGAACATCAGTTCCTCGAGCGTGGCCTCGAGTTCCATCGCGACGACCGCTTCGGCGATCAGTTCGGTGGCCGAGGCGCCGATGATGTGCACACCCAGGATCTCGCCATACTTGGCATCGGTGACGACCTTGACGAAGCCTTCATGCGCGTCGATGATCGAGGCCTTGGAGTTCGCCGAGAACGGGAACTTGCCCACCTTGATCTCGAGCCCCTTCTCCCGCGCCTGCGCTTCCGACAGGCCGACCGAACCGATCTGCGGCTCGGTGTAGGTGCAGCCGGGGATGCGGTTCCTTCGCACCGGACGGGCGTACTTGCCCGCCAGCTTCGAGGCCACCACGATGCCCGACATGGCGCCCACGTGGGCCAGCTGCGGCAGCCCGGCCACGATATCGCCGATCGCGTAGACCCCGGGGACGCCGGTCTCCATCCACTCGTTTGTCTGGATGAAACCCTTCTCGAGGGAAACTCCCAGCGACTCGAGGTTGATCCCGTCGGTGCGCGGCGCGCGGCCTACAGCCACCAGCACCTTCTCGGCTTCCTTGACGATCTTCTTTCCGTCCGAGGCGGTAAAGGTCACCTTCGCGCCGGCTTCCGAGCGTTCCACCGTCTCTACCTTGGCGCTGAGGTGCAGCTCGATGCCGCGCTTGCGGAAGTTCCGCGCCAGTTCTTTCGAGACCTCTTCGTCTTCGGCCGGAACCAGGCGTGGCAGGTACTCGACGATGGTGATCTCGGCGCCGAAGCTGCGAAAGATCGATCCGAACTCGACGCCCACCGCACCCGAGCCGATCACCACCATCGACTTCGGGATCGACGGGATGACCAGGATCTCCATGTTGGTCAGGATGTGGTCGCCGAGCTCGAGACCGGGAAGCATGCGCGCATCCGAGCCGGTGGCAAGGATCAGGTTCCTGGCCTGCACGGTTTCGATCTTGCCCGCGGCCGGCGCGGCTTCCTGGCCCGGTCCGGGAACGGTCGCGTTCGACACCTCGACGGTATGGATGCCATCCTTCGCCGGTCCGGTCAGCCGGCCGAAGCCCCGCACGACGGTGACCTTGTTCTTCCGCATCAGGAAGTCGAGGCCCTTGACGTGCTTGTTCACAATCGCGTTCTTGCGTTCGAGGATCGTTGTCCAGTTCAGGCTCAGCTCGCCCACGCCCTCGATGCCATACTCGTTTGCGTGCTGCACATGGTCGTAGATCTCGGCATTGAAGAGCAGCGCCTTGGTCGGGATGCAGCCCCAGTGCAGGCACGTGCCGCCCAGCTTGGGCTCCTTCTCGATCAGTGCAACCTTCAAGCCGTACTGCCCGGCGCGGATCGCGGCCGTATACCCGGCGGGTCCGCCGCCTAGAACTGCTACGTCGTAAACTCCTGCTTCTGCCAAAGGGTGCTCCGTTCCTGTCCTGCAGCTGCGGCGCCCGTCCACCCGCCCCGGCGAGCCGCACAGGGACACCCCTGATTCTATGCGACCTCCTAGCCCTGCGGCGAATAGAGCCTCGCGTGCTCCGGTGTCCAGGCGCGGATCGCAGGCAGCACCCGGCTCGACTCGCCGGCATCGATGGCGCGGCTCTCCGCGAATTCCACATACTCCAGCCGGTCCGTGCCGCCCTGCTGCGCGGCTCCGAGCGCCGCCTCTGCGGCGACCATCAGCTTCTCTCTGCCCCCGGCGGTGAGCTCATGCTGCACCGCGACTCCGATACAGACGGTCAGCAGACCGGACTCGGTCTGCGGGTTCGCAATGGCCAGCCGTACGATCGCCCAGCGCAGGCGAGCCGCCACCCGCAGGCTTCCCGAAAGATCGGTGCCGCGCAGCACCACGGCAAAGGTCCGCTCGTCGTAGCGGGCCAGCAGGTCAGCCGCGCGCGGGAGCATCCGCGTCAGAGTACTCGCCACCGTCAGCATGGCTACGTCGGCCGTCAGCGCGCCTTGCGCTTGCAGTCGGTCGAACTCGTCCACCCCGATCAGCAACAGCGCCGTCGGCTCGCCGGCGCGCCGCTCGCGCCTGCCCTCTTCTTCGAGCCTGGCTTCGAGCATCGCCCGGTCTGCCATGCCCGGGGCGGCCTGCCGGTCCGATCCCAGGGCCTGGCTCTCCTGCCCGTGCTCGCCGCGCCCGCTGCCCGCCTGCACCTGCCGAACAGCGCCTGCCAAGGCCGCGATCAACAAGAATCCCGATACCGCCAGCCTCGGCATGCCCTCGATCCAGAAGGCCGCGCACACCAGCACTCCGCACACCAGCAACCCAGCGCTTCCTCGCCGATCCATCGCCACCGCGGCCACCCCATCCGACATCGCACACTCCCCGACACGTCAACGCGATCGTCTGCCCGGGGCGAGCCCGCCTGTCTCTCGCTCACGGCCCCCTTCGGGTCGCAGAAAAAGTCCGGCGCACACGCTCTCGCGCCACCGCTGCTCTTCTCCCGCAGACGGGTAGAAGGAGGGCAGCCGATCTCTCTCTCTGTGTGTACCCGCAGACCCGCGTACAGGGAAGCGGCAAGTGGGGCCGGCTCTTACTTTCGGTGCAGAATCGCCTCCCAAATCGAGACGGAGTCCTGAATCGGGAAGCTTGCCCGCCCGCGGACTACCCCATCACCTGCGCCGCCGCCTTGGCAAAATACGTCACGATGAACCCCGCGCCCGCGCGCCGCAGACCCAGCAGCGACTCCATCATCGCGCGCTCCCGCTCCAGCCAACCCCGCGCAAAGGCCGCCTGCAGCATCGAGTACTCGCCCGAGACCTGGTAGGCCCCGAGCGGCAGATCGAAGCGCTCGCGCGCGGCCCGGATCACATCCTGGTACGGCATCGCCGGCTTCATCAGGATCATGTCCGCACCCTCAGCCACGTCCTGCTCGATCTCGCGCATGGCCTCCCGCAGGTTGGCGCCATCCATCTGGTAGGCGCGCCGGTCGCCGAACTGCGGGGCGGAGTCGGCCGCCTCGCGAAACGGCCCATAGAACGCCGAGGCGAACTTGGCCGCGTAGGAGAGGATCGGTGTTTGCTCGAGCGAGGCCCGGTCGAGCGCCTTGCGGATGGCATCGACGCGGCCGTCCATCATGTCACTGGGCGCGACGATATCCGCGCCCGCGGCGGCGAGCGAGACCGCGGTGCGGCTCAGCAGCTCGAGCGAGCGGTCATTGTGGACATGGAAGCTGCCCGGTCCGTTTTCCCCGCCGCCACGGTGCTCGACGATGCCGCAGTGCCCATGCGAGGTGTACTCGCAGAGGCAAACATCGGCTATGAGCAGCAGATCGGGCTGGGCCGATTTGAGGGCGCGGAGGCCGGACTGGACGATGCCGTCCTCTGCCCAGGCCCCCGAGCCCTGCTCATCCTTGTTGGCCGGCAGCCCGAAGAGCAGCAGGCCGCCCAGTCCAAGCGCCGCGGCCTCTTCTGCTTCCCGGACCGCCTCGTCGACCGAAAGATTGAAGACCCCGGGCATGGAACCGATCTCGCGCCGGACCCCTTGGCCGGGGACCAGAAACAGGGGGTAGATGAGGGCAGCAGGCTCGAGATGCGTCTCGCGGATGAGCGAACGCAGGGCCGGGGTCTGGCGGAGGCGACGCAGGCGGAGCTGGGGATACGGCATGGCTTGATTCTAGACTTTGCCGGGGGCGCTTGAAGCGCGCCTGCGGCCGATGCCGAAACGAGGCGCGCGTGCTTTCTTCGGCGGATGCCAGACTCGCGTTATTCACGGTCTCGGCGGATGCCTCGCGGGAGGATCGTAGGCGTCATGTTCCTGTCAGCTTAGCCACTGTGTCGCGGCTGTTAAGTCCTCTCGGCCGCGCTCCGGGGGCTTTGCGGCAGCAGCAGGCAGTGAGGGTGGGGGCATACAGAGCGTCGCCGGGCTCCCCGGCGCGTCTTGAGGTGCGCCATGGAACAGGCTGGCATGGTCTTGTCCCCGCCCGTGCCTCCGACCCCTTGACGCGCGCAGGCCGGCAGGGCAAACGCTTGATGTTGCCGGGCTCACTCTCGGATCGAGCGAGATCCTCTCCCTCGATCTGATCGTCCCCTTCCCTCGTTTCTCTCCGGGATGCTGCCTCCGGCGGCCCGGGGCGAAGCATCCGGCGAGCGTTTGCCGCTGCGCCTGGCTCTGGCAGTCGAAGCGTCGAAGGACGCCGCTGCTTCCTGGAGCATGGCGAGTACCCACGCGGTCGCGTCGGTGGAGATCCGCAAGGTGACGTATCGGGATGGCTCGACCTGGACCCGGGCGGAGCGGCCGGGTGCGCGTTTCCGCCCGACCCGTTGCTGCTAATTTTTTCGCGCCAGGCCCTGCCCATCTGCCCGCTCGGCCGGCCCGAGCGCTACGCCTACCAGCGAGTCGGCGCAGCCGTAGTAGAGCAGCCACCGGCCTTCAAAGTAGACCAGGCCTTCCGCAAAGGTGGTCCCGGCGGCATATTGCCCGCTCCGCTCCCAGGGCCGCTCCGGCTGAAAGATGGGCCGGGCGGTGCGTCGGAGCAGGCGCGCCGGGTTGGCCGCAGAGAAGAGCGCCTCGCCTACCGAGTACGTTCCTCTGCCCAGCGCGGGGTCGGCCGCGGCAGCAGTCGAGCCATACCTGCCATCCGCATTCTTCCCGTTGTACAGCAGCAAAATGCCGCGTGCGGTCAGCAGCGGCGGCGGGCCAACCTCCGGCAGGCCGCTATCAAAAACGCCGGCGCGCGGCCGCATCAGCACGATCGCACTGCCGGTCGCGTCTTCCACCGGCGTCCAATGAATCAGGTCAGGGGAGGTGGCAAGCCGAATCTCTCTCTCTCCCCAGTACATCCAGTACTTCCCTTCTAACTTCGCAGCGACTAAGTGGCCCTGGACGAGGTGGGTAAGTATGCCCGCCGACTTATACGCCAGCATCGCGTACTTACCCGTGTCCCCAAATACCGGCCCGTACTTGGTCCAATGGCGCAGGTCGCGCGACGTGGCTACGCCCACCGTGTACGTGACCTGGTTCCACTGCGTGTAAGTCAGCACATAGGTTCCGTCATCGCTTTCTACAATGCGCGGATCCTCCACCCCGCCCGGCCACTCGCGCGGCTTCTGCTGGTCCCGGTCCGGGTAAAAGACAGGCTCGGCCTCCTGCTTGAAGTGGATGCCGTCGAGTGAGCTGGCCAGGCCTAGGCGCGACGTATGCCCGCCGATCGCCGCGTTCCCGCTGTCATCTTCCGCCCGGTAGAGCACGAAGACCTTGCCCTCCCGCAGCACGGCCGCCGGGTTGAAGGTGTGTTGCGGCTCCCAGGCGACGGCCTTGTTGAGAATGGGATCGGGAAAGCGAGCAGACGCTTGCGGCGAGATGACCGGCTGCGCGCCCACCGGTCGTGCGAATGGCGCTAAGAGCCAGCCTCGCTCCTGCTGCTGCCCGGACACCTGCGCATACAAAGCTGCAACCAACAGCGCGCACACTCTGGCATAAATCATGCGCATGAGTGTAGCAACTTCTCTTGACGACTGGACCGCGGGGCCGCACCCGCTCGCATCCAGCCGTCGCGTGCGTACTGTTGCGTTCCGCCATCAAGCCTGAAAAACTAGGGCGCGCGCACCAGAGTCTATTCGTTGCCGCCGTGGACAGGGGACAATTTGCATGGCCCGTACTTCAAGAATCAGCAGTCCTTCATCAAGCAATCCCGACTGGCTCATTACCCTCCCCAATCCCGCCTACATCTTCAGCATGGAAAGCCACCGCATTCTTTTTGCGAATCAACTCTTCGCGGATCTGCTCGAGTACAGCGTGGCCGAGCTTTATGCGCTCTCCCTGTTTGACATACGGCCTGCCGAGGACCATGCCCTGCTGAGCCGCGCGCTCACGACCTCGCCACCGCAGGGCGCCTCGGAGTGGCGCTATCTTACCCGCACCGGTTCCACTTTGTTCGTCCGCCTGCGTTATCGCGACATGCGCTACGCACTCGACTCGGGCGCATTTGAAAGAGCCCGCTTTGTCGCGGTGATCTCCTCCGATAGCTCGCCGACCGTGGCCTCCAACATCGTGTGCGGCAAATAGCAAGCCTTGCTTCGGAGAACCCTTGCGAGCATGGCTTAACTCACGCAGAGCAAACAGGCCTTTGCAGGGATGGGCCTCGCTGGTGGCTCGTCGGCCTGCGCCTGGTCTCGCCCGCTCACGTTCCGCGGCCTCGCCCTGTCGGTCATGCTTTTTGTCAATGACCTCTCGAGCGCGCATGGTCTTGCCAAATAGACCGACCCCTGCCCGCGAACGTCGACGCCATGACCTATGTCCGGATGGTCTTTCCCGCGTTCCCTGCATCGTCGGCAGGTCGCTGCCGCCGGCCATCCGGCCACGCTGGAAGCGCAATCCCTCCCTTGCATCCATGCGGTTCCGTGTTCCGCTGCGATCCTCGCGTCCTGGCAGTTCCCAGAGGCGCCCGCGCGGCCGGCCTTTACTCGGCCGCGAGCGTGTGCTGCATCTTTTCGAGAGATACGCGCGCGGTCTCCGGGTAGTACAAGCTGACCAGCGCCAAGTCCATCACCATCATCGCAGCGAAAAAGAAGAACGGCAGCCATCCCGCGCGTTTGGCCAGCAGCGGAAAGACCAGCGAGATCAAAGCATTGGACACCCAGTGCGATGAGCTGCCAAGGCTCTGCCCGCGGGCCCGCAGGCGCGTCGGGAAGACCTCGCTGATGTAGACCCAGACCACCGCACCGTGCGAGATGGCGAAGCACGCAATGAACGCCATCAGCAGCCATAGGAGCGCGCCCAGGTGCTGCCTGGTCAAAAAGATAAAGCCGATCGCAGACAGGCAGACAAACAGGCCCACGGTTCCCAGCAGCAGCAGCTTCTTGCGTCCGAAGCGATCGATGATCGACATGGCGAGCAGCGTCGCGATCAGGTTCGTGACGCCGACCGCAATCGCCTGCAGGTTGCCGGATACCTTGCTTGCACCCGCCAGTGCGAAGATATCGTTCAAATAATAGAGAACGGCATTGATCCCGGTAAGTTGCGAGAACATACCGACCGTCAGGGCCAGGATGACCGGCTTGCGGTACTTGGGCGAGAGGAGCGAATCGGAGCCCTCCGATCCCTCTTCCCGCAAGGAGCCGAGGATCTCGTCCATCTCGCCTTGCGGATCCTCTGTGCCGGTAAGCATGAGCACGCGCAAGGCTTCATCCTTGCGCGCTTGCGTGAGCAGCCACCGAGGACTGCGCGGAATCAAGAAGAGCGTGATGAAGAACAACACCGCCGGCACCGCGGAGATGCCCAACTGCCAGCGCCACTCCGCCGCGCCGAAGCGAAGCGTAGCCAGGTACGCATTCGAGACATAGGCCAGGAGAATGCCAACAACAATGTTTACCTGGAAGAAGCCGACCAGCCGGCCCCGCCAGTTCGTCGGCGCAAGTTCGGCGATATACATCGGACCGAGGACAGAAGAGCCGCCGATCCCGAGGCCGCCGATACATCGAAAAAAGACCAGAGAGGCAAGGCTCCAGGAAAAAGCGCAACCGATGGCGGAAACGATGTAAAAAGCTGCCATCACGCGCAGGCTGTCGCGCCGGCCATAGCGCTGGCCCGGAATGCCGGCGAACAAGGCGCCCAGCACGGTTCCCCACAGCGCGCTCGAAACCAGAACGCCGAGAGCTCCCTGCGAGAGGTGAAACTGCATCGAGAGTTGCGCCGTCGCGCCCGAAATCACGGCAGTGTCAAAGCCGAAGAGAAGACCGCCCAGCGCGCCCACAAGAGTGCTCTTGATCACGTGCGATGAAAGTGCCATAGACTCCCCGATGACCTGCCTGGCCTTGAACGGCCTTGGCCACGCGCTCTAAGTGACCCTTGGCGCGGCCGCCCTAGGAACCTACACCGCACAGATGGACCCGGATCCCGAGGGCATCGAACAGAGCCGCCTTGACGTGCAGCGCCCGTCGCGCATCGAGCGCCGTAGGCGCATAGGCGATACTGACGTGGTTGGCCCGGTGCCGGGCCATGAACGAGTCGCGCGTAACCCCGCGAAAGATGGCGCTCACCATCGGCCACTGGTAAGTCGTCTCATGCCAGCGGCGCTCTCGTTCTTGCTCCGGCAAGTCAACCACCACTCCGAGACCCAGATCCACCTGGAGCGCGCCCTTCTCGACAAACACGCGGCTCCAGACGATCTCGCCCGCGCGGCCAACCCCTTTGAGCGTCCCGCCGCCCAGAGGAAAGTACATCGGCGGCTGTCGCTCGGAAGAGGCTCCTCGATAGCCCCCGACAAAATGATTTGCCGGCGCGGCGCCCGATATCTGCAGCACCCAGACAAATTCGCCGTTGTACTTCGCGCCCCAGCGCACATCATGCAGCGTGGTCGAGGGATCCAGGTCGAGCGCGGACCAGACGCGATTGGTAATCACCGCATCCACACCCGCGCACTCATCCACCTCGTTGAAATGCGGCAGCGGGCCGCCTGCGTACAATTCCTCCCCGGTCTCGGCGTCGAGCACCGGCGGCCGCTCCGCATTGTTGAGCAGGCCCTCTGCAAGATCAGAAGCAGGCACAAGGTCCTTCAATCCCTGCTGGTACTGGATACCGATCGCGTCACAGGAGAAGTCCTGCGCGATCCGAACAGCCGCGACATACATCCTGCATTGCTCAAGCACCTGGGCTTCGGTGAGCTCGGTTGAGGGATCGCTGCCGGTCTTGAAGTGCAATCCTCTGTCGTCGAGCCATCTGCGAACACCGAGCGCCTCCTGCTCCGGAACCGTGCGCATGCGCGCAACCAATGCCGACTGGCTAAGACGTTCCTTGAAGAAGCCTGCCGGGTTGAGCAACTCGTCATCGATAATTGCGTTGTACATACCCATGCAGCCTTCGTCGAAGACGCCCAGGATGATCTTGCGGGCTTGCAGTTGCCGGGCGAGTGTCTGTCCCAGCGCCATGTCTGGCTCCTCGATTTCGCCGGCAGCAAACGGGCGCACGTGCGAAACATCGTGAGTCACCTTTGCCTCCTCCGTCCAGGTATGCAGCCAGCGCAGAAAACAATCATCGTCAAAGCTCTCACTCCAGAGCGTGCTGAAAGCAACACCCGCCTTGACCAGCGACCCATTCAGGTTCAGCAGGCCGACCAGACCGGGCCACTGTCCAGACCAGTTGGCGACCGTCAGGATGGGACCGCGGTGGGTGCGCATGCCGGGCAGCACGTGATGCGTGTACTGCCAGGCGGCGGTCGCAAAGACCAGGTTCGCTTCCGGGTCGATGGTCGCAAAAATATTCATGCCCATGCGCTGGCTCGCGATGAAGCCGTGCCCCTTGACGGGATCAACCGGAAAGGCGCGCGTCAGCTTCACGCCTTCCCGCGCAAAGCACCGGGTCAGTTTCTGCTCGAGCGCCTGCTGGGCCGGCCAGCATGCCCGGTTGGCCGACTCTCGCAGATCGCCGCTCGTCACCATGACCGCTTCCTTCATCGGGACTCTATCGTCTGCTGACACGGGTTGCTCCTGATCGGAACGAGGCGCATGCCGGGCGGCAGCGGGATGCTGCGCGTCCTCCGGCTCTCAGGCGCATAGAAGCATCGGCGGGGAAGCCTTGTCAATGAGGGCGCCGGCCGCACCGCCGCCTCGTCTGCTTGCCTGTGGATCTTCGATAGGAACCAAGCAGAGCCTCGAGCGTCGGCGCACCCCAGGCAGACGCAATATACAATCCGCAGTGAAGTCCTTCCCTAAGTCACGCTTGCCGCCGGGGATGCGGTTGCCTTGGAGGCTGAACGATCAAGGAGACCCGAGTGAAATGCTTGATGGGTGCGTTTGCAACCGCAGGCCTTGTGACCTGTTCACTGGCACAAGCGCAGATACCTTCCTGGATGCCCGACCCTACGGTGCAGCAGACCTACACACTCCATCGCTCCTCAAGCCGGGAGGCAACAGGGGCCAATGTCGACTCGCGCACCGTAACTCCCGGGCAGACCCTTACCATCCTTGATGTGGATGGGCCCGGCATGATCTCGCATCTCTGGTTTACGCTCAGCAGCTCCGAGCCGTACCACCTGAAACGCATCGTGCTGCGCATGTATTGGGACGGCGAAGAAACACCCAGCGTTGAGGCGCCGATCGGTGATTTCTTCGGGCTGGGCAACGGTTTGTATTTCACCTGGGAGTCGCCCGTACTCTCTGCCGGCAGCGACCGCGCGCTCAATAGCTGGTTCCCCATGCCCTATGCAAAGCACGCACGCGTGACCATCACCAACGAAGGTAAGCAGGAGCTCAGCAGCCTCTACTGGAATCTCGATTATCGCGTAAACGCGAAGCCTCTGCCGCCCGGAACCCTCTACTTTCATGCCCAGTATCGACAAGCGCAGCCGACCCACGGCTGGACGAGCGACTGGTATGACAACGGAGATCCGAGGGTGAACTACCGACGCAACCTCGACGGCAAGGATAATTACGTGTGGCTCGATGCGGCGGGCCACGGGCAGTTTCTCGGGGTGACGATGTCGGTGCTGCAGAATCAGGACGGATGGTGGGGCGAAGGCAATGACATGTTCATCATCGACGGCGCCCGGCCAACCGAATTCGTAGGCACCGGCACCGAGGATTACTTTCTCGGAGCGTGGGATTTCGGGGGCGCACAGGGCTTTACTCTGCACGGGGCTCCGGTGGTCGGTCTGGAACTGGCCGGCGCACGTCAGAGCGTCTACCGGTTTCATCTCGACTCGCCCATCCCCTTCACCAAGTCGCTTGTAGCCAGCATTGAACACGGCCATGCCAACGCCCGCTCCGACAACTTTTACTCGGTTGCGTACTGGTACCAATCGGAACCGCACAAGAGCTTTCCACCGCTGCCTGCCATGAGTGAGCGCATCCCTACCTTGCAGCCCGTGGGCGGCCCCGGCAACGCGAAGGCCCCGTTTGATCCCGCCAATCCCCAGCCCCGGTAAGGGGTCGATACCCGGCCCAGAGCTGCGCTTCCAGGCGAGCCCTCACGACAGATCCGGGGCCTTGATTGCGAACAAAAAAAATGCGCCAGGCCGAAGATCGACCTGGCGCCGCGCTCTTCTTGCAATCGTCGCTAGAAGGCGATGCGCGCTCCCACGGACATGACGCGCGACTTTGGCTCGCCGGTCCCTTGCGGCGTTAGGATCTGCGCCTCCCCAAAGGTCCCGCTGCCCAGGTTGCCAGTCACGGCGTCGAAGTTGGGGTGGTTGGCCAGGTTTTGCGCCTGCAGGCGGACGCCGACGCTGGTGCCTTCCACCAGGTTGAAGTCCTTGCCCAGACTGAGATCCCACTGCGCGAACTGCGGCCCGACAAATACATCGCGTCCCAGGGTTCCGTATCGTTCATAGGTCGGCGTCGTCCCAGGATAAGCCGGGGTGGCAAAGAGTTGGTTCGCCGGCGCTGCGCCAAACCGATGGTTGCAAGCGCCCACGTTCGCCACATTGCCCGGCACCCAGGAGGCGCCGCAGCCGATCAGGTTGTTGTCCTTAAAGATGCCATTGGCAGGCGTCCCACCGCTGTAAACCTTCTTGAGGCTGGAGCCGGTAAAGACGGGCCGATCATTGCTCACCCCATCCAGGTTGTAATCACCGCCCAGGTTGTAGGGAATACCGCTGGGGTCAAGAACAGGATTTTGGTTGGCATCCTCGGCCGCGAACCGGGTCCGTCCGTCATACACGTCAACCGGATGCCCGGTGTAAAACTGGAAGAAGCTCCCCAGGCGCCAGCCACCCAGCGCCTGCTCGGAGAAGTGATTTCTGCCTTTCGGAAAAGGAATCTCGTAGGTCGTCGAAAACTTATACGATCCCCGATGATCAAAGGCGCCCCGTCCATACTCCAGTTGCGGCCTGGCATTGCTGGTGTAGTAGTACGGAGCCGACTGTCCACCGATCGTCGAGCAGCCGGCGAACAGTTCAGAATTGACGTCCAGCAGTTTGGAGAATGTGTAGCTGGTCTGGAATTGAACCCCGTGGCTGAGCCGCTTCTGCGCCTCCAGCACCAGCGCATGATAGTTGGACGAGACACTGTTGGAGCGGTAGTTAAATGCTGTGTACAGTCCATTGGGCCGGACGTAGGTCAGCGAGCTGTTCGCCGCGCTTCCATCTTCGCGGTTCAGGTTTTCGAGCATGGGCAAGTGGCGGCCAAGTTCAGCCTGGTAGTTGACGCGGAAGAGCAGGTCGCCCTTGACCTGGTGCTCCACTCCAAGATAGAAGTTTTGCCCGGAGGAGTCGCGCATGTGCTGGTCCATCGGACGAATGCTGACGCGCTTGCCGGAGCAGCCCGGGCTCGTCGCGTAAGGAATCGGCCCGCAGGGGCCATTCGGATTGTAGGCGCTGCCGATCGACGCAGGCGTGGAGTAATAGACCGAGTCGCCGGCGCTGGCGTCGAAATCAATCAGCGCATAGAAAGGCGGATTCCAGGCGCCGTTGCCCCAGATATTGTCGAAAATCCGGTCGTAGAAGATACCGAAGCCGCCGCGGATCGCCGTCTTCCCATCGCCCATCGGATCCAAGGCAAAGCCCACGCGCGGCGCGTAATCGTGATTCTGGGTCGGCCACATTCTTTTCACCGGGCCAACGCGCAGGCTGGCGATGCAGCTTGCCTGGAGAATATCGCACCCGAAGTTGGTAAATTGCGCGAGGATGTTGTGCACCTCGCTCGGCGCGCCATAGCGATCCCAACGCAGGCCCAGATTGAGGGTGAGCCGAGGCGTGGCCTTCCAGTCATCCTGCACAAACCAATCCCAATCGTGATACGTGTAGTGCCGGTAGGCGTCGGCCTGTGCGCCGGTCTGCGGGTTGATCGAGGTTTCCTGGTAGTAGGGGTAGTCGCCGGCAAAATTGGCGTGATCTTGGTTGGAAGGCTTGATCCCGGTGATGGTGCCATCGGTTTGCTGGGTGCCGTCATTGGTCGCGTTGAGGACCGCCCCGGCTGCGTTGAGCGAGGTGAGCTCGCCGAACTCGTACTCGCCCGGCAACCCAAGGTCCCAGTTGCGGTAGAGTATGCCGGACTGGTTGCCGATGCCGAGTTTCAGGGAGTGCTTGCCCTTGGTCCAGGAGAGATTGTCCTGGGGAGACCAACGGTCCTGGACGAAGGCTTCCACCTGACCGCCCTCGTAGTCGCCGCCCAAATCATAGCTCAAACCGCCTTCATCCTGGTTGTCGATGACCATCTCGGGAACCGTATCGGCCGTCCCATTGCCTTCCTGGGTCACGTTGTAGTGGCGATTATGCGCGAGCAAGGCTTCATTGAGCAGGCTTGGCCCAAAGGTGTGCGTTTCGCTGAGAGTGAAGTTGTGAAAGTGATTGATGGTGTCCGACGAAATAGGCCCCTTGGTAGTCAGCGGGCCGCCGCCATACAGGTCCGTGTAGAGTTCGCGGCTTAAGTTTGCAATGATGCTTACGCGGTCCGCCGGGCCAAAGTTGTGGTCCACCCGTCCGTAGTACGTGTCGATGACATCGTTCTGGGGATCGAAAAAGGACAGGCAGCCGACCGAGTTAGGCAGCCCATTGGCCTGCGTGCCTGCGCCCGTACCCTCCACGCCGACGCAGGCAGTGTCCGAGGTGGTGGGGGGATAGGCGCTGATTACGGCCTTGGCCAGCGGGCTCCCGTGGGCCTGGACGTAGGCGATCGAAGCGCTCGTCGGTACGTAGTTATGCGCCGATGTCGCGCCGGACTTCAAATCCAGCCGGTCATAGGCGAAGGAGAAAAACGTCTTATCCTTGTAGATCGGCCCATCGACTTCGCCGCCAAACTGGTTGCGAATATACTTCGGCCGCGGCGACAGGGTTTGCTGGTCAGCAGGCAGTTGTTGGTCCGCATAGTAATCGCGGTTATAGAAGAAGTCATTCGCGTTGAGCGATGCGTTGCGGTTGAACTCGTACACGGCACCGTGAAAGCGGTTGGTTCCCGATTTCTGGTTGGCCGTGACAACGGCGCCCATGCCGCGGCCGTACTGGGCCGTCATGTTGTTGGTCACAATGGAAAAATCCTGGACAGACTCAAGCGGCGGATGAATGTTCGAGCCGCCCTCGCCGAAGTTGTCATTATCCTCGCCGCCGTTGAGCAGATACGATGTCCCCGACTCACGCGCCCCGCCCGAAGTCGCTGTTCCATCGAGCCCGGGCATCACCGAGGGCGCAAGAAAAGGCAGGTCGGCGAAGACATCCCGATCCACCAGAGCCATGTTCTGGATCGTGGCATTGTCCACCTGCGTGGATAAATCGGAACTCTCCGTCTGCACGAGCGAAGCCTGGCCCGTGACTTCAATCACGGTGGCGGAAGTCTGCGCGATCTTAAGCTTCACGCTGAAAGGCACCACCTGGCTGGCCTCGACGACGATGCCCTTGGCTTCTTCCGGCGCGAAACCCGGCGCACTGACAAGCACGTTGTAGGTGCCCGGCGGAACAAGCGAGAAGCGGTAGGCGCCGCTTGAAGAAGATACCTCGCTCTGGGCGATGGCCGTGCCCGTATTGGTCAGCGTGATGGTCGCGCCGGTCACCACCGCGCCGCTGGGATCGGTAATGGTGCCGGCCACAACGCCTTGCACCGTTTGGCCATAGGTGGCGGTGGCCAAAACACCCACCAACAAAAAGATCAAAAGTGACAGCAGCCACTGCTTGCGTACCATGCAGCCTCCCTTGAAGAAAAACAAACGAGCTATGCTCGGCGAGCGCCAACCGTTTCCCCTCAACCTCGCGTATCTTGCCCTGCCTTGGTTGAGAGCCTGCGGTCCCAAGAAGCTTTGCTTTGGGGGGAACGGAATCTGCGGAATTGCTGTCCAACCTAACGCCGTCATCCCGTTTCGTCTAGAAAAACTTTTCAGAAGAACCATGACTTATGCGGCGGATAAGCGGAGCCGTGGTGGGGCCGCTTCGTGGCTGCGACGCGCTGGTTCCGGTGGCCGGGATTTGTATAATCAGCTGCATCCCTTCACCGGAACGATCAGAAAAGCACCGTTGCTGCTGTTCCGGAGCGAGGTTCGAGGTTGCCCGGGAATCCGTTGCTCGATCGCAGACACTTCCTCCAGAAAGGCGCGATCTCTGCCGGCTGCCTGCTTGGCCGGTACGGGAGGCCACCTCTTCTGCGCGCCTCGTCGGGCGGCAGATTTCTGGGGCTCGTGGCGTTTCAGAAGGAAGGGCCGGCCCCGCTCGGTGAGCCCATCGCGACCGAGCTTGACCAGCGCCGCTATGCCGACCTCTCGCATATCTCCGCCGCACGCATGAGCACGCCCACCGACGAGTTCTTTGTGCGCAGCGGCGCGTCCTCGCTGCTGCCGTCCCCGAGCACATGGGCCATCGACATCGATGGACTCGTGCGTGAGCCTTCACGCATCGAGATACACTCGCTCAGCGCCGCCGCTCGGCCCCTGGGCCTGCACCTGCTCGAGTGCGCGGGCAATGTGCGCAGCACCCACTTCGGCTTGATCAGCGTGAGCAGCTGGACCGGTCTTCCCATCGCCACCCTGCTCCAGCAAGCGCGCCTGCTGGCGACTGCCACGCGGGTCCAGGTCACCGGCTTCGATCAATATGGGAGCCCTTCGGCCACTTCGATACCCGGCGCGAGCTGGATCTTTCCGATCGAGGAGCTGCTTGCGGCGGGCGCCTTTTTGGCCACCGGCATGAACGGCCTGGCGCTGAGGCCCGCCCACGGCGCTCCGGTGCGCCTCGTTGTCCCCAACTGGTATGGCTGCTGCTGCATCAAGTGGGTCCAGCGCATTACGCTGGTTGATGATACGGTGGAGGCGACTTCGCAAATGCACGAGTACGCCGCGCGCACTCTGCAGGAGGGCACACCCGCGCTGGCCAAAGATTTCGCATCGCCCCAGATCGAGCATGCGGCGCTCCCCACGCGGATCGAACAATGGAGCGTGCGCGGCAAGCTGCAATACCGCATCAGCGGTCTGCTCTGGGGTGGCGTGGAGCCGGTCAAGACCCTGCTGATCCGCTTTCGCCCGGACGATGCGTTTGTCCCCGTCGAGCAGTTTCGCCAGTCCTACTCCACGCCTTGGACGCTCTGGAGCCACACCTGGTCACCTACGCAGCCAGGGCTCTACGCGCTGCAGTTGGCCGTTGGCGAGCCGCGGGTGCAGGCGAGAAAAATGGATGCAGGCTACTATGTTCGCTTTGTGCAGATTGATGAGGTGGCATAATGTCCCCCCGGCAAACGCGATGCTGAGTCCATCGGTCCGCCAGTCACGTTGCGCGCGCTCCTTGATCGTTGCGGTGCTCGTGCTTGTGGCGAGCTCCCCGGCGTTCGCCCACCAGGGCCATCACGACAGCGGACCCATTCCGCGGGAGATCCTCGAGCGACCCGTCGCGCTGCGCACCGGCATCGGCAGCATGCACCAGAGAGTGTCTACCTCGTCGAGCCAGGCGCAGGCCTTCTACGATCAGGGCCTGGCGTATCTGCACTCCTATGTGTGGATCGAGGCGGCGCGCTCCTTTTATCAGGCTCTGCGCATCGACCCTGTCTTGGCCATGGCCTATCTTGGACTCGCAGATGCCTATGTCGGCATGCAGGATATCGGTTCGGCGCACGCCGCCTGCCAAGAGGCCCGGGCACTCTCCTCGCATATGCGCGAGGACGAGAAGGCATGGCTGGAGATAAGAACCCGCGAAGTAGACTTCGCCGAGAACCCGGAGGCGACAGATCGCTATGCGGCTTATCGCGGAGCGATCAGCGATGCCCTCCGGGCCAACCCGCGCGACCCCTGGCTCTGGGTGCAGCGAGGACTCGCCGATGAACGTTCCCCGTTTACCCATGGCCAGGCCGGCGGCGAAGACACATTCGCGTTTTACAAGACGGCTCTTTCCATGGACCCGGGCAATCTGGCAGCCTTGCATTACCTGGTGCATACAAGCGAAGACCTCGGGCGGATCGACGATGCGCTTGCCGACAGCGCTGTCTATCTGCATCTCGCGCCGGCCATTCCCCACGCGCACCACATGCGAGCGCACGAGTTGATGCGCCGGGGGCATACGGAAGAAGCCGTGCAGGAGTTTGCCAAGACCAACGAGCTTGAAGAGGCTTACTACCGCAGCGAAAAGATTCCCGCCGCCTATGACTGGCACCATGCGCACAATCTGCAATTGCTGGGCATGAGCTATGAGTTGCTGGGCCAGCTCAAGTTATGCGAGCGAGCCCTGCGCCAGGCGTATGCGCTGCCTGCTTCTACCGAGTTCCTGGCTTACAACCGCAAGGCCTGGCCGGAGTTTCTGTTGACACGCGGCCGGTATCAGGAGGCGCTCGAGGCGGCCAACCAACTCGGGCAGAGCCCCTACCCGATGGCTCGGCTCGCGGCCCATACTCTGGCCGGCGAGGCACTGCTCGGGCTCAACAAGACTGAGGATGCGCAGGCAGAGCTGGCGCTGGCCGAGAAGGAATCGGCCAGCCTGCCGGTTGACATTGTCGCCGGCCTTCCCTACCCTGCCGCTCTCCGGGCCGCGCTGCTGCTGCAGCAAGGCAACCTGCAAGAAGGGGACAAGGTCTACCTCGCGGTCGAACAAGCAGAGCTGGCCATGCGGGGCCCCGATGCCTGGGTCGCGGCAGAGTTGACGCTCGAGTCCATCGCGCGCAACGCGCGTGCCGCCAATGACTGGCAGCTGGCTCGCTTTACGGCCGAACAGATGATCGAGCATGATGCCGATTACGCGGGCGGCCACTTCGCCCTGGGCCTGGTGGCCGAGCACGCAGGAGAGCAGGATGGGGCGCGCCCTATGTTTGCGCATGCGGAGCAGTTGTGGAACCATGCCGACCAGGACCTGCCGGAACTTACCCTGGCTCGCAGCAAACTCGCCGCCCCCGGCGCGCGCGCTTCGAGCCGGCATGCTCCATAACGTTGTACAACCAGCGACCGGTTCGGTACTGTCACGTTTCTCATTCTCATTTCCCAGGCGGTGCGATGACTTCTACCCCATTGCGGCAAACATGGATGCGTCTCGGCATGGCTGGTGCGCTGTGCATCAGTGCTTCCAGCCTGCGGGCGCAAGCGCCCCCGGCTGCGCCCACCGATGTGGTGATCAGCAACGCTACCGTGATGACGGTAACTCACGGAACGATCGAGCGCGCGCGCGTGTGGATCCACAACGGCAAGATCGCCGGCGTCGGCGCTTCGGTGCCCTCGCCCGCGGGCGCGCAAGTGATCGATGCAACCGGCAAGTTTGTAACCCCCGGCATCATTGATCCGCATTCGCACTCAGCGCTCGACAGCGATGTGAACGAGGCGACGAGCCCGGTAACGCCATCGATGATGATGATCGATGCGTTCGACAACTCCGACAAGGCGCTCTACCAGGCTTTGGCCGGAGGCGTCACCACCGAGCTCCTGCTGCACGGCTCGGCAAACATGATCGGTGGCCAGGCAGTGGTGATCAAGAACAAATTCGGCTTTTCACGAGACAAGATGCTCTTCCCCGATGCGCCTCGCTCCATCAAGTTTGCGAGCGGCGAAAATCCTAAGCGCGTCTACGGCACGCGGCACGAATTACCCTCTACCCGCATGGGCAACTTCGAAGTCATGCGCCAGGCCTTTGAAGATGCCAGGGCCTACATGGCAAGCTGGGAGGCGTATAACAAGAAGGTTGCGAAAGGCGATAAAGAAGCCGCGCCGCCCAAGAAGGACCTCAAGCTCGAAGCACTCGCCGACGTATTGCGCGGCAAGCTGTATGTGCAGATCCACTGCTACCGCGCCGACGAGTTTCTGACCGAGGAGGCCATCGCCAAGGAGTATGGATACAAGATCCGCGCCTTCCATCACGCGCTCGAGATGTACAAGGTGGGCGACAAGATTGCTCCGACCGGTACCGGGATTGCCACCTTTGCCGACTGGTGGGGATTCAAGGACGAAGCCTGGGATGCGATCCCTGAAAATGCCGTGATGAGCATGCGCGAGGGAGTCCGCGTCGCGCTCAAGAGCGACTCGAACGACTATGTGCGCCGCCTGAACCAGGAGGCCGGCAAGATGATCCACTATGGCGGCGCGACCGAAGAAGAAGCGCTGCGCATGATCACGCTCAACGCCGCCTGGATCATCGGCGTGGACGACCGCGTGGGATCGCTCGATACGGGCAAGGATGGCGACGTCGTGATCTGGAATACGGATCCACTCTCCACCTATGCGCGCGCCGAAAAGGTGTATATCGATGGCGACCTGTTCTTTGATAGCTCGCTGCCCGGCCTGGGCACGACGCACTTTCAAGGGGCCATGCACGGCAGCGATTTCGAGGGTGCTGAAGACGAAGGAGACGAGCAGTGAAAATCCTAACGGCGGCCCTCGCGCTCCTGAGCCTGCTCTCGCCTCTGCGCCTCGATGCGCAACCTTCCACAACGCCAGACAAGACCCTTGCCATCGTCGGCGGCAAGCTGCTCACGATCACCCATGGCACGATCGAGGATGGCGTGGTCGTGATGTCCGGCGGCAAGATCACCGCCGTTGGCCCGGCTGCTTCCACGAAGGTGCCGAGCGGGGCCGAGGTCTTTGACGCAAAGGGGATGACCGTATATCCCGGACTCTTCGATGCCGAGACCCATCTTGGTTTGACCGAAGTGGCCTCGAACGCGAACAGCAACGATCTGGCTGAAACGTCCGAGGAGATCGAACCGCACATGCACGTCGCCGACGCCTTCCACGCGGAGAGCGTCCGCATTCCGGTCGAGCGATTGAATGGAATTACCAACGCCATCGTCGCGCCTGCCTCCTCGGACTCGATCCCGGGGCAAGATGCACTGATCGAGCTTGCCGGGCGCGGCGCCGACGAGATGCTCCTTAAGCGCGACATTGCACTGGCCATGAATTTCGAAGGCAGCGTGCGTCGCAAAGCCAATTACGAGGGACCCTCGAAGTTCCCCACCACGCGCATGGGTCTGGCTTCGCAGATCCGTCAGGCCTTTCTCGACGCCCAGGCCTATCAAGCAGAGATCGCACGCGCCGCCAGGCCTGACTTCAAAGGCACGCCGCCCAAGCGAGACTTGAAGTTGGAAGCTCTGCTGCCGTACCTCAAAGGCGAGAAGCCGGTAGTGCTCGGCGCTGAAGAGGCCTACGAAGTAGAAGTTGCGATGGGGATCGCAAAGGAGTTTCACCTCAAGGTGATCCTGAACCACGTGGCCCACGCGCAGTCTATTCTCGATGAGATCGCGGCGTACGGCGTGCCGGTCATCGTCGGGCCTATCTACCTGGCGCCGCAGGCCAATGAGCGCTACGACGCCGTCTATTCGTTACCGGCACAGTTACAAAAACGTGGCGTCAAGATCGCACTCTCTTCCTCCGGCGGCCAGGGGGAAGGCAGCCGAAACCTGCCCTATGCCGCCGGCTATGCCGTGGCCTTCGGGCTGCCCTACGAGGAAGCCCTAAAGGCGATCACGCTCAACCCGGCGGAGATGTTCGGTCTGGGCGATACGCTCGGCTCGCTCGACACAGGCAAGACCGCGAACGTGGTGGTCGCCAACGGCGACCCGCTCGATGTGCGGACAAGCGTCAAGCAGGTCTTCATCGAAGGCCGCGCCGTACCGATGGTCAGCCGTCAGACGCAGCTGCGCGACGCGTACATGCCGCTTACCCAACCGAAGAAGCCCTAGTCGCGCCTGCCGCCGCCAGGGAACTCGCCGGAAGGGTTCGGTTCCCTGACACACGCTCGAAGAAGCTTCCGGTGCAGCGCAAGACAGAACGATACACGCGCGGCCCGTTCCTAGCTCCGCTCCCCGGGGATGCGCCTTTGCGCGGCGGACTGGATGCTCCGCCTGCGCTCTCAGATACGCGGACCACAGCGAGGATCCGGTGGGACCAGCTTCAGACCGCTTGATGCAGTCGGGCGGAGGAGCACGCAGAGTACACTCCGTTTCGGTAGAGATCATGGCCAGCGTGGCTGCGATCCTTGAGTAGAAATGTTCTCGATTTGCGAAGGTCGTTCGGCTCCAGATCCGAGGGGCGCGACAAGGAAGGAAGCATCCACCACCGAGTCAGCCTTGTGAAGCAGCCTCAGTGTTTCTCGGCGGCCTTTTTGAGGCTGGCTAGCCATGCCTGGTTTGCCTCCGCCAGTTGTTGCGACGAGTAAAGCTTCGCCAGCAACGGACCGTCGAGCGACTCCTGGATGGTCACCAGGGTGTGGCCACCGGGCTCAGGGGTCAGTTCCCAGAGGTGCACCGCTTTCACTGTAAGAGCGGTGCCGGTCCAGGCCAGACGCCGCTCCGGCTCAAAAAGCTGTACCTGCGATTGCACCGTGTTGCTGCCCGTACTCCAGCCAAAGCGCGTGTGCTCTGCGAGCGGTTCCGAGACCGAAACCTTGGCGATATCTTCGTCCCAATTTGGCCAAGCAGAAGCGTTGACAAGCAGTGCCCAAACCTTCACCGGGGGTGCCGCGATGTCGGCCATCACCTGCGCCCTGACGGGAGCGGCCTGGTCGATCTCGCCGGCGCTCGCCAGATGATTCAGGCGGTCCATCGAGGGTCCGCATCCGGCCAGGCTCCAGACTGTCGCTACCAATATCGCGCGCGCGAGAACAACCAGCATGCAGCCCCCCTGCCTTCGCAGGTATCGTACACGCTGCATCCAGCATTGGTTGCCAACAACAAAGGCCACCCTGTCGGGTGGCCTTTGTCTTTACCGCGGAGCCGCGTCTACCCGGAGACCTAATCCCCCATCACGGTTTCTTCCGAGTGCTTCGGCTCGGGTGGGGCGGCCGGCTTGGGCGCGGGGGCGATCGACCCGATCGAGATCAGCCCCGGCTCGGCCGGCTTCTCCCCGAGAATGTTCTCGCGGTAGAGCTTCGCCATCCGCGCATTCTCGGCGTCCTGCTTCAGCTTCGCGTCCCGCGCGCGAATCTTTTCTTCGCGCGAGTTCTTCGCAATGCCCGACTTCTCGAACGTATCGTTCGCGGCCGAGTCCACGTGCTCCTGGTTGAGTGCAAGCGTGTGCTGCGCGTCCCCCATCCCGACCTTCTTGCCGCCGGCAAAGATCTCGTGGCGCCCATGCTCCTCGTACCACTTGGTGAGCGTGGAGGTCATGTGCATCTTCTCGATGATGTTGCGCCAGCCCACGCCCGTATTGTAGGCGCAGAAGCTGATCTCCCCCTGCTGCGTCGCGTAGGGGATGATGCACTGCTCGGTGCGGCGGAAGTCGTAGTTGAACAGGTCCTGGAACCACATGCCGGCGATAAACAGGAAGTTCCAGCGATCGTTGCGACGCTTTTCGATGTCGGCCATGGTGCGATCTGCAGTGACCTTGCCGTAGGAGCGGCCGGTCGCGCCGAAGCACTTATCGAACTTCGCCAGCAGGTCGAGGATGCGGAAGTGCGTGGGCGACTTGGTTGGATCGTAATTTCGCAACAGCGCCAGGGTCACACCGACGATCGAGAGAAACTTGCCGCGCGCCGCGTCGTTGATCTTGGCAACGTCCTTGGCCAGGCGATCGGCGTTGAGGAACGCCGTCACCGGGACCGCTTCCTTGGTTTCCTTGTCGATCATCAGCGCCATGCCGATCCCGCAGTTCGGGTGGCAGCCGCAGGAGAGCTGGCCCCAGTCATGGTTGGGCCCATGGACCAGGTCGGCCCAGTCGGAGAACGTCGACATGAACGAGATCGGGAACCAGTCGCGCGTCGGCTCGCCGAGGCCGGTCTGGTTCTTGACATCGTGCGCCATGTGCGAGAGCGTGTAGCGCTGCGCTTCCCGGCGCTCATCGGAGACAGCCTCGTCGCGGCCGGTAAAGGAAACCGGCTGGAACGAGATAAAGTTGATGCGCTTCGGGTTGTCGAGCGCAAACTGGATGATGCGACCCACCTGCTCGTTGTTGATGCCGTTGATGATCGTGGTCACCGGGACAATGTCCACACCGGCCTCGTGCAGGTTGTGGATAGCCTGCAGCTTCACATCGAACAGGTTGCCGACCTTGCGGTGCGAGTTCGCGGCATTGCCGATGCCGTCAAACTGCAGGTAGGCGTAGCGCAGGCCGGCCTCGCCCGCGGCGCGGCAAAGCTCCTTCGACTTGGCGAACTCGATGCCGTTCGTCGCAGCCTGGACAGACGTGTAGCCAACCTTACGCGCATACGCAACTGCGTCGAGGAAGTAAGGAGACAGCGTCGGCTCCCCGCCCGAGAACTGCACCGACATCTGGCGACGGGGCTTGATCGTCACCGCGTTGTCCAGCATCGTCTTGATCTCGTCCCACGTCAGCTCATGCACAAAGCCGACCTGGTTGGCGTCCATAAAGCACGGGTCGCACATCATGTTGCAGCGGTTGGTCAGATCGATCGTCAACACCGACCCGCGGCCGTGCGTCACGGTCGAGGTCCCGTGGTTGTGCAGCCCCTCATCGTTGTGCGCCTTGATGTCGCGACCGGGAAAGACCTCTTCGAGGTGCTTGAAGAACTCGGTGTCGATCGACATCACGTCTTCAAAGTGGCCGTGCTTGGGACAGTCCTTCACCATCAGGATCTTGCCGTCGCGCTCGATGATCTGGGCCTTGATCTCGCCGACCTTTTCATTCAGCAGGATCTCGTGCGGAAGCTTGCCGTCGATGATCTGCTGGCGAATCTCAGGCACACACTTGGGGCAGAGCGAATCCGTCGTGCGCGGCCAGCCGAGAGGAGGCTTCTCCTTCTGGTAGCTCTTCAGCAGCGGCTTGTCCGACCACTTCGGCGTGAAGCTGGCGTTCGGCTTGATGCTGTTGAGCTTCTCGAAGACAGTCCACGCGCCCTGGGCTGCGATGGTCAGTGTTCTCTCGGCGTACTTGACGGCTTTCGACATGCGTTTGACTCTCCTCAGTAGAAGCCTTGGGGCGGCGGGCCCGCGTGCCGGCAGCGAAAAGTCGCAGCCCACCCGTCGCCCGTTCCACACCCATCAACCTCGCTTCTTCTACGATAGACGGGAGCGCGCGGAACCAATATGAAGTTGAGCTGAACGGCGCAATTTGGCACCCAGTTGGGTACTACGGTGCCTGAACGGGGGACGCCGGGGCAGGAGCCTCTGGAGAAAAGGAGTAAGCTTCGGCGACCCGGAGCTCCTGCACACCCCACGCGCGCCTTCAGGGCAGCGGCTGCTTGAAGAACTTGTGCTTTACATCCGGCCAGAACTCTTGAAACAGGTTTACACTCGCGGACCCAACCAGCGAATAGCCCCAGGTCGTGTAGACGACCTTCGGTCGAATGCTGGCGTCCGGGTAATAGGTCTGGGTGAGCGCGGCGGCCATCCCGCGACCGAGGATGTCCGAGTAGTTGAAGCCGCTCTTGCCGGAGTCGCGCTGGTCGATGACCAGCCGCCTGAGCGCCCACCCCGTGCGCGCCTGGTAGCTGCCGTAGGCCTTGCGGTAGTAGCGCGGGTCCTCGTGAAAGAGCGCGGGCAAAAACCCGTCCGCGATAAAGCGGATGCTGGTCTGGCGCAGGGCGGCCACACCGACCCGTTCGCCGAAGCCGTTGCCGTCGGTGCCGTACTTCGGATCGTTGCCCCGCAGGGATCCGTAGGCCCCGAGCAGCACCACCGGGACCAGGTTCAGCGGCCGCAGCTCCTCATGGACGGGAAAGATAAGCTTGTCGCGCGCGGTCAGCGGAGGCACCTTTTCCCCGGGCTCGACCACGCCCTCCCAGTGCCGGGACCGGACCGCCTCGGGCGTATTCGGGCGCGTGGCCGGCACCGGCGCATCGGGCAGCGCCTCGACGCCTTGCTGCGCAGCCAGCGGAAGAGAGCGCGCGCAAACAAGCAGGAGACCGAGCGCGAAGAAGATGCGGGTACTGCGGAACCCAAAGGATGTTGCCCCCAAGATATACTCTTTCTGGCCAGGCCGGGCCATGGCGTCAACGCTCTACCAGTATTACAAACCGCTGATTGGATTCGAGAAACTGGGAAAAGTCGCGCACTCGGCAGTACCCTTGTGGCGCCCGGCGCCTCCGGGTACCGAGCACGCAGCAGGCCCGACAAGACGCTCGAACGGCACAGGGGAGGTTCCGGATGACGGCAGCAACGCAGGCAAGCGATACGATCCGCAGCATGAGCCAGGAGCTTGAGACCGAGGCGGCGCGCCTGATCGCCTATCTCAACGATAAGGTTGTGCCGCAGGTGCGCCGGTCCTCCTCGGTGGCGCTGCGCGTGGCCGCAGACCGGCTCCGCAGCATGGCTGAGCAGCTGGAACATGGCTCGCGTCCGCCTGCCGGCGGGGCAACCGCGGCGCACGAAAGAGCCGGCAGGTGAGCTGTGCGGCCGAACCGCAGGCCTGTCCGCCGCGCGGCTTTGCACCTCGGCAGCCCGGCGTCGGGCCGAACGTACACCGCGGAGCGCTCGGGCCCGGGATGCGAGCCTCAGGCCGAGCCTCCCTCAGGGCGCCACGCGCGCCTGTCTCTCTGCCCAGCCTTCTGCTCGCCGGCGTCCTGCTGGGGCTTGCCGGCCTCCTTCCCGGGCTCGCCGGCTGCGGCCACAAGCGGCAGACAGCCTATGTCCCGCCCCCGCCTGTCTCCTCCGCGCCCCCCGCCGCATCGGCAGGCACCCGCGCAGACGCTCGCCCTACCCCGATCGCGCCACCCCTCAGGCCGACCGGTCCGATGCCGGGCGTCCCCGGGGCCGTCGTCTCGGGCGATCCGGCCGA
>CAZZYH010000028.1:23757-28327 GCA_964658225.1 Vulcanimicrobiota bacterium | reverse complement strand
CAGCGCCCAGCGCCAGCTCAGCCAGCAGGGGAGCGACAGCAGGAGGCTGCGGAAGATCACCGCCTCCATCGTCTGCATCACCAGGTAGATCGAGAGCGCCGCGAGGATCACATACTGTGCCGTCCAGGGGCCCCCACGCTCGACCGCGCGCTTCCACACCAAGCCGTACAGCAGGCCGAGCCCGGCCATCGCCGGAATACACAGCCACGACATTTCAATCCACAGGTCGGCCACGATGCCCGGCGCCGAGCCGACCGCGCCCTGCCAGCCCATGGCATCGCCGATGCCGGCGCCGGTGCCGCCATTCTCAAGCAGCTCAGGCACGCCAAAATCTTCATACTTGGTCGGCCAGATCGCGCTCGGGATCGGCCGCACCATGATCTGGGCCAGGTAGCGACGCATCCAGAAGTAGTGATCCCGGCGCTGGGCGCTGATCACCGAACCCCCGCCATAGATGTACTCGTTGCCCGTGTCCGCCTTGTCGGCGATCTGGGTCACGTCCGTATTCACATCACTCAGGTCAGCGCCCAGGTGGATGCTCTGACGGTTCGTGACCAGGAAGAGCACGACCCAGCCGAGCAGCAAGCCGGCCGCGGCCATGGCCACCGCCGGAGGACGCCTGCGCCGCGCCATGTACCAGCCCATCAGCAGGATCACGGTAATGGCAAAGGTGGGTCCGCGCCGCGCCGTCAACAGCGCCTGCGCAAACCAGGGCAAGCCGAAGATCGCTGCAAGCGCCAGGCTGGCGACCCGAGGGCCCCCAAGCGAAAGCGAGGTGATCGAGAGCAGTACGCCGACCAGCATCAGCAGGCTGCCGTCGCGCACGTAGCCGCTGTCATCCCAGCCCCCGGCGTAGGCCGCACTGAAGGCTTTTACAAAGCCGCCCACGTTCACGATGGTGACGCACCAGCAGGCCAGCCCGATGCCGCCCGCGATGGCTGCCCCAATCAGCAGGCGATGACACATCGCCGGCGGCAAACGGCGCGGACCCGGCAAACGCGGCCGCCGCACGCGCAGGCCCACGCTGAGGCAGGCAAGCACAAAAGCGAGAATGCCGCCGATGTAGAGCGCCTGGAGGAAGACCAATTGTTCGGGGTCAAAGTAGTGGCTCAGGGCGTCTGCGTCGAGCAGCCGCCAGGGCATCCAGACATAGAGAAAGCCGATCATCGGCCCGATGAAGATCAGGGGATGAAAGACATCGCGACTGCCATCGAGAGCAACCAGGATGCCGGCGACCGTGATCGCGGCCGTGATCCAGAGCAGGGCCTCATACATGGCGCACCTCGGCCGGCTCTCCCGCCCCGGCCCCGGCGCGATGCCGGTCCGCCTGCACGAACGTGTCGAAGCTCGCCACGACCCCCTCGCGGAAGCGCTGCCAGGGGAACTGTTCTGCGCGCTGGCGGGCAGCGGTGCGCATCCGGGCCACCTCGGTGCGGTGCGTGCACGCCCAGGCAATGCGCTCGGCCAGCAGGTCCGCGCGCCCCGGGGCCACCACCCAGCCTTCCACGCCCTCGTCAATCAGGTCAGGAGCCGCAGTGCGTGTGGTGCTGAGCACGGGGAGGCCGCAGGCAAGCGCCTCGAGAAGCACCTGGCCGAAGCCTTCTGCAATCGAGGGAAACACGAACAGATCGGCATCGCGATAGGCGGCCAGCAGTTCGGCGTGGCTGACGTCGGGGTGGATCTGGACCTGCCCGGCGAAGGGCTTGAAGATTTCGAGCGAATCGACCACCCGGCCACACACCGACAGGTGGATCTCCGGGTTATCGAGCAGCCGCAGGGCATCGAGCAGGTACTGGATGCCCTTGCGCTGGTTGATGCGGCCGACAAAGAGCAGCCGCAGCTTGGGATCCGGCCGGCGCGGCTGGTTCGATGGGGTAAAGCGGGCGCAGTCCACCCCGTAGGGAATCACGGTGATCGTATGCGCGGGCGTGCCGTGTTCGATCAGCGTGTCCCGGGTAAAGGAGGAGGCGACCAGCGTGTGCGCCGCCATCGCGGGCTCGGCGACCAGGCGGCGGTAGTCCTGCTCCGGCAGCGCCAGCTCCCACTCCTTGCCGAGCGACTCGGCGCACTCGGGGTGCGCGGCCAGCTCTGCCTTGAGGATGCTGCGCATGCTCGCCGGGTGGGGATGCAGTTGAAAGAGGATGCCGGGCCTGCCTGCCTGTTCAAAGGCGTGGTAGCCGTAGTAGCTGTAGCTGACCAGCGTTGCGCCGCTCCGGCGGGCCCGCCGGCCGGCAGAGGCGCCCAGTGCGGCATCGTTGGCGCGCATCCTGCGACAGCGCCAGGCAAAGGGTACGTGCGGCAGCTTGTCGAGCAGCAGCGTGAGCGCGCCACGCAGCGTCAGTGCGCGGACGCGGGCCGAGTGCAGGGCAGGCTCGGTCCGCTGCCGCAGCTGCGTGGCGACCGAGGCCGGGAGCAGGCGCAGCAGCCGCACCGCCCAGGGCCGGTCCCCGGGCCAGTAGAGGTCGGTGACCAGGCACTCCAGCCGGCCCGCCTCGTCGAGCGCGCGCGCCACCTGGTAGGCGTCGCGCGCGCCGCTGTGGACGACAACGGCCTTGCCGCGACCCATGCGCGGCGCGGCATCCGGCTGGCGCGCGCGCGCGGGCGAGCGGCCGCCGGGAGGGGCTGGCTCGGCATGCCCGGGTGCGTCGGTCAGGGTCCTCGTCGCCATGGCTGCTTCGCTTTCGGTTAAAGGAGCGAGTGAAAGTGTTCGGTCAGGGATCGCGCGCTGGCCGCCCAGGTAAACCGCCCGGCCTGGACGCGCCCCCGCGCGGCAAACTCTGCCGCCGCCCGCGCATCCCCGAGGATCAGGCTCAGATGCTCGAGGTGGGCCTGCGCCTGGTCCGGGTCAGCCAGCAGCGCCGCGTCCGAGGCGATCTCCGGCAAGGAAGAGGCGCGACTGGCCACTACCGGCGCTCCGCAGGCCATCGCCTCGAGCACGGGCAGGCCGAAGCCCTCATAACGGGAGGGAAACCAGACCGCGGAAGCCGCGCCGTAGAGCGCCCGCAGCGCCTCGTCGGAGACAAAGCCGAGCAGCCGGAAGCGCGGACCGAGCGCGGCTGCCCGGGCCGCGTAAGCCGGATGCGAGTGATTGACAACGGCGACCGTCAGTGCCGGAAAGCGCGCGAGCAGCCGCGGCGCCGCGGACAGGATCAGCTCGGCATTCTTGCGATAGTGCAGCCCGCCCGGCACCAGCAGCAGTTGGCGATCGTCCAGCTCCTGCGCCCGCAGGTAGGCGAGACCCGAGGCGGCCACCGGCGCGAAAAACTGCGGCGAGACGGCATTGGGGACCACGCGCAGCCGCGAGCGAAGGGAAGGAAAGAAGTAGGCTAGGCGGTCTGCCGAAAAGTGCGAAACGGTGTGAAACAGGTCCACATGGCGACTCAGCTTGGCATAGAGCAGCCGCCACTTCAATCTCTGCTTCCAGAAGGCGAGATCGCGGACATGCGCGTCTTTTTCAAAGTAGGCGGCATCGTGCAGGGTCACAACCGTGCGCGCGGTGCGGGTGGGAACGTAGGACTCGGCAGTGCAGAAGACGATGTCCGCCTGCGGCCAGAAGCTCTCCGCGGCCGGGGCGTCGAGAGCCAGCCAGCGCGCCTGCTGCCGCGATGTGTCCGCGGCAAAAAGACTGTAGTCAAATCCATCCCACGGCGCGCCCACCAGCGGCACGATGCGCGCATGGTCCCCGGCATCGGCCAGCACGCGCAGACGCACATCGCTGCCGAGAGCCAGGTGCTCGGTCAACTGGCGCGCCACCCGCCCTGCGCCCGTCGATCGATGGATATTGCGCAGATGCACGTAGGCCAGCACCGCGACGGCGCGCGTTGCGGTTACGGTCGGCGCGACCACCGAGGGAGCTGCGACAGGCTGCGCGAGACTAGAGACCATCGGCGATCCTCCGCGACGGCGCCAGGCGCGCCAGGGACGAAGCCACCAGCTGGCGCAGCGCCGCGACCGTCGGCAGCCAGCCATGGCGTCTGCCCAACACCAGCAAGGCACCGAGCGAGGCACCCATCACTGCTAGCATGGCCAGCGTGCAGGGCAGCGCCAGGACGAAGGTGCGCAGCCAGGCCAGCGCCGCCAGCACGACGCTGCTTCCACTGCCCAGCGCCATCACCGCCAGCATCCCGGGCGGCACACACCGGCGCCGCACCAGCGCCGAGATCACGAGCGTCGATGACAGTAGATGCGCGCCCAGGTACACGCCCATCGCCTGCCAGGCCGTGCCCCCGCCGAGCAGCAGCAGCGTGCCTGCCCCGGCGACAAAGACCGCCCAGACGGTGTTGATCACGCCCGAGGTCTGGATCGACACAATGGTTAGCCGCGCCGCCGCCGGGGAGTTGCCCATGTGCACGGTGGCTATCGCGAGCCCGATCGCGGTGGCGATCCCGCCCGCCCGGTACGCGCTGCCATAGAGCAGGGTCAGGCCCCAGGGAACGATCAGGATGCCGAGCGCGGAGAGCGCGAGCGAGGAGGCGGTCGCAAAGAAGGTGCACAAGGCCATGACCTGGTCGGGCGTCTGGTGGTCGGCGTGGCGCGCAACGTGGGCAAGGAGCCCCTGTTCAGCATCGAC
>CAZZYH010000028.1:0-23747 GCA_964658225.1 Vulcanimicrobiota bacterium | reverse complement strand
GCGTCTGGTGGTCGGGCGTCTGGCCGGTCGCCCGGCTCGCGCCGTCTCCCGGCCCGGCCTGCACGCGGCCGCTCGCGCCGTGGCTGGCCGCCATGATGGCGTAGCTGCTCTCGGTGAGCAGACTCGGTCCCAGCCCGACGATATTGCGCATCTGGTTGGCGATGGCGAGAAAGCTCATCTGCACCAGGGTCGTATCGGCCCGCGCGACCAGCGTGGTGAGCCACCATCCTGCCAGGTTCATCCCGATCAGCCCGGCCAGCTGCACCATGCCGAACGACCACACCTCGCGCAACACCGGCCCGACTGCGGCAGCCTGCGCGGGAGCCTTGACCAGCATACCCAGAGGGCGAGCCAGCAGCAGGCAGATCGCCACCGCGGAGGCCGTCATCGCGGCCTGCGCCAGGATCATGTGGGAGGCCTGGTGCTGGCGGGCCGCCCAGGGCAGCAGCAGCACCAGGCCCAGCCCGACGATCAGGGAGAGCAGCAGCAGCGCGCCCAGTCGCCGCTGCCCGACAAAGAAGCCCCGCGCACATTCGAGCAGGATCATGCCGGCTGCCGAAAACGCGGCCCAGCGCAGCAGCGGCGCCAGGCTCTCCTTGTGCAGGAGGTGGGCGAGCGGCACGGCGCCAAACCACAGCGCGCCCGCGGCCACCGTCGCCGAGACTATCGAAACGATGGCCAGCGCCCGCGCCAGGCTGCCGTAGCCGGGGCTGCCCAGGGGGTACTTGCCGGAGAAGCGCGCCGCCGTGGACCCGATCCCGCCCGCAGCATAGGTCGAGATGTTGGCCGCTGTCGTGATGCCGAGCGAGTAGGCGCCAAAGGTCGAAGCTCCGCCGAAGCGCGCCGCGAGTATGTTGGCCAGAAACCCGAAGCCCCGCTCGATCAGCGCGCCTGCGCCCATGGCCGACGTGCCGCTGACCAGGCTCCGCGCCACATGGCCCGGTACGCCGCCGGCCCCGCCGCCGCTCGAGCCGGACAGCGGCTTGGGCGTCGCCAGGTCAGGCGCTTCTGCGTCGAGCAGCGAGTCCGCGATCCCCCCGGCCTGGCCAGCCAAGGCCCCCGACCCTCGCTCCGGCATCGTAGCCAGGCTCATACCCGCGCCCCTTCCGCGGGCGCCTTTTCGATCGCGTCCTTGTACTGGTAGTAAGACTTGTAGTAGCCGCTCTTGCCTTCGCGGGAGGGATCAAAATCGTTGAGGATGGTGCCCAGCACGCGCACCCGGTCATGCACAAAGATCTCGTGCGCGGCCTGCGCCTGGTCGAGGTTGGTGACCCCGGCGCGGAAGACCAGAATGACGCCGTCCGTGTGATCGGCAAAGATCCGTGCGTCGGCCATGTGCAGCATGGGCGGGGTATCGATCAGCACCAGGTCAAACTCTTCGCTCAGACGGTGCAGCAGGCTTGCCGCCCGCGGCGAATGCAGCAGCTCGGTCACCTCTTCCTGGCCCGTTCCCGAGGTCACGATGGACAGGTTGGGAGTCGCAGTCTGCTGGCAGAAGGCGGCCAGCGGGCCGGTGAGCGGGTCGATCTCGCCGCGCAGAATCTCGCGCAGGCCTCGGGTGTTGGTCATCCCGAGCGCCTTGTGCAGGCCCGGCTTGCGCAGGTCCCCGTCCAGGATCACGACCCGTCGCTGCGACTGGCTGAGCGCCACGCCCAGGTTGGAAACCACCGTGGTCTTGCCCTCGCCCGCACCCGGACTCGAGACCACATACATCTTCGCCACGCCCAGCTTGCGGCTCGCGAGCAGGATCGAGAAGGTCGCGTTGCGGTAGGCCTCGGCCGCCACCGAGAACTGTTCTTGCCAAATGTGCAGCGGGCTGATGCGCTCGGACCGGCCGGCAATGGCAATGCTCGGCGGCAGCGTGGGCTTGACCCCGGGCAGGTTGCGCAGCAGCCCGCCCGGCGCGGTGGTGAGCAGGCGCCGCCCATAGTGCATGCTGGGGATCACGCCCAGCTCCTGCACGCGCAGCAGCGAGGGCACTTCCCCGGGGAAACGGATGGTGCCCGAGGTGCGCTCCTTGTAGAAGGCCAGGCCCACGCCGCAGAGCGAG
Organism: Vulcanimicrobiota bacterium; assembly: GCA_964658225.1. Lineage (GTDB taxonomy): Bacteria > Acidobacteriota > Terriglobia > Terriglobales > Acidobacteriaceae > EB88. The sequence goes on along the minus strand of CAZZYH010000028.1, from coordinate 21,697 downwards.
CCGAGGAGAAAGCCGGCGCCGACCGCGGTGCCGCGGCGCGGGGAGATGGCAAACTTTGGCGCCTTGGCGGCATCGACGACCCGGATCGTGTTGACATGCATCGCCGAGGCGAAGCCCGCCTCCTTGGCCCGCTGCAAAAGGGTCTGGTAAAGCTGCTGTTCTGAGTCCACCTCCCGGCGCAGCAGGTTGACCTTGTTGGTCTTGCCCAGCTCGTTTGAGGTATTCGCCTCCTGCGCCTGGTAGGTGATCGTAAGCAGGTCTTCGCGGTGCTTGGCCGAGGCATACTCGTCCTTCACCCGGCCCACGATCACCGCCCGCTGCTGCTCCATCTCGCCCTCGAGCTCCTTGATCTGCGAACGCAGATGGATGACCTTCGGGTTCTCCTCGGTAAGCGGGGGCACCAGCTGCGCGACCCTGTTCTTTAGGTCGGCAAGCTGCTGCTGGTACTGGCGAAAGTTGGGGTTGTCGAGCACGCTCGGCAGCGAATCGATCGGCGCGCTCACGCTGACCTCGAGCGCCGCCTGCTTCTCCATCCGGTCGGCCTGCGCGCGCACCAGCTCTTCCTGTACCTGGCGCAGTCGATCCTCGGAGACACTGTTGTTCTGCGTGCTCAGCACCAGCCCATTGCCGCCGGTCGCGGCTTCGAGCTTCTGCTCGGACTCCTGCGCCTGGGCGCGGACGTCGGCCACTTGGCGGGTGAGCCACTCGCTGGTCTTGGCGGCTTCGGCTCCGCGCGTGGCATAGTCATCCTCGCGGAAGGTGTCGGTCAGCGTGTTGCAGAACTTGGCTGAAAACTCCGCGTTCCAGGAGTCGCAATCGATCTCGACCAGCCGCGTGAGCCCCAGCGGCTTGACCTTGGTGCGTGTGGCTGCATCGTGCAGCAGCATGGAGTAGGTGATCGGCGAGCCGTGCCCCAGGTGCAGGGCTTGCTTGATGCGCGAGAGCAAGTCGTCCCGCTCGACATAGGCGGCGTGGGGCTGCGCTTCGAGCCCGCGCACCGTGTCCTCGAGCAGGGTCTCGCTCTGCAGCATCTTGATCTGGGTCTGCACATAGGTTTCTGTCGAGGCGCTACCGCTGTCTCCGGTCGGCGCCACCGCCTTCATATCCATGAAGTCGTTGTTCAGGCTCTGGATATCGAGCGAGGTGCGCGCCCGATAGAGCGGCTGCACGGACAGGTTGATCAGCACGCCGGCCAGCGCTCCAGCCAGCGCCAGCAGAGCGATGGACGTGCGGTGCCGCGTGAGCACGCGAATATAGTCGGAGAGCAGCTGGCTCTTTGGCTCGGGCTCGGGCTGCCACCCATGTCCGACCGCGCCCTCAAGCATGGAGGCCGATGCCGGAACCGCACGGTTCTGCTGGTACCTGATAGGGAACTCTTCCATGCCATGACTCCCATATTTTCCGTGCTGAACACTTGCTGCGCAAAGCCGTCTGCCGCCGGCGCTCAGGCGATCGCCTAGTGGGCGTAGATCGCAAAGCCGGTTCCTGCTTGCAGGACTGCTTCCGCCACGCGCCGCGCAGAAGACTTGGTCAAGCTGTTCGGGACAAAAAGAACATCGTTTGCGTAGAGGGCCACGTCGGGCGCTTTGCCTTCGAAGATCTTCTGCAGGTTGACCGGAATCTCGTTCATCTTGGTGCTGTCCTGCTCGGCCGGTCGCATGATCCTGGCGTTCTTGGGCGAGGCGCTCGGACCAAAACCCTCGGAGAGCGAGAGCGCCTGCAGCGCGGACATCGACGCATGCGAGGAGAGCTGGAAGCCGCCGGCCTTTTTCACGTCGCCCACCACGTACACCAGGTCTGCCTTCGGGACCGAGATCACATCATCGGGCAGGATGGCGATATTCTCGGCCGGCCGCTTGGCTGCCAGTAAACTGTCGAGCGAGATGCGGGCGGTCGTGAACCCCTCGGTCTCGTCGGTCGTCGCCCCCGGAAGCGGCAACTTGCCCCACTTGGCCTGGCGCGTGATGATCACGATTGCGCCCGCATCTGGTCGCACCCCGCCCGCGAGCGAAATAACTTCGATCAAGCGCTTGGGCCCTTTGAGCTGGTGCACACCCGGACTGTTGACCGCGCCGATGATCGACACCGGCCGGCTCTGATCGTCGGTCAGATTAATCGAGATATGCGGAGAGCTGATGTACTTGGCCAGCTTCGTAGCCAACGAAGCCTTTAATTGTTCCACCGTCAATCCACTGGCTTCAACACGGCCGGCGAGCGGCAGATCGATGAACCCGCTAGGATCGATGCGGATCGGCTTCTCGGGGATCTCTTCAAGATCCACTACATGCAGCACGATCTCATCGCCCGGACCCATCACATACTCGCTCGAGGGCGCAGGGGAGCGCTGCGCCCCAAGGGGGCCCAAAGAACATAGCGCAAGAGCTAGGATCCATGTCCAGGGTTTGTTCATTTGATTTTTCGCGGTCCTAACGGTTACGAAGAGACAGGGGGGTGTGGATTCAACCTTACCTACAGAAGCCCTGAAATTCAAACCTTTCGTGTACTAAGTTCTGGTAAGTCACCAGAGTTTTGGTTACTGCAACTTACTTCCACTAAGAACCTACATAAGCGACCCATGCGGCCTTTGCTTCGATCGGGAAGTAAGTTCCCCTAAATGAAGCGCTTCAATGTCTATCCAGCACTCCGGGAAGTCTGCGAGATCTTGTTGGCGCGCAGGGAAGTTAGTCTCATCGGTAACATAGGACGCTCGTGAACATGGAAAAAGGAATATGGTGGGAGCGGCCTAGGGGCCTGCAGTCGAACCGCGTTGTTCGAATTTTCATCATCCGGCATCGGCTAGGCAGTCGTCCCGGAAGAATCTGCATCGCATCCTCCCATATAGGAGCCTGTGGTGCAGGGAAGGACCGCCTCGGCTTCACCATGTGCTGCGCTTCATCTACTCAAAGGAGTTGGTCATGTTTAAGAAGATTGTCCCCTGCTGTCTCGCGCTGCTGCTGGGTTCGGCTTCCCTGCAGGCTGCAGAACCTTCATCCAAGCTCCAGATTGATCAGCCCACCAGTGTTCCCGGTTCCACGCTCAAGCCCGGCAGCTATACGCTGAAGGTTGTCGATCATCTATCCGACCGATATATCCTTCGCGTGGATGGAGAGGGAAGCACAAACCGCCCCAGCTTTCTCGGCATCCCCAACCCGGCGCTCAAAGGTTCGGGCGAGATCAAGTGGGCCAAGAGTCCGAGCGGGGATGTCTATTTGAAGGGCTGGAGTTTTCCCGGCGGTCCGGGCGCGCTCGAATTCGTCTATCCCAAGGATGACGCAGTGGCCCTGGCCAAGGCCAACGGTACGCGGGTTGCGGCCATCGATCCGGCCTCTGAAGGTCGCGTGAGCAACAATGGCCTGTCCAAGGAAGATATGCAGATGGTCACCCTCTGGCTGCTCTCGCCTACGCACGTTGGTCCGGGGGACACGAGCGGAGGCATTAAGGCCGAGCGCTACTCTCAGGTAGCTGCCGTGGCACATAAGCCGGTCGTTGCTGCTCTGCCGCACACGGCTTCCTATCTTCCCGCAGTCGCGATCCTTGGGCTTCTGTCCCTCATCTCTGCCTGCGGCTTCAAGGTGAATGGCCTGCTCGCCGCCAAGGCAACGCGCTAGGCAGGAGCAGGGTGTTGCGAGCAAACATCATGGCCCGGGCGAGCGGAGCAGAGAAGGTGTGCTGGTGCGTCGCCTTTCTCTGCTCGGCGGTTCTGCTCGCCTGTGGCTGGCAAATGCGCGCAGCGCGCACTCTGGCCCAGGATCCATCTCCTTCCGGGGCTGGCCCGGCGCTCTCAGGAACGGTGCTGGGACGCATCGAGATCCCGGCTTTGAACCTGACCGTGCCCGTTGTTGAGGATGATGATACAAAAAGCCTCCTGCGTGGACTCGGGCACATACGAGGCACAGCCATGCTGGGCGGCCTCGGTACGACGGCGCTTGCCGGGCACCGGGATACGTTTCTGCGCCCGCTGCGCCACGTCGCGTTGAAGATGGAAATACGCGCTGTCAGTGGTGCGGGCAGCTATCGATACATTGTCGATTCCACCGAGATCGTCAATCCGGAACAGGTCCACGTCCTCGACATCCAGGATCGCCCCGAACTCGTCCTGATCACCTGCTATCCCTTTGAGTATGTCGGCGCAGCACCCCAACGATTCATCGTGCACGCACACCTTGTCTCTGCCGATCCTGACCCCGTTGCTCCTCGCGGAGCAGAGTGAGGCGGGTGGATGGGCGGTCAGCTGTCGTGGCTCTCGGGCCTTCCATAGCCATACCGCCGCACCAACGCTTCTTGTTCCGCTGACCGTTCGTCGGCCGCCACCATCTCCTGTACCAGTTGGAGAAAGGTTGTGCGCGGTGCCCATCCCAGTTGGCGTCGAGCCTTGGCCGGATCGCCCAGCAGGGTATCTACTTCCGTCGGGCGAAAGTAAGCCGGGTCTACAGAGACAAGGATCCGGCCATGCTCGTCAACCCCTTGCTGTTCGATACCTTCCCCGCGCCAGCGAAGGGGCATCTGCAGCATCTCGGCAGCGAGTGAGATAAATTGTTTCACCGAGTGCTGTTCGCCGGTTGAAATCACATAATCCTCGGGCGCATCCTGTTGCAGCATCAGCCACTGCATCTCGACGTAATCGCGGGCATGGCCCCAGTCGCGCATGGAATCGATGTTGCCCATGTGCAGCATCTCCTGTAGCCCGTGCTTGATGCGCGCCAGCCCCCGCGTGATCTTGCGCGTCACAAAGGTTTCCCCACGCAGCGGCGACTCATGATTGAACAGGATCCCGTTGCAGGCATACATGCCGTAGGCTTCGCGATAATTCACCACGATCCAATAGCCATACAGCTTGGCCACCGCGTAGGGCGAACGTGGATAAAAAGGCGTGTGCTCGGTCTGCGGCGTCTGCTGCACCAGCCCGTACAGCTCCGAGGTAGACGCCTGATAGAAGCGGGTCGTCGTTTCCAGTCGCAGGATGCGGATGGCTTCGAGCATGCGCAGGACCCCGATCGCATCCGAGTTGGCGGTATATTCGGGCTCCTCAAACGAGACCTTCACATGGCTCTGCGCCGCAAGATTGTAGATCTCGTCTGGCTGAACCTTCTCGACCACGTGAATCAGGCTTGACGAGTCCGTCATGTCTCCATAATGCAGAACGAACCTTCGGCCCGAGGCATGCGGGTCTTCATAGAGGTGATCAATCCTGGTCGTGTTGATCAGCGACGTGCGGCGCTTGATGCCATGCACCTCATAGCCCTTTTCCAGAAGAAACTGGGCCAGGTAAGCGCCGTCCTGCCCGGTGATACCGCTGATAAGCGCCTTCTTCATGCGCCGCCCTCCACTCTATGGCTGCCCTGCGACTAAGACTATCCTGTCCCCGGCACTGCAGTCTGAAGCCGCGGCCATTGCTTGCTCAGGGACGGGGTACCGCGGGGGCGGGCAGGTCAAAAAGAAGGGATTGATCGCAGGCCCGCGGCAGGAGCTCCGGCCATGTTCCAATGGAAGGGAAGGAATCAGCAGAATGCCTCTGAATTGCGGAATCGTCGGCCTGCCCAATGTAGGCAAGAGCACCATCTTCAACGCGTTGACCTCGGCCAAAGCCCAGGCCGCCAACTACCCATTTTGCACGATCGATCCAAACACCGGCGCGGTCACGGTGCCGGATGAGCGCCTGCAGAAGATCGCCGCGCTCGTCAAGCCAAAGAGCCTGGTGCCAACCACGATGGAGTTTATCGACATCGCCGGTCTGGTTGAAGGCGCGTCCAAGGGCGAAGGTCTGGGAAATCAGTTCCTAGGTCACATTCGCGCCACCGACGCTGTATGTCACGTGGTGCGCTGTTTTGATGATCCGGAGGTCATTCACGTGGCCGGCGGCGTCAATCCGCTCCATGATATCGACATCATCAACACCGAGTTACTACTAGCCGATCTCGACACAGTCGAGAAGCGCAACACCCGCGTCGAGCGCGCCGCGAAGGCCTCAAGCGACGGCAAGGTCAAGGCCGAGCACGCGATGCTGCAAAAGCTGCTTGCTGCGCTGAACGCGGGCCGCCCTGCGCGCACAGCCGATCTGACCGAAGATGAAAAACTGATCGCCCGCGAACTCTTTCTCATCACGGCCAAGCCGCAGTTGTATGTTGCCAACGTTGATGAGTCGGGCCTCGGGCCAGGCAACGCTTACACTGCGGCGGTCGAGCAGCGTGCGGCTGAGGAAGGCTCGCAGGTGGTGCGCATCTGCGGCGCGCTCGAGAGCGAAATCGCCCAGCTTGAGCCCGCGGAACGTGACGAGTTTCTTGCGGACATGGGCCTGGCCGAGCCCGGGCTGAATCGCTTGATCCACTCCGCCTACCGGCTGCTTGATCTCATCACCTACTTTACCGCCGGCGTCCAGGAGGTTCGCGCATGGACGATTCGCCGAGGCACCAAGGCACCAGGCGCGGCCGGCGTGATCCACTCTGATTTTGAAAAAGGATTTATCAAGGCGGACTGCTACGCGTCGGACGATCTATTCGCGCTCGGCACCGAGCAGGCTGTCAAGGAGAAAGGGTTGCTGCGGTCTGAAGGCAAGGAATACGTCGTCAAAGATGGCGACATACTGTTCTTCAAGTTCAACGTGTAAGCCGGCTTGCACGCAGTGCGTGGAAGACGGCTGCTTGCTCTTCAAGCGTAAGCGATTCAGCGCGCGCCCCTGCGGTGATGCCGGCTTTGCCGAGCGCCGCGGCAACTTCAGGCGCCGCGTAGCCGGCCGCACGCAGGTTATTTGCCAGCGTCTTGCGCTTCTGCGCAAAGGATGCGCGCAGGTGCGCGATAAACGCAGTCGGGTCAAGATTCAACTCGGCGAAACGCGGCGCAAACCTGAGTCGCACCACGCTCGAATGCACCTGCGGCGGCGGTGAGAAGGCCGAGGGCGGCAGGCTAAAGAGCCGCTCTCCACGCGCATAGAGCTGGCAGGTCGCGGCCAGCATGCCGTAATCGCGGGTCCCTGGCTCGGCGACCATCCGGTCCGCAACTTCGCGCTGCACCATCAGCACTGCGTGGCTGATCACGGCCTGGTGCGCGAACAGGTGCAGCAGGATGTCCGACGTGATGTAGTAGGGCAGGTTGCCAACTACAGCCAGCCTAGCCTGTTCCGATATTGAGCCTGCGTCTGCATCGACCAGGCCGGCAGCCAGCGCTGAGAGGTCGACAGTAAGCACATCCTGCTCCAGCACCTGCACTCGCGGAGCTTCCGCGTTGCTGATGAGGAAGCGCGCGCGAAGCGCCGCGGCCAGAGTGCGGTCGAGCTCGATTGCGACCAGCATGCGTGCCCGCCGGGCCAGCAGGTCGGTGAGAGCTGCCTTGCCCGGGCCGATCTCCACGACGACCTGGCGGCGCACGTCTCCAAGTGCGTCAGCGATGGCCCGCTGTGCTTCCGCGCTGACAAGAAAGTTCTGGCCCAGCTTCGCTTTCATGGCTCGCTCTAGTGTACGGGCGCGGCCTTCGCGTAGAGCCTTCGCACATGAATGTAGAGCGGGATGCCTGCCAGGATCAGTGCTGTCCCTGCCAGCGAGCTGCGCAGGTTTGTCGCATAGGAATAAACCAGAAGCACGCACGCGGCCAAGACAAAGATCGCCGGCAGCACGGGATAGCCCCACACACGATAGGGCCGGGGCAGGGCCGGCTGGCGTTGACGATACACAAAGACGGTGGTCGCGGTGACCATGTAGAAGAGCCACTCGGCAAAGATGGCAAGCTCGAATAATTGTTGAAAGCGCCCGACCGCCAGCAACAATCCGGTTGCGAGCAACCCCTGCACGATCAGCGAGGTCGATGGGCTTTGAAAACGCGGATGGGTATCTCCCATCCGGCGGAAGAAGAGTCCGTCGCGCGAGGCGGCATAGGGTACACGCGCGCCCGACATGATTGTACCGTTCAAGGTTACAAATATGCTGAAGGCCATCGCCGCGGAAACCAGCGTTGCCCCGCGTGCCCCTGTCACCACGCTCAGCGCGGCCACCGCCGGGCGGGCAGAGGCAGCAATCTGCGGTGCCGGCAGTACATACTCGATGGCCACGTTTGTGACCACGTAGAGGCCGCCGACGATCAGTAATCCGGCGATCAGCGCAATCGGCAGGTTGCGCTCCGGCCGCTTTACCTCGCCTGCCACCATGGTCAGATCGTTCCAGCCGTCGTAGGCCCAGAGCGCCGCGATCAGCGCGATCATAAAGCCTGCCACGCCGCCCTGCGCGCCGGGGAAGCTCGAAGCCAGGTGCTTCCACGAACCAGCGGGCGCGGAGAAGCAGACCACGGCAATCACGAGGATCAGCGCGCCCTTAAGCCAGGTAAAGAAAAGTTGAAACTCGCCGGCCTTTTTCATGCCGAGATAGTTGAGTCCCGTGATCAGCCACGTCGCCGCAATCGCAAAGATCTGCGACCAGCGAACGAGAACAGGCGCATGCATGGCGACCTGTTCGAGCCAGCGCAGCGCAGGGAATATTGTGAGCGTGCGTGCAAGTCCAGTCGTTACGCTCGCAATCGACGCAGGCTTGGCCAGCGCGAACCAGGTCCACATATAGAGGAATGCGGGAAAGTCTCCATAGGCGCCCCGGAGGTACAGATACTCGCCACCCGTGTCCGGGAGCATCGCGCTCAGCTCGGCATAGGTCATCGCGCCGAAAAGCGATAGCAGGCCGCCGACCGCCCAGGCCAGGTAGACGAGCGACGAGTTGCCGACAGCCCGCATCATCTCCTGCGGCACCAGGAAGACGCCGCTGCCGATAATTGTGCCGACCACGATGGCGGTTGCTTGCGAGGCGCCGAGAACGCGTGGTAAACCGTGCCCGGGGGCGTCTGCCCTGGGAGGCCGCAACTCTGTAGGTGGCGATGCCTGCAGCATGAACCTCTTCATCGAGCGTTGTAAGTCATAGGTGGGAGTCAGTGATACGCTTTCCGCTCCTCCCAGTGCGTAGTAAAAGGAAATTTTGCCCCGTGGCATAAAAAGATCGGCCCGCGTTCCCAGGGCATGGCGAGCGGCTCGGTGCGAACTGCCATCAGCGTGCAGGTTTCGTAGTACTCCTTGAGCTCGGGCGGCGTCGCCTGCGTGACGAGAATGATATCGTCCCCTGTATACCCGTGCGGACCCCAAAGCCAGTACGCCTGGTGGCCGCTGATGGCAACCGGCAAGCCGAGCCGGGGACCATAGAGATTGATCGCGCTTGCCTCTCCGTAATTTCCTGCGAAGATGCCCGTCCGCGCCCGTTGCTCGGGCGGCAGTGCTTGGTAGATCGCACTTACCTTGGCGAGTAACTCAGTCCAGCCAAAGCGGTCCGCGTAAAACTGTGGCAGCAGCGTCGGATCGTGCGTCTCCATGTCAGCCGGATGAAAACCCACCCACCTCTCGTAGGCAAGAAAGCGCTGCGGGGAAAGAACCGGCAGCGCATACGGCAGGGCGAAGCAAGTGCCAATCAGCAGCAAAGCGGCGTAGCTCCACACCATGCCGCGAACCACCCGATGCCGCGCCGCCCAGCGCGACCAGGCAACGGCCCCGGCGGCGAAGAGAATCGGATAGGCCGGCGCCAGGTAGTAATCCTTCGCATGCATGCGCATCATGTAAGCCAGAAAAATCACGTACGCGAGCCCGGCGAAACGCCACGCGCGCGCTTCTTTGGCCAATAAAAGCCAGCCCGCCCCGGTCAGCCACAGCAGACTATGCAAAGGCCCGAGCATCACGATCTGGCTGAGGAACAATTTGAGCGGCGGCAGCTTGATGTCCTTGTCGCTGCGCTGCACCGCCTGCAGCCACTCCCACGTAGGAAAGTGGTGCATCGCCTGCCAGATGAGATTGGGTAGAGCGAGCAACACGAGGATCGCGATACCCAAAACGCACTCACGCGACAACAGCACCCGGCGCGCCGGGGTAAACAGCAGTGCGAGCAAGAGACTGACGAGATAGAAAACCAACGTGGCTTTATTTTCCAGCCCCAGCCCGGCGCTTACTCCGAGCACAATCCACCAGTTGCGAATCGGGCCGGTTCGCGAATCGTCTCCGCTGTGCCGCACGATCTCAACCAGCGCCAGCATCGCCGTCATCCAGAAGACCGGTTCGAAGGCGTTCATCGACAAAAAGCTATCAATCGAAAGATAGACCGGCGCCGTGAGCACGGCGAACATGGCCAGCGCAGCAGCGGCGCGGCCGCCGCCGAGCGCGCGCGCCAGCAGCCCGGTGAGCACGATTTTTGCTCCACCCGCCAACGCCGCGAACAGGCGCAGTGACCACATATGATCGATGCCGAACAGCATCTGCGCCAGCCGTGCCTGCAGGGCCACCAGCGGCGGCTGGTCTACGTAGCCAAAGGCCAGGCGCTGCCCGCAGATCAGGTAGTACATCTCGTCGCGAAAGATGCCGTAGCCGACATGTTGAGAAACCAGATTGCCGAGGACCTCAATGGCGACCTTGACCGAGGCAAACACCATGGCCAGCCAAAGCAGCTCGCGTAGAGGCAGGGTGCGCTGTCGCTCAAGGCCGGGAACGAGATGAGTCGGCGCCGTGCTCATACCGCTAATTTACAGTCTGCCTTCTAGGCTGCAAGCAGGAAAAATCAGGCTGGCTCCGGCCCGCTCACAGCCGGCGCCGGATCCCGCAGGACAGGGAGCGGAGCTGCGGACGCCCGGCCGTGGAAGAAGGCGTGGATCCGCTCGGCCGTCTTGCGCGGCACGACCGCGGTCAACGCTTCGATATCTGCCTGGGTCACGCTGCGCACGCTGCCAAAGTGCTCGACCAGCCGAATACGGGTTCGTGCGCCGACGCCTTCAATCTCGAGAAGTTCGGAGTCACGATCGCGCATCTCGCGGCGCTTGCGGTGGTAGGTAATGGCGAAGCGATGAGACTCGTCGCGCACCCGTTGCACCAGGTGCAGCACGGGGGAGCGCCGCTCAAGCACAATCGGTTCGTCCTCCTGGCCGTGCAGGCCGCCGTGCACGTAGATCAGCTCTTCGCGCTTGGCAATCGAGGCCAGCGGCTGCGTGGTCAGCCCGAGTTCTTCCAGCGCTGCTGCGGCGGCGTGCAGCTGTCCCAGGCCTCCGTCGATCAGGATCAAGCTCGGCATCAGCTTGCCTTCTTCCTGCACCCTCTTGTAGCGCCGCGTGACCACCTCACGCATGGCGGCGAAGTCGTCCACGCCCTCGACCGTCTTGATTTGGAACTTGCGATAGTCGCTCTTGTTCATGCCGCCGTCTTCCCACACCACCATGCTGGCCACGGTCTCGGCGCCCTGGATATGCGAAATATCGAAGCACTCGATCCGCGTGGGCAATTCGGGCAGCATGAGCGTATCCTGCAGCGCCTCGGCGATGGCTTTCTCACTCGGTTTGAGCACGCGAAAGCGCTGATCGTAGCTCTGCTTGGCATTGGTTCCGGCTAGGTCCAGCAGCGCGCGCTTTTCGCCGCGCTGCGCCACGCAGAGCTCTACCTGCCGACCCCGCTTGCTCAGCAGCGAGGCAAGCGTGGCGCGGTCGGCAAAGTCTACCGGCACATAAATGGTGCCCGGCACATAAAGCTGATCCAGATAGAGCTGCTTGAGCAGCGAAGAGAAAAATCCCGAAGCCTCAAACTCCGGCGATGAGGTATCTTCGACGCCCGCTTCTTCACTTAACTCGAGCTGCGGGATGTCTTCCCAGAAAAACTCGCGCCGGTCCACGATCTTGCCCCCGCGCACATGGAACAGGTTGACGGCGAGCATGCCTTTCTCATAGTGGTAGCCGAAGACATCGGCATCATCGTCATCGGCAGAGGCCATGCGCTGCTTCTCCTGCAGCTGGTCGACCGTAATCAGCTGGTCGCGATACTTCGCAGCCAGCTCATAGAGCTCGTTCGCGGCCGCTTGCTGCATGCGCTGCTCGATCAGCTTGCCCAACTCAACACCACGCCCCTCGAGAAACATCTGGGCGTCACGTACCGCCTGCCCGTAGGCCTCTGGTGTCGTCAGCCCCGCGACGCAGGGGCCCAGGCAGCGCTTGATGTAGTACTGCAGGCAGGGGCGCGGATGGTAGCGAGAGAGGTCCACCTTGCAGCTGGGCAGCAGAAAGCTGCGATGAATCAGCTCCGCGATCCGATAGGCCAGATTGCCGGGGAAGTACGGCCCGTAATACGCGCCCCCATCCTTGCGCAGCCGCCTGGTGACGAAGACCTTGGGGTACCTGTCCCCCAGCGTCAGCTTCACGTAAGGGTAGGTCTTGTCATCGCGCAACAGGATGTTGAACCGCGGCTTGCGCTGTTTGATCAGGTTGTTTTCAAGCGCCAGGGCCTCATGCTCGTTGGCCACCAGGATGTAGTCCACGTCTACGGCTGCGCGCATCAGCGAGCCGGTCTTGGCGTGCGCCTGCGAGGCTTCGAGCAAGTAGGAGCGCACCCGGGAACGCAGATTCTTCGCCTTGCCGACGTAGATCACCGTGCCCTCGGCGTCCTTGTATAGGTACACCCCGGGGCCGACGGGCAGCGTTCGTATTTTTTCCTGAAGGTCCATGAGTGAAAACTTGCGCGGGGTTACCAACCCTTAGTTTACTGTTTGTTTGGTCGGCCTGGTGCGGCCGCCGCGACGTAAAATATACACGCACGGCAATCATGCGTAGGGTGCGCCCTCCAGGCGTCTTTAGCTAAGCGACCTGCTTTTAGAGAGTTGCGCGGCGTCACCTGGTTTGGAGGCCGGCTTGCTCCTCCACAAGGTTGAAGCGCCGTGCAGTTTTATGAAGGAAAATCGAATTCGTGCTCACCCTCTGAACGAACCAGAAAAAGAGAGGGGAGAAAGAAAGAAGCGACTCGTATGCTGATTTGGAACAGAACTCTCCCCGCGCCGGCTCTCGCCCGAGCCTCGACCCTGCTTCGGCAAACCGGGCCGCTGGCCTGCTGCGCTCTGGCGCTCACACTGGTGACCGGCTGCAGCACAAAGAAGTACGTGCGCAGCCAGACCACCCCGGTGGTCAACAAGACCAACGAGCTGGACGACCAGACGGCTGCCAACAACCGCTCCCTCCAGGACCTGGACAAGCGTACCCAGGCCGGCATCGGCCAGGCGCAGACCAGCGCCACGCAGGCTCAGCAGTCCGCTGCGGGCGCGAGCCAATCGGCCACCCAGGCCCAGCAGTCGGCCCAGGATGCGGTCAACCGGGCTGACTCTCTCTCGAGCGTGGTCGCCAACCTGGACACCTACCAGAAGCTCTCCGACGTCTCGGTAAACTTCGCCTTCAACCAGGCCGTGCTGACCGCCAAGGCCAAGGCTCTGCTCGACGGCATGGCTGCGCAGCTGAGCGGGCAGAAGAGCTACATCCTGCAGCTTACCGGCGGCACTGACTCGGTCGGCAGCGCGCAGTATAACTACGAACTCAGCGATCGGCGCGCACAGGCCGTGGTGCAGTACCTTGCATCGAAATACGGGGTGCCTGCCCACCGCTTCTATCTCATCGGTTTGGGCCGCGACCAGGCGGTAGCCCCCAACAGCAGCGCCGCGGGACGAGCCAAGAACCGGCGCGTCGAAGTACAACTGCTCTCCAACCAGACCGGGGCGCCGGTCCAGGCGCCGGGTCAAACAACAGGCATGTCTCAGCCGCTGCAGGGGGGCTCAGCCCCATCCGGCAGCACTGTGCCGCCCGCGTACAACTAGTCCGTCGCCGGTACGCGTCGCCTCTCGCGTCGGGCCCATGGGGAGGCGGCCAGAAGCGGGCCCGGAGGCGAGGCGAGAAGGGCTCGAACCGGAATCCGGATCAAGCCGCCACGCTGCAGCGAGAACGGCCGTCCTCCCCGAGCGCGGCGAAGGACCTTCTTCCTGCGCTCTCGATCCCCCGGGGCCTACAGGGGTAAATGCGCGACGTGGGCGGCACGAACGTCGTCCGCCGTGAAGAGGCTCAAAAACGGTGCGCCCGGGGTAGCCGCTGCCACTGCCGCCTCGACCGCCGCCCGCCCGCCTGCCTCGGCCCTCTCGACCAGGCAGACCGCCGCGATCACCCGCATCCCCGCGGCCGTCGCCGCCTCGACCGCCTGGATCGTCGAAGCTCCGGTCGTGCACACGTCATCGACGACGACCACCGGCGCGTCCGGCTCGAGATAGCCCTCGATGCGCCTGCCCGTGCCATGCGTCTTCTCCGCCTTCCGCACCAGGAAGCCGTGCACCAGGTGCGCCGCGCGCGACTCGCGCGCCCGCTGCGCACTGGCAATCGCTACGGCCGACACGACAGGGTCCGCGCCCAGAGTCAACCCGCCCACCGCCGACGGGTGCAGGTGGCGCTCCTGCAGCAGGTCCAGCACGGCAAGCCCCGTCAGCCGGCCGCCTTCGGCATGGAGCGTGGTCGTTCGACAATCAATGTAGTAGTCGCTGGTGTCGCCCGAGGAGAGCTGGAAGCTGCCGAGCTTGAACGAGACGCGTGCCAGAAGGTCCAGCAGCGCGGAGCGGGAATCGGTGGCCATGACGAACCATCCTCTTGGGATCTTCGAGGTAACCCTCTTGAGAAGCACGGCGGACGGACCCCGCATCTGGATCCAGCAGATCCCGGGATTTGCCTGGATCAGGCCCCTTCAGCCGCTCAGCTTCTCCAGGTGGCGAAATCCTCCGGTCTGGTAAAGGATACCTGCAAACAGCGTCAGGTTATAAGCCGCATGCACCAGCATGCTTGCCGCCAGCGAGTCGAGCCAAAGCCGTACCACGCAGAGCATGACGCTGATCAGCCCGATCAGCAGCAGCGGGCCCCAGGCATGCGAGACCTGGGGCGCATGCATCAGCGCAAAGGGCAGGCTGGTCAGCACGATCGAGACCGGCAAGCCGATCCGCCGGCGCGTGGTGAGGCTGATGTCGCCCTTGCGCACCAGCCAGTCGAACGCGTGGACAAAGCCCGGCAGCAGGAAGCCGCGAAACGCGGTCTCCTCCAGCGCCGGCGCAAAGGTGATGCCGAAGATCAGCATCATCCAGGCGCCCACGGGCGAGCGCATCATGTCGGTGAGAATGGGCGGGTCCTTCGGCATGGGCAGCAGGTAGCCGATCAGGCTCGTGCCGACCCCGCCCATCAGGCCCAGGCCGAGCAGCCAGCCGGCTCGCCTGGCCGCTATGCCGCCGCGCCAGTGCAGCCCCTCGAGCACCGGGCGCTGCCAGGCGAAAGAAAAGAGCCATGCGCCGCAGGCTGCGACCAGCAGGTAAGCAAGGGCCTGGGCGGGCAGGCCGAGCCGCGCGTCGGAGGCTGCCAGCTCCACGTAGGCGCGCAAAGGCTGGTGCCCGAAGAGGCGCAGACTCTGGGCGGCGTACAGCGCAAAGTACTGCCCGGCCAAGAGCAGTGGCGCCATCAGCAGGAAGAAGAGCACAGCGTGGCCGAGCGAGGGGATTTCGGCTGTCGGTTTTCGCGCCGCGATCGCTCGTCGCGACGGTTCCACCAGCCGTGCATCCCGGCCCAAGGCGCTCGCGCTTCTCAGGCCAGCATTCTCCTGCCAGGGCTGGTCGTGCTCGTCCAGGGAGCTCACTGGACCCCCACCGGTACGCCGTTCTTGCGGGTGCGTTTGGCGCCGGCAGGCTTGTCGCCGCCGGGCCTCGCCTTTGCCTGGACAGCGCCATTTGCCGCCGGCGGCGCAGATGGGGTAACCGGCCCGCCCACTGTCGCTTTGTGAGAACCGCCTGCGAGCGCCTGCCGGCGCAGGAACTCGCCGGTATGCGAGCCGGCCACCGCTGCCACCTGTTCCGGCGTTCCTTCAGCGATGATGCGCCCTCCGCCTTCTCCGCCCTCCGGGCCGAGATCGAGAATCCAGTCCGCGTTGCGAATCACATCCAAATTATGCTCGATGATCAGGACCGTGTTGCCGAGGTCGGCGAGTTTATGCAACACCTCCAGCAGCTTGCGCACATCGTCAAAGTGCAGCCCGGTGGTCGGCTCGTCGAGCAGGTAGAGCGTGCGCCCGGTCTGCCGCTTGGAAAGCTCGCGCGCCAGCTTCATCCGCTGCGCTTCGCCGCCTGACAGGGTGGTTGCCGCCTGGCCCAGGTGAATGTAGCCCAGCCCAACATCGACCAGGGTCTGCAGCTTCTGCCGCACCTGGGGGATGTCGGCGAGCACCGGCAGCGCGTCCGCGATCGAGAGGTCGAGCACATCGGCGATCGAGTAGCCCTTGAACTTGACCGACAAGGTCTCCTGATTGTAGCGGCGACCGTTACAGATGTCGCAAAGCACATACACGTCCGGCAGAAAATTCATCTCGACGCGCTTCTGTCCATCTCCCTGGCAGGCCTCGCACCGGCCCCCGCTGACGTTGAAGCTGAAACGCCCGGCCTTGTAGCCGCGCTCCCGGGACTCCGGCAACATGGCATACAGATCGCGGATCGCGGTAAAGACGCCGGTGTAGGTCGCCGGGTTGGATCGCGGGGTACGTCCGATCGGCGACTGGTCGATGCGGATGGCTTTATCGATCTCTTCAAAACCCTTGATGCGCGTATGCTTGCCCGGCTCTTCGCGCGAGCCGTAGAGCTCTCTGGCAAGCGAACGATAGAGGATGTCGTTGACCAGCGTGCTCTTGCCCGAGCCTGAGACGCCGGTCACCACCGTCATTACACCCAGAGGAAACCTGGCGGTCACGTTCTGCAAATTGTGCGAGCGCGCACCTTCGACCGTAATGTACTTGGCAGTCAGCGGGCGCGTCGCCTCGCGATGCATCATCGATGACTCCCCGGACAGGTAGCGCCCGGTAAGCGAACCAGGCTCAGCCATAATGTCGGCCGGCGCGCCTTGCGCAACCACATAGCCGCCCAACTTGCCCGCGCCGGGGCCCAGGTCGAGCACGTAGTCAGCCCGACGGATCGTATCCTCATCGTGCTCGACCACCAGCACCGTATTTCCGAGATCGCGCAGCGCTTCGAGCGCCTCGATCAGGCGCATGTTATCCCGCTGATGCAGGCCGATCGACGGTTCATCGAGCACGTACAACACTCCGCGCAGCCGCGAGCCGATCTGGGTCGCAAGCCGTATGCGCTGGCCTTCGCCGCCGGACAGCGTAGCCGCGTTGCGATCGAGCGCCAGATAGCTCAGGCCTACGGTGTTCAGAAACTCAAGCCGCTCGACGACCTCGCGTCGCAGCCGCTCGGCGATCAGCGATTCGCGCTCAGAGAAATGAAGCGCACGGGCAGCCGCAAGCGAACGCTCCAGCGGCATCGCGGTGAATTCGGCGATCGAAAGATTGCCGACCTTGACCGCCAGCGACTCCGGCCGCAGCCTGCGCCCCTGGCACACCGGGCACATCGAGGCGGACATATAGCTGAGCATCCACTCGCGGTAGGTCTCCGACCGGGACTCCGCCAGGGACTCGCGCAGCCACGCCAGGATGCCGTGGAAGCCGGTGCGCGGGGCCTCGGCACGCTCGGGGCCGTAGAGCAGCAGCTCCTGCAGACGGGGGGTGTGCTGGTCAAAAGGCTTGGACAGATCGATCTTGTAGCGCGCCGCCGCCAGGTGCAGCAGCTTGTGCAGGTACTGCGAGGCAGACCCCGGACCGAGCGCCCCGTCGAGCAGCGGCTTGGACCAGTCCACGATCACCTTGGCCGCGTCGAAATCGTAAATGCTACCCAGACCGTTACATTCCGGGCAGGCGCCATAGGTGCTGTTAAACGAGAACGAGCGTGGTTCGAGCTTGGGAACATCGAGCCCGCAGTCCGGGCACGCCATGGAGGACGAGTAGAGCTGCTCGCGGGCACCGGGCGACTCCCCGCCCGCCCCACTCCCCGGGGCATGCGTCTGTACCAGTACCAGGCCGTTCGCCATCTGGAGCGCCTTGGCAATCGATGCTTCCAGGCGTTTGCGATCCATCCCGGGCTTGAGCACGAGCCGGTCAATGACCGCTTCGATCGTGTGGTTCTTGCGCCGCTCAAGGGTGACTGGCTCGGCCAGGTCATACATCTCGCCATCGATCCGCGCGCGAAAACCCTGCTGGTCCAGCTCGTCGAGCAACTCCTTGAACTCACCCTTGCGCCCCCGCACCACCGGCGCGAGCACGGTCACCCGTTCGCCCCCGGCGCCGGCCAGGTTTCCGAGCCCAAGGACCCGGTCGGTGATCTGCTCAAGCGTCTGTCGCGAGATCGCCATTCCGCACTTCGGGCAGTGCGGTACCCCGACTGAGGCATACAGCAGGCGCAGGTAATCATAGATCTCGGTGATCGTGCCGACCGTGGACCGAGGGCTGCGATTGGTCGTCTTCTGCTCGATGGAGATGGCCGGGCTCAGCCCCTCGATCGAGTCCACATCCGGCCGCTCGAGCTGGTCGAGAAACTGCCGCGCATACGCCGAAAGCGTCTCCACGTAACGGCGCTGGCCCTCAGCATAGATCGTGTCAAAGGCCAGTGAGCTCTTGCCCGAGCCGGACAGCCCGGTCAGCACCGTCAGCGTGTTGCGCGGGATGCTGACGCTGATATCGCGAAGGTTGTGCTGTCGCGCTCCGCGAACCGTGATGTGAGTGATCGCCATGGGAGTCGGAGCAGTCTTTCACAGCAGGCAGGATGACCCAAGTAAGGTCACGCATGGGTCACAAGGGGTCAAAAGGGAACTGGACTACTCCAGGTATCTTATTTGCCAATAGATTCAAGGGTCAATACAACCGATACTCTGCACTAGTGACATCGAAGTACCTGCGGGCTATCTGAAGTTCGTACGAAGGGAAGACTACCGGGATGCAGGACTGGGTGAATCTGCTAATGCTGTTTTGTGCCTCTGTTGCCGCGCTGGCTTTCGGCGTTTTAGCCGCTCAGGTGGTCTGCAGGACAGCCTTTGGCCTCCTGCGCATCCATGCCAGGTCGATCACCGAGGAGACCGCGATCAAGGCCAAGGCTCCCGCCACGGCCTGAGACTTCTTACCTCGCTTCCTGCGATCGGCCTAGGACGGCATCGCGAATCACGCCCACGGTCGTCTGCGGCAAGGCAGCCTCTTCGAGGCGTTCGAGCGCGATCCACCGCACCGCGCTCGCATCGCTCGCCAGCCGAAGGCTCCCCCCAAGCACCCGGCATAGATAATCGATCAGCACGTAGTGGTAGAGCACCCGCCCTGCGGCGTCGCGGTCGATACGGTCGAGCACCGCTACCCTGCGCACCGGGGCGACCACCAGCCCGGTCTCTTCCCGCACCTCGCGACACACAGCCTCTTCGAGCGTCTCGCCTAACTCGACCCCGCCGCCCGGCAGCGACCACGCTCCTTTGAGGGGCTCGTGACCGCGCCGAACCAGCAAAACTTGGTCGCCGTCCAACACCACCGCGCCAACCGCGGCGATGGGCCTGTCAGGATACGCGCGCCGCATCCCCGTTGCTCTACGGTTTGAAGGGTGCGTCGTATTCTTCGCCAAAGACCAGCCGCCCCATGCTGAAGCGTCCGCCGTTGAACTTGGGCTGGCCTTTGCCGCGACCGATCGCCAGCAGCGCAACGACCTCGTAGCTGAGCGGAAGTTTGAGCACGCTGCGTACCTTGTCTTCTTCGCAGCCTTCCATGGGAGCCGTGTTGTAGCCAAGCGCCTCGGCTGTCCACATCATCGTCGTAAAGGCAAGGGTGACTTGCCGGTTGAGCCAGGCCGCCAGGTTCGGATGGTTGCCGAGGTAGTTCGGAATGTTGATGCGCGCCTGGTGCGCGAAGCTCTCCGGCATGCCCGCCGCGCGCCCCAGGCGCAGCATCTCGTCCAGGTCCCCGGTGCGCCAGCCATCGATATCGCCGCAGGCCACGATGACCGCCGAGGCTTCTTCCACCTTGGCCTGGTTAAAGCAGGCCCAGCGCAGGCGCCGCCGCTGCTCGAGCGAACGCACCACGATAAAGCGCCATGGCTGCATGTTGTAGCTGCTCGGCGCCTGCAGCCCTGCTTCTACAATCGCCATCAGGTCTGAAGGATGGATCGGTGAGCCATCGAAGCTGGGTGTGGCGCGCCGACGAGCCACCACCTGCGAGAGCGGCCGTTCCTCTGTTGTCGCCATAGCCTTTCCTTCTTCCGTGCGCAGTGCCCACGTGGAAGCTGTACCCTTTGGGCCGACCAGGACGATTTTACTGGATTTGGTCCATGGGCAGCTCGACGGCAAAGGGCTGATGGCCGGGCGAGTCGGCGTACACCCACAGTCCATGGAAGTTGGCGCGCAGCTCCGGGTGCTGCTTGAGCATGGTTTGCATCAGCAGCACAGCCTGGCTCCGCGCAAATACAGGGTCTACATTTCCGGCGTTGGCGTTGTAGCGGATCACCAGGTCCAGGCCGCCGAGCGCCCCATCGGTGTGCAGGTCGGTGATCGGGAAGCTCTGTTCGCCGGAGGCCACGGTCAGGGTAGAGCCGCCGTCCGATCCGGGCAGCCCCTCCGGGCGCACACCGGCTGTCTCCCGCTGCAGCTTGGCCAGGTTGGGGCTGGCTAGAAAATCGACCGGCGTAAGCAGGAACTGTGCACTCTGGTAATAGAAGTAGGCACTCCAGCGTTGCTGCGCCTTGGCCAGCTCACGCGCCCGGCTCCAGTACCAGACGCCATCATGGCCGGCGATGGTCAAGGGGCGCGCAAAGAATCCTGCCAGCTGCCATCCGCCAGCGCTCTTGGCCAGGATCATGCCCATCTGCTCCGGCTTCGCCACCCCGTTTGCATGCACAATGGCCAGCGCGTAGGTGCCGGGCGGCAGCTGGGGGATCGAGAGGGTCACCAGAAGCGGTGATCCGGGCACGCTGCAGAAAAACTGCGCCTCCTCGTCGCCCGCCTTCAGGTCCTCGGCATGCAGCAGGTAGAGGTTCTCAAGGGAGCCAGCCGCACCCTTGAGCGCGGGCGCCACCGCTTCGACGGTTGAGGCAATCCCCTCAAACTGCGCCGCAACGCTCGGCAGGGTCGAGGAGCGAAGCGAGGCCGTGTCCCCGGCGACCGCGTAGCCGGCCAGGCGCAGGGTTGCCGTCGCCAACTCGGTCCGCTCCGGCAGGCCGATCTGCGATTGCGGCGTGCAGGAGACCGCCCCGGCGCAGTCGGTCAGCAACGCCGCGCTCGCTGCCGCGCTGCCCAGGAGCAGCAAGCGCAGCAGCACACGCCGTCTCCCGCGTTGCACCGGGCAACGCCCGGCGGGGCCGCGCATGCGCTGCGAGCCGAAGTGCCGGAACGGTGTAGGCGGCCGATCGGTAACAGGAGGAAGCATCATCGATTCTGCGAGCGGAACCTCAGCACTGCTAGTCTAGTACAGAGGGTAAGGAGGACGCCTTGGGCCCACGACAGCGGCAGTATTTTCAAGTTGCCACGATCACAGCGGGGCTGTGCGCGGCCGGCCTGCCCGCCGGAGCGCAGGGGCTTCGCCCTATGGATTCAGCCTCCGCGCCGGCGCAGCAGCCTGCCGGCTCCGCTGCGGTGTCCTCAAATGCGGTGTCCTCAAAGCCGTTGCCCGGCGTTGCAGCCACACCCCAGACCAACACCCGGCCAAGCGCTGCTCGATCCATGCTCGACGAGCCTGCCGCGCCCGCGCAGATCCAGCTCGCGGGTGACCAACTCTCGATCCACGCCAACAACGCCAGCCTGAGCGAGGTCATTCGCCAGGTCGCCGGGCAGACCGGTATGCAGGTGGAAGGGAACTCGCGCGACCAGCGCGTCTTTGGAGCTTATGGCCCCGGCAGCCCGCCGGAGGTGCTCTCCGCGCTCTTGTATGACTCCGGTTACAACGTCGTGATGGTGGGCAGCACAGCGGATGGAGCGCCGCGCCGCCTGGTGCTGAGCGCGCGTACCTCAGGCCTGGCCTCCGCCGGCG
>CAZZYH010000027.1:0-30366 GCA_964658225.1 Vulcanimicrobiota bacterium | reverse complement strand
CCAGGGGGTGGCGCAGGTCGACGATGTATACATCCTCGCCCTTGTCGAGCATCTCCCGCAATTCCTCGGGCGAGACGCGCGCGGTACGGATTTCGGCCATCGAAGCTCGCCGCTGGATGATCCGGTTGACCAGGAAGCCGACAAAGAGCAGCAGGAAGAGGGTGACGGCAAAGTGTGCCGCCCAGGCCAAGGCGTGCGGATGCATCTTGAGGAAGTCACCGAAGAAGCGGCCGCCCACGGTGAAGCTCAGTGCCCAGAAGAGCACGCCGACCGCATCGTAGGCGACAAACGTGGGTAGCGGCATCTTCGTCTGACCGGCAATCGCGCCGGCCACCGTGCTGAGCCCGGGCACGAATTTTGCAAAGAGCAGCGCGCGCGCCCCGTGCTTGCCGAAGTAGCCCTCCGTCCTCCGGACACAGGCATTGGTCTCCGGGGAAAAGCGGCAGAGCAGCCGCACCACGGCGCTGCCGAAACGCTGCCCCATCGCATACCAGGCCAGGTCGCTGACCATGCTGCCCAGCAGCACCGCGAGCAGCACCGGAACCAGGCGCAGCTGGTGGGTGGCGGTGAGCGTGCCCACCGTGAGCAGCAGCGGCGCCGTCGGAATCGGCACGCCCACCTGCTCGACCATCGTCCAGAAAAATAGGACGAGGTAGGCATGGTTGAGGAAGAAGTGGAGAGCGAAAGGCATGGGAAGTCGATTTCGTGCGACGAACACCAGTATAGATGTGGAGTCGGCGGCGAATGACTCGGAAACTGGGGCTAGGCGCGCGCTGCTCTTTACGACAGAACCTGGCGGATATCTTGGCGGCAACAGAAGAGTCGGCTTGAGCGCAGATTCCCCATGCGCTCAAGCTGAGGACGGCTTTGGGGGTGGAAGCTGCTCTTACCTGCCGAGGGTCGGTCCTGCGCGGCCCTTACTGCTTGACCCGCACCTTCGGCTCAACCGACAGGCCGGGCCGCAGCAAGTGATCCGCGTTCTCGCTCTTATTGCTTAGATCGATGCGCACCGGCACCCGCTGCACCACCTTCACATAGTTGCCCGTCGCGTTCTCGGGCGGAAAGAGGCTCAGCACCGACCCGGTCGCCCCCCCGATCTGGGTAACCACCGCGTCATACTTCTTATCGCCATACGCATCTACGGTGACCGTGACGGGCTGGCCGGGACGCATCATGTTCAGCTGCGTCTCCTTGAAGTTGGCCGTAATCCACACATCATCGAGCGAGACCAGCGTGGTCATGTTCTGACCCTGGCTTACGTTCTGCCCTACCTCGACGCTCTTGCGCGTGATGATCCCATCGACAGGCGCGATGATCTTGGTATAGCTCAGGTTCAGCTTGGCCTGCTCCAACGCCGCACGGGACTGCTCCACCTGGGCCGCGGCCTGGTCAGCCTTTGCGATCTGCACCTTGACCTGCTGCGGGCCGGTCTCGGTCTTCTTCAGATCAGCCTGGCTCTGCTTGACCTTGTTCTGCGCCATGCGCACGGCGGCTTCGGCTGCGCTTTCATTTTGCTTGGCCTGGTTCAGCGCCGCCTCGTCTGCTGCCGCTGTAGCGACGGCCTGGTCAAACTGCTGCTTGGAGATGACGTCCTTCTGCACCAGGGGCGCATAGCGTTCCACGTCGAGCTTGGCCTTGGTGTAGGTCGCATCGGCCTGCGCGATGGCGGCGCGAGCGGCATCGACCTGGTGCTGGGACTGCACGACTTCATCGTTTGCCTGCAGCACGACGGCGGCGGCAGACGAAACCCCGGTCCCGGTATTGACGGTGGTGATGGGCACATTTACCTTGGCCGACTCCAGATTTGCCTCCGCCGCTTCCAGATTCGCCTCATCCTGCTGGATGGCGGTCTGGTAGTCGCGCGGATCGAGCTCGACGAGCACATCGCCCGCCTTGACCACTTGGTTCTCTTCGGCGACCACCCGCACCACGTTGCCGCTGATCCGCGAGCTGACCTGGATCAGATGACCGGCTACCTGCGCATCATCGGTGTCTTCATAGAACGTGGAGTGCCAGTAGAAGAGCAGCGCGCAGATGACCACCACGGCCACCACGCCAATGATGAGAAAACGCCGGCGCGACTTCTGGCGCGGATTTTCCTGCTCCTGCTGCTCGTCCTTCTTTGAATCCTGCCCCGGGTTTGCATCCGGTGTCTGCTCTGCCACGTCTATCTTCCTCCTACATAGGCCTTGTAACCGGTTTGCGCCACGCCGAGCGCACGGGCCAGGGTCAGCTTGGCCACGTTGTGCTGGTAGAGACTGCTGATGTACTGATCGTTGGCCTGCGCGACCGACTGCTGCGCCTGCGATACGGAGAGATTGTCGGCCACCCCGGCCACAAAGCGTTGTTGCGCCTCGCTCAGCTCCTCGGTGGCCAGCTGCACGTTTGACCGCGCGACCGAGACCTGCTTTTGTGCCGACTGAATGTCGAGAATGCTGTCCCGCACATCCGCGCTTACCTGGCCCTCGAGGTTGCTCAGCTGCGCCCGCTTCTGCTCCAGCTGCGTTTGGGCGGTCAGCTGGTCTCCGCGTATCTTGCCTTCTTCGAGCACCGGGATGTCGATGGTCCCGGTAGCGTCGCCGGTGCCGTGCGAGTGCAGTACATTCGTGCCGATATCGCCGTAGTCCCCGGCAAAGCTGATCGTCGGGTACCGCTCGGCTGTGGCGGCCTGGCGAGCCTTTTCCGCGGCGAGCACCTGCTCATGAAACGCCTTCAGATCAGGCCGCGCAGCCAGAGCCTGGGCGACGGCCGCCTCCGGGTCCAGCCCGTCGAGCTCCGCGTAAGGCGCCTGATCGCTCAACTCGAACTGCTGTTCGAGCGGCAGACCAATCGCTCGCGCCAGCGCGATCTTATCCTTTTCCAAATTCGATTGCGCCTGGATCAGGCTCTGCTGCTGGGTCTGGAAATCGACTCTGGCGCGCAGCTCGTCGAGCAGCGGCGAGGTGCCCGCCTGGTGCTGCGCCACCGCCTGGTCCAGGGAGATCTTGGAGGTGGCCACCTGCGCCTCGGCGCTCTCGATGCGCCCCTTGTCCGCGATCACCGTCAGATACGCGTTGCCGACGCTAAGCACGACTTCGTCCCGGGCATCCTCGACCGAGAGCTGGGCACTGCGAAAATTGTGTTTTGCGGCCAGATAATTTCGTAACGAAGCCACGTTGAGCAGGGACCAGTTGAGCGAGGCCCGCAGATCGGTGTAGGCGAAAGGTCCGATGATCGCCGGAAACCCGGGGATGCGCAGCCCCTGCGCCTGCAGATCCGTCTCCTGCTCCGATTCCTTGATACTGCCGGAGATGGTGGGCAAGAGGCTCTGCAGCTGCCCGAGCTGGGTTGCCCGCGAAGAGAGCTGGTTCTGACCGGTGAGGATGACGCCCAGGTTGCAGCGCAGCCCGCGCGCAATGGCATCGTCGAGCGAGAGCGGCAGCACGCCGGGGACAAGCTTGTGATCCGCCACGCTGCCCTGGTAGCTGTCCGAGGCAATCTGGCTCTGCCCCACCTGCAGGGGTGTGGGCAGCGCCACGGTCCCGCTCGAACCCTGCCCGCCGAACTGCGCGCCGACGTGGGTCGCAGCACCGCCGACAGCCAGCAGGCTCGACGCGAGCATCGCCCGGCGGAGGGCGCTGCCTCGCCGGCTCATCCTAGCCTTCACCAAGCACTCTTCTCCTGTGAACCTGGTCAAACATTTTGGTAAGGGTCAGTACGGCGCGGGACTTCCTGTACCTGAATCCGGGTATTGGATGCTGCCCCTGGCCAGGAGAATGCAAAAAAAAGCCGGCCCGGGCTGCCTGCACCCGGAACCGAGGTGTGCGGGTTGCGGGGATTCGGTTCTTTTGTCGCGTCCGGGGATTGTCTCGCGCTCCTCAGCCAGGGGATCGAGCCGGCGGGGTGGCCTGGCACCCACCACCGGGAGGCCAACCGAACCAAGGTCGCGGTTAGGCGCCCAGGGCGTCCGCAGGTGCAACCGAGCCGGCCAGCACGATGGGCGCATGCGCGAGCGAGTTCGCCAACGAGCAAAGTCCGAGACGGTACATCTCGCCAACCGCCTCCGGCGACCAACCGGTAGCACTGCTTCCGCTCGCGTTCAGGGCCTCGGCCACCGCGGCATTGCCGAGGCCAAGCACGGCGCGCTGCACAAAGATGGCTCTCTGCGCGCCGGGCAGCGCGGCCAGCCAGTCACGCAGCTCCTGCCGGCCGTCGCTCGCCAGCCACTCGGTAAGCTGCGCGTGCGAGAGACCGGCCGCGCTCAGATCCTCATCCTCGACACAGAGCGAGCTCGCCGTATCCGGCACCCCGGCAAAGGAGCCCGGGTCGATCTGCCGCAGACGGGCCAGCCCGCGGGCCAGCACCTGCTGGCTGGTCAGCTTCCGGGCCGCTCCCGGGTCCAGGCAGGGGTCGATCTCGACCGAGGCCAGCGTCTCCTCGACCAGCTCGACGGCCTCTCGCTGGTCGCCCATCAGCAGCGCCGCCAGCTGAAACAACTCGGCCGCCGCGCCCTGCACCGCACTTGCGTCTCCGCACCCGCCTGCACTCATCCTGCTCCCCCCTTGACCGCGTCTCTTTCATCATAGACCTCGGCAGGCCGGGACCTCGGCACCCTCTGGACGGAGCACGGTCTGCGGGCCGCCTGGTCGCCCAACGGGAATTTACAAACTTACCCAGTCCATCGCTGCACAGTCCTGTATAGGATGACAGTACCGGAACTGCCACGGGTCTTCCGCGCCGCGCCGCAGCGCGTCTGGGCCGTTCGCAGCCGCGAACCGACCATGACGACCTCCAAAGACGAACACCGCAACCTTTTCATCAGCCGCGATGCCTCCTGGCTTTCCTTCAACCGGCGTGTGCTCGAAGAAGCGCAGGACGACTCCAATCCGCTGCTCGAGCGGCTGAAGTTTCTGGCCATTACTGCCAGCAATCTGGACGAGTTTATCGAGGTGCGCATTGCCGGCATGCTGCAGCGGATTGAAGAGGGCTTCAACGATGTCGGCCCCGATGGCATGACGCCGCAGATGCTGCTGGACCAGATTACCGCTGACATGCATGACTTTGTCAGGGAGCAGTATCACTGCTGGAACCAGCAACTGAATCCCGCCCTGCGCCGGGCTGGCATTCGCGTACTGGTCTGGGACGAGCTGGACCAGAGCGCGCGCGAGGCCGCCACCGAGTTCTACCAGCGTGAAGTCGATCCGCTGCTTACCCCCATCACCATCGACCCGCGCCATCCCTTTCCCCGCGTGCTGAACAAGGCCCTCTGCATTGCGCTGCTGCTCAAGCGCAAGCGCAAAGGCGCCGATGCCGCCGTGCTGGGCGTGGTCACCGTGCCCCGTGCCCTGCCTCGCTTTGTCCACCTGCCTACCCCCGCGGTGCCGGTGGCCGGCTTTGCCACGCGCGAAGGTGTGCGCACCGGGGACCCGCACCTGGACCAGGCAGCCGAGTCCGAGAGGGGCGTACCCCAGGACTTCATCTTCCTTCACGACCTGATCGAGCACCAGGCCGGGCGAATGTACCGCGGCTACGAGATCGTCTCGACCGCCGCCTTTCGCGTCACCCGCAACTCCAATCTCTACTTTGAAGAAGAAGAGTCGCGCTCGCTGCTCGAGGCGGTCCGCTCCGAGCTTCACAATCGCCGCAAGGGCGATGCCGTGCGCCTGGAGATCGAGGACGACGCGCACCCTGAAATTATCGAGCGCCTGCGCTCCAACTTTGAGATCGAAGACTCGCAGGTCTATCGTACCGCGGGCCCGGTAAACCTCTCCCGGCTGATGAACCTGTACGGAGATGCCTTGCGCCCCGACCTCAAGTATCCCCCGTTCCAGGCCCGGGAGCTACGCCTGCACCGCAAGTCCGAAGACCTGTTCGACGAGCTGCGCCACCATGACATCCTGCTCCACCACCCCTACGACTCCTACGACGCGGTCGTCGGTTTCATCGAGGCTGCCGCAGCCGACCCGCAAGTGATTTCGATGAAGCAGACGCTCTACCGGACCAGCGCCGACTCGCCTATCTTTGCCGCGCTCACCGAGGCTGCCCAGTCCAAAGAGGTCACCGTGGTCGTCGAGTTGACGGCACGCTTTGACGAGGCCTCGAACATCCGCTGGGCCCGCAACCTTGAAGATGCCGGCGTGCAGGTCTTCCACGGCATTGTCGGATTGAAGACCCACTGCAAGCTGGCCCTGCTCGTCCGCCGCGACCCCGACGGAGAAATCCGCCGCTATGCGCATCTCGGCACCGGCAACTACAACCCGGTCACCTCGCGCTTCTACACCGACATCAGCTTTCTGACCTCTGACCCGGCGATTACCCAGAGCGTGCACTCGGTCTTCAACTACCTTACCGCGCACTCCGAGTCGGACGATTACAGCCCCCTGCTTGTTGCCCCGATCACCCTCGCGCAATCGGTCATCCACATGATCGAGCGGGAGACCGAGCACGCCCGCGCGGGACGCCCTGCCCGGATCATCGCCAAGATGAACTCGATGCTCGAGCAGAGCGTGATCGAGGCGCTCTACGAAGCCTCCTCGGCCGGCGTCGAGATCGACCTGATCATCCGCGGTATCTGCTCGCTGCGCCCGGGCATGCCCGGGGTGAGCGAGCGTATCCGGGTTCGCTCGATCATCGGCCGCTTCCTCGAGCACAGTCGCATCTTCTACTTTGCCAACGGCGGCGCAGAGGAGATGTACTGCGGCAGCGCCGACTGGATGCCGCGCAATCTGTTCGAGCGGTGCGAGGTGGTCTTCCCGGTCAAGGACGCGGCGCTTGCGAACCGCCTGAAGACGGAGATCCTGGGCGCGCAGCTGGCCGACACCGTCAAGACCCGGCTGCTGCGACCCGACGGCACCTACGGACGGCTGCAAGCCACGCGGGAGGGCAGCCGTATGGAGGCCTTCAGTTCGCAGGACTTCTTCATCGCGGTAGCCGAGGGCCGCGCCTCGGCGGCCGACATCCCCGCCCTGCCCGCTGACCTACCCGCCCCCGAGGTTGTGGATCTGGTCTCCGCCGCCGAGGCCCCGCCGTCGCATAAGCAGCCCGCCTCCACCAGGCAAAAGTCGAATCGACGGGCCGCCAAGCCCAAAGCAGTCGCTTCCTGAGGGTCGCGCGCAAGACCGGAAACGCGATCCGCGCGGAAGACGGAAACCTTTGGCCCTCGCGCCAAGCACCTGCCGTACTTTGGCCAGCGGGGGCAAACCAGGATGCCTGGTCTGTTTCCGCTGCAACCTGGGATCTTCGTCCCTCCCGCAGCCTTGTTTCCTAGCCGGTGCCCGTAGCGCGGCCGCCCGGCAGCAGCCCCGAGCCCAGGGCTTTGCAGGCCCGACTTTAAGCCGCGTATGGACAGGACGCCGCGATGCATGATTTGGCCCGGGGTAAGATAGGTATCATCCTCTAGGAAACTTTATGCGCGTACTGATTACCGGAGCGGCTGGCTTTCTCGGCTCCCACCTTACCGATACCATGCTTGCCGAGGGCAACAAGGTCATAGGCGTCGACAATCTCTCCACAGGAAGCCTGGCCAATCTCGCCCACCTCCAACAGGAGCCGCGCTTTGTCTTTGAAGAGCGTGACATCTGCTTGCCCTTTGAGGTGGGCGCGGTCGATTACGTCTTTAACTTCGCCTCGCCGGCGAGCCCGGTGGACTACCACCGCCTGGGCCTGGAGACGCTCGAGGTAGGCTCAAGCGGGACCCGCAACGCGCTCGAGATCGCCAAGCGGTACAAGGCCGGCTTCCTCCATGCCTCGACCTCGGAGTGCTATGGCGACCCGCTCATGCATCCCCAGACGGAAGACTACTGGGGCAACGTGAACCCCATCGGTCCGCGCTCGGTCTATGACGAGGCGAAGCGATTCTCAGAGGCGCTGGTGACCGCCTACCACCGCTACCATGGCGTCGACACGCACATGGTGCGCATTTTTAATACGTACGGGCCACGGTTACAAAGAAACGACGGCCGCGTCATCTCGAACTTCCTCATCCAGGCGCTTAGGGGGGAAGACCTGACGGTTTACGGCGATGGCTCGCAGACGCGGTCTTTTTGTTATGTTTCTGACGAGATCGAGGGCATTGTCAAGCTGTCGAAGACCAGCGAACATACACCGGTAAATATCGGCAACCCGGTCGAGTGGACGATCGAGCAGTGCGCCCGCACGGTGCTCGCGGTGACCGGCTCAAAGAGCCGCATCAGCTACCTGCCCTTGCCCCAGGACGATCCTATGCAGCGCCGGCCGGATATTGCGAAGGCGCAGAGACTGTTCGACTGGCAACCCAAGGTCGACCTCGAAGCTGGGCTGAAACTGAGCCTGGAGTACTTCAAATCGGCGCTCGACACGCCGGCCATGCTGGCCTGAGGAGGTTGCTCTCCCGCTACCGCTAGAAGTCTCCGGACCCGCACAGGGTCTTGCCGGCAGCGAAGCGAGGGATGTGCGCTGAACCGCTCTTGCTGTCGTCAGCTCCTGGTCGGCAACTCGAGGCCGCCACAGGGTTGGTAACCACAAAACCGGCTGCGCGGTCCGCTCAGCGGGCGGATACCGGTTCAAAGCTAAGCTCCACCCCGGTCTCCGTAGGGCGCACCCGGACGTGTTCGAGCGATTCGACCACCCAGTCGGCAGCCGCCAGTTCGCTCTGCGTATGCGAGAAGAGCGTGGTCAGCACCTTGGCCCCGGCCGCATGGCCAGCCTCCGCGCCGGCGGGCGCGTCCTCGATCACCAGGCAATCCTGGGGGGCAAAGCCCAGCAGCGCCGCGCCCTTCAGGTAAGGCTCGGGATGTGGTTTGCCATGCTCGACCCTGTCCGCCGAGATAAAACGCTCGGGCACCAGCAGCCCGGCTGTCTCCAGGCGCAACTTGGCCAGCCGGTAAGTTGCCGAGGTCACGATCGTCCAATGTCCGACCGGCAGCCGCGCGAGCAAGTCCTTGACGCCCGCCAGCACCTCGATGTCTTCCACATCCGCGCACTCGATGTCTTCGATGAGCTTGAGCTCTTCGGCTTCATCGAGATCAGGCCGCAGCAGCCGAATGGTCTCAATCGCCCGCTTGCCGTGCGCGGCCTTGATCGCGGTCGCCCCGTCGACCCCGCGCTTCTCCCCGTAGGTGGTCCAGCTGCGCTCGACCGAGCCGAGCGAGCTGACCAGGATGCCATCCATGTCAAACAGAATGCCGCGTACTTCAATCGTGACCAAACAAGCTCCTCGCGTTGCCGGTGCAGCCGCCGCGCTTCCGAGCGGCACCGCGTAAACCACCAGATGTCATCCAGACAGCTCTTCGGAAATTAGCGGATCGAGGCGAAGAATTCCTTCATGCGCTTGGCTCCTTCCTCGACCGCCTCGTGCGAAACCGCGTAGGACAAGCGAATATGCTCTTGGGTACCGAACGCCTCTCCCGGCACCGCCACCACGCGCGCCTCGGTCATCAGCCGCTTCGACAAAGCCAGCGGGGTCTCACATCCGGGCTTGCCCAGGTAAGCCGAGACGTTCGGATACACATAGAACGCCCCTTCCGGCTTCGTACAGGTGAGCCCCGGTATCTCGGCCAGCCGCGCCAGAATCCGGTCGCGCAGCTTGAGGTAATCGGCCCGCATCTCGGCCACGCACGCCTGCGAACCGGACAGGGCTACAGCGGAAGCCTTCTGCACAAAGGTAGCCGCGTTGGAGGTCGACTGCGACTGCAGCTTGCTCATGGCCGCGATGATCGGCTTCGGCCCCAGCGCGTACCCGGCCCGCCAGCCGGTCATCGCATAGGTCTTGGACAGCGATCCCAGGACCACGATGTGCTCCTTGGCTTCCTGAATCGAGGCGCCGGAAACAATGTCTCCCTCAAACTGCAGGTTGATGTAGCATTCGTCGATCAACAGGTAGATTCCACGCTCATGGGCCAGCCGGACGATGCGGAACAAGTCATCTTTGGCGCACACCGAGCCTGCAGGGTTTGAAGGCGTGTTGAGGATGATGGCCTTGGTCTTCGGGGTAATGGCCGCCGCGATGGCATCGGCGGTGATGCGAAAGTTTTCCGCCTCGCTGGTCTCCAGAAACACCGGCGTCGCGCCCGCATACTGGATGATGTCCTTGTAAGAGACCCAGTACGGCACGGGCACAATCACCTCATCCCCATGCTCGATCAGCACCTGGACGAGATTGAAGATGGCCAGCTTGCCGCCCGTCGTAAACACGGCCTCATCGGGCGCATAGTCGGTGTTGAAATCGGCCCCATGGCGCTCGACGATCGCCTTGCGCACCTCAGGAATGCCGGGCACCGCCGTATAGCGCGTCCAGCCTCCTTCGATAGCTGCAATGGCCGCGTCCTTGATGTGCCGAGGCGTCGCGAAATGTGGTTCCCCGGCTCCAAAATCGACCAGGTCGATGCCCTGTGCCTTCAGCCGCGCAGCCTCCGCTGTTACGGCCATCGTCGCTGAGACCTCGATACGGTTGATTCGATCTGAGAAAAGCTTCTGGGCGGTCGTCACAGTTGCGCTCATGCTCTCCATTTTTTCAGAATTTGCCACCATGCGGGAGACAAAGTGTCGGTCGCACGAGCCGGAGATTGGCAATTGTCTGACCGAGTTCGACACAAACGCGATCCAGGCAGTTCGCCGTCGATCCACCGGGTGTCGAGCAGACGCGGTCTCCAGGTGCGGCGTTCCCCGATCTGGGTGGCGCGTGATGCGCGCTGCGGAACTACCTGGGCTGGCGCCCGTACTTCCCCGTGTGAGTGCGCGCAAACACCCGCTACACTGATCTCCACCCATCTTGTCTCCACCCACCGTTCGGAGGACCCGCCTACATGCCCCGCTGGACCCGCCTGCTTGCCGTCGCCCTGATCGTCGCCTGCTCCACGCTCACCCTGGAGGCTGCCCCGCCGCTGCTCCTGCGCAATCCGTCTCTCAGCCAGAACCGCATCGCCTTTCTCTACGCGAACGATATCTGGACCGTCCCGCGGGAAGGTGGGGAGGCGCGCCGGGTTACGGCGGAGAGCGACGTCGCCGACGGACCCTTTTACTCGCCCGACGGCTCCCAGATCGCCTACTCGAGGCATGCTCACGGCCTCTACGACGTATACGTGATCGGCGCCGAGGGCGGCGTACCCCGGCGGCTCACATGGGAGGCGACCCGCAATGCCGCTGTCGGCTGGACCCCCGATGGCAGGGATGTTCTGTTCTCTTCCGACCACAGCAGCTACTCTGACTTTCCGCGCCTTTATCGAACGCATGCGGATGGCAGCGGCTCGGCGACCGTGCTGCCGCTCCCCAGCGCGGTTGCCGGCAGCTACTCGCCGGACAGTGCAACCCTGGCCTATGTTCCGATTGTGCAGTGGCAAAGCGCCTGGAAGCACTACCGCGGCGGCCAGACCACCCCCATATGGCTGGTCGACATGAAGACTCTGGACCTGGTAAAGATTCCCCGCGAGAACTCGAACGACTCCAACCCGGTGTGGCAGGGCGACACCGTCTACTTCCTTTCCGACCGCAACGGGCCGGTCTCGCTCTTCAGCTATGACGTGCACACCAGGGCTGTCACCGAGGCGATCGAAAATCATGGCTATGATCTAAAAACCGTGGCCGCCGGCCCGGGCGCACTGGTCTACGAGCAATTTGGCTCGCTGCACCTCTACGATCCGGCCACCCACCAGCAACATCCCGTCCTGATCACGATCGGCGGCGACCTGCCCGAGCTTACCCCGCACCTGGCCAAGGTTCTCCCCGAGGACACCCAAAACATTGCGCTCTCCCCGGCCGGGGTCCGCGTCGCCGTCGAGGCCCATGGCGACATCTTTACTGTGCCCGCCGAAAAGGGAGACACCCGCAACCTAACCAAGACTCCGGGCTCGGCCGAGCGCGATCCCGCCTGGTCGCCCGACGGCAAGTCGATCGCCTACTTCAGCGACGCCTCGGGCGAGTACCAGCTCTACATCGCCGAGCAGAGTGGCATGTCCCCGCCGAAGGTGATCGATCTTGGCCCCGAGCCGTCCTTTTTCTACGCTCCGCGCTGGTCGCCTGATTCCAAGCACATCGCCTACTACGACAAGCACCTGCGCCTGTGGTACCTGGATGTCGATGGGGGAGCAGGCAAGGCAGGCAAGCCGATCCAGATCGCCGAGGATCTGCGCAGCAAGTTTGGCGGCAGCTATGAGGTCTCCTGGTCGCCCGACTCGCAGTGGATCGCCTACACGCGGGATCTCGAAAACCAGCTCTTCGCGATCTTTTTCTACTCGCTCGCAACCCATACCTCTACCCAGATCACCGATGGCATGAGCAACGCGGCGCACCCTGCCTTCGATCCTGAGGGCAAGGTTCTCTACTTTGCCGCCTCGACCAACAACGGCCCCTCGGACGCGGGCATCGACCTTTCTTCGCTCGATCGAGCTACTGACAGCAGCGTGTACGTGGTGGTGCTGCAGAAGGACGGCGCGTCACCGGTGCCGCCCGAGAGCGACGACGAAAACAAGCCCAAGCCCGACGCCGAAAAGAAGGACGACAAGGACGAGGCAAAACCCGCCGGCAAGCCGGCAGAGAAAAAAGACGACAAGAAAACAGAAGAAGAAAAGAAGAAGCCAACCGTCATCGATCTGGCCGGCATCGGCAATCGCATCCTCTCGCTGCCCATCCCGGCGCGCAACTATACGAGCCTGTCTGTCGGCAAGACGGGTGTCCTGTTCCTGGCCGAAGGCAACCCGGTGGGTCGCGAATCAAGTGGCGGGGGCGCCCCCATTCGCTCGCTCTGGCGGTTTACGACCGAGAAGCGCGACACAGAAGAGATGCTGCGCAACTTAACTTCTTTCGTGGTCAGCTTCAACGGAGAAAAGCTTTTTTACGCCAAGGAGGACAACTGGTTTCTCGCGCCGGTCGCAGAGCTCAAACCCGGCTCGCCGGCAGCGCCGCAAGGCAAGCCTGTCGCAAATGGAGCTATGATGGCCACCCTCGATCCGCGCGCCGAGTACGCGCAGATGTATCGCGAGACGTGGCACATCGAGCGCGACTTCTTCTACGATCCGCACCTGCACGGACTGGAATTGAAGAAAATCTACCCCAAGTACGAGCCCTACGTCGCCGGTCTTGCCTCGCGCGAGGAATTCACCTATCTGTGCAATGAAATGCTGGGTGAGATCGAGGTCGGACACATGTTTGTGCGCGGGCCGCACCAGCCTGAGGACGCGCCCAAACCAGGCCTGCTGGGAGCCGATTACAGTGTGGACAGCAACCGTTACAGATTCGCGAAGATCTACAACGGCCAGAACTGGACGCCCTCGCTGACCGCGCCGCTGACGCTGCCGGGCATCAACATTGCGGAAGGCGAGTACCTGCTGGCCGTCAATGGCCGCGAGCTCCACGCGTCGGACAACCTGGACAGCTTCTTCGACGGCACGGCCGGCAAGCAGACCGTGGTCCGCGTGGGCGCGAGCGCCGCGGGCAAAGACGCGCGCGACGTCACCGTTGTTCCAATCGACTCCGAACACGGCCTGCGCAATCTGGACTGGATCGAGTCCAATCGCCGCAAGGTGGGCGCGCTGTCCGGCGGCAGGGTCGCCTACATTTATATGCCCAATACCGGCGGCCCCGGATACACCAACTTCAACCGCTACTTTTATGCCCAGCTTGACAAGGACGGCGTCGTGCTCGACGAGCGCTATAACGAGGGCGGCTTTCTGGCCGACTACGTGGCGGAGGTGCTCGGCCGCAAACCGCTGTCGGCGGCCATCGAACGGGACGGCAAGCCGGTTCACGATCCCGTGGGCGCGATCTACGGACCGAAAGCCATGATCATCAACCAGTCTGCCGGCTCAGGCGGCGATGCGATGCCGTGGTACTTCCGCAAATCGAAATTAGGCACCTTGGTCGGCACAAATACCTGGGGCGGCCTGGTAGGTATCGGCGGCTACCCGGTGCTGCTCGACGGGGGGCGGGTCACGGCGCCGCGCTACGCGATCTACGGTCTCGATGGTGACTGGGAGGTCGAGGGCCACGGCATTGCGCCGGACGTGATGGTCGAAGACCTGCCCAAGGACGCAGCCGCCGGGCGCGACCTGCAGCTGGAGCGTGCGGTTTCCATCGTGATGGAGCAGCTTAAGCAGCATCCCGTGGCTGTCCCAGTCGTTCCACCCTACCCCAACAAGCACGAGCATGACGGGTTGGGGGTGAACTGAGCGCTGCGCTGACTTGGTAAGTCGAGGTTTCAAAGTTCGACCTGGCCGCGACTTTCCAAGTCCATGCGCAGGGCGCATCCTCTCGCCAGGCTGCGACCAGGAACGCAGGACAGGAACAAAGCGTCAGCAGCCAAAGGACGCAGTGGAGCTTCGCCACCGGGTCGGTGCGTAGCATGACCAAGTAAACTGATCACTTGGACACGCTTGACCTCACTGCCCTGGCCATCGTGCTCGTCTCGCCGCGCAATACGCTCAACATTGGCGCGGTGGCGCGTGCGATGTCGAACTTCGGCTGCTCGGACCTGCGCGTAGCCGCCATCTTCTACAAGGACTTTCGCAGCGCGTCCTCGGCCGTCGGTCCCTCGGCCGAGTTGCTGCGCAACTGCCGCGACTACGAGACGCTCGCCGAAGCGATTGCGGACTGCACGCTGGTCATTGGCACGACGGGCGCCATCCGCACCGACTGGCCTCTTCCCTACGAACGGCTCGAACACTCGGCGGCGCGCATGCGCCGGGCCATGTCGGAGCCGCGCGCCCGCGTCGCGCTGCTCTTTGGATCAGAGAAGTTCGGCCTGTCGAATGACGACCTGAGCCACTGCCATGCGCTGCTTCGCATCCCGACGCGCGACGAGCACGCTTCGATGAACCTCGGCCAGGCCGCGGCTGTGTGTCTCTGGGAGCTCTGCCGCATCTCTCCCGAGGGCGCACCCAGGCCGCTCGAAGCCCCGCTCAAGCCAGGCCGCCGCCCGGCGCCGGCGGGAGAGCTCGACCGGCTTACCCGACTCTTTGAAGAAATGCTGCTCGCCAGCGGCTACCCCGCCATGCACACCCGCCATCGCTCCCGACAGCTCCGCATCCTCGCAAGGCGACTCGGAATTCCGGCAGGCGATGCCGAACATTGGACCGGCTTCCTGCGCCAGATCCTCTGGAAACTACGCTCCTGAGTGGATCGCAAGCGACCCGCCAAGGGTGTGGGACTCGAGCCTACGCCAAGGAACGCGCAAGCAAGTGTTTCGCAGAACCGAAGCCCTAGAGAGAGGCCCGTGCTTCTTCGCTCGTGTCGACCCGGGGAGCAGGCGGCCTGTCCGCGCTGGAAGTCGAGGAGCTGCGTGTCTCTCTACGGATCTGGACGGAAATCGATCGGCGGCCGAGACCGGGGTGGACGATGGTGACGTCGGCTCGTCCGGTCCTGTCGGGAAGCGACCGCAGCCACACGGCAGCGACCGCGCCCTCGCTCATGGGGAAGGTGGTGTCGCCTACCAGCTGCCCGGCTCCTCGATGCTCGACGCGGAGAATGCCTTCGCCTTCGGGCCGGGGATTCCCAAAGCTGTCGGCGATGCCGAACGAGATGCGTGTGCTGTCGACTCCATCCGCGCGAATGGTCCGATCGTCGGCAGCCATCCAGAGCCGGTCGCGCGCGTGAGCTCCGTCAAACGAACGCGAGATGCATTGTCTGCCAGCGATGTACCCGTCGATGCGCAGCACAGTCTGCTCGATCGCATGCCATGGCAGGTCGGCGAAAAAGGGCGGGTAGTGAAGACGGGGATACGTGTTCGCGTCAGGCAGCAGCGTGGAGTGCGGTGTGCCGTTGAGCGAGATGCGCAGCTGGTCGCAATTGGAAAAGATCGCCGCTCTGCCATCGGCAACGTGCAGCTTCGCGTCCCAGTAGAAGCTCGGTTCCAGCACAACGCGCTGTTCCGGCGTGATCTGCGACCGGTAGAAGGCCGCGCCCAGCTTGGGTTCACGAAACGTATCGACGACCCCAGGACACTTGACTCCCTGGTAGGAATGGATCGGGCTCGCGTAGTCGAAGGCGCACCACGCAAGTACACCCGCGTTCCGCTCATCCTGCGCGGCACGATCATGGGCCTGTGCGTGCAGCAGCGCCTGTGCGTTTTGTTCCTCCGGGATCCCTGCACGGCGGTAGCGGCGGAGGAAGTTGTTGGCCGTTCCGTAGGAGTACTGCCCGACGGTTTCGGCGAGCATGTACGGCACACCAGGCAAGGCAGGGTCGATGCCGACCGTGCCATCGGGCGCGGCGTGGTAATCGTCGAAGGCGAAGATGTCTTGGTGCCAGTGCTCCTTCCAGTCGGCGCGCGAGGATGCAGTCATGCTACCCGAGGTCGGCCGCGTTGGATCGAGATGCCGTGCAATCTCGCGGGTCCTGTTGTACAAGTCCGGATCGTTTGCCGACTCGTTGATACGCGTGCCCCAGACGATGATCGAGGGATGATGGCGGTCCCGCCGGATCATTTCTTGCGTGTTCTGTACGGCGGTTCTCTTCCAGGCTTGATCGCCCAGGTACTGCCAGCCGGGGATCTCTTCCCAGACCATCAGGCCGAGTTCATCGCAGGCGTCTAAGAAGGCGATGGACTGCGGGTAGTGAGAGCAGCGAACCATGTTGCAGTTGAGTTCGTTGCGCAGGTACGCGGCATCGTGGCGCGTGGAGCGCGGCGAAGCGGCAAAGCCAACGTAGGGGAAAAGCTCATGCCGGTTGAGTCCGAAGAGGCGCGTCTTCTTGCCGTTCAAGTAGAAGCCATCGCTCGAAAAGCGAGCCTCCCGGAAGCCGATACGCTTGGACGCGGCGTGCATCAGCGTGCGTTCTATCTCGACTTCGATGACGAGGTTGTAGAGCTTCGGATGGTCCGGGCTCCAAAGCTCGATACCCCGCAGTGAGGAGAGCTGCGCGTTGACCGTGCTGCGTCCGCGCGCCAGCATGGCGGAGGTGGTGGACTGCTGGACAAGCCTGCCGCCGGTCGAGAGCCGGCAGGTGAGCACCGCCGTCCGTGGTTGATCGCTCTCGATCTCCGCGAATATTTCGAGCGATGGCTCGCCACTCAGGACGTCGCGGGAGTGCGCCCAGAGATCCACGACCGCCGCTGTGCGCGGTAGGGAGCGAAGCTCCACAGCGCCGTGAATCCCGCCGGGCAGGTAGTAATCCACCGCCGCGGGGCCTTTTGGTGAGCCCGCCGGAGGTTCATCCAGCCACCGGGAATCTACCTCGATCTCGATCTGGTTTGCGCCGGTGCGCACGGCTCCGCTGATCTCGCAGTCAAAGGGTAGAAAGCCTCCATGGTGCGAACCTACTTCTCTGCCGTTGACCCGGACGGTGGCGTTCACCATCGCCCGCTCGATAGAAAGAAAAAGCCTTTGCTGCACAGCTATGTCCGGCAGATCGAGGCTGCGGCGGTAGGTCCAGACCTTTTGCCATGAGACCGGGTCCCAGTTGCGCCAGGAGAGCGCCACGGGCACATGCGGCAGGGTGACATTGGCTGCGACCAGATGGTCGCTCGCATACACGTTCCATGCGCCGGACAAGGAGATTGCTTTGTGGAATGGCGAAGGGGTGGAGGGCAAAGCCGCGAAGCCGATCTTCGGCAGAACTGCGCCGGCTGCGGCGGCGGCGAACGTGGAGGTGAACCCGGCGGTAAAGGATCTGCGTGTCAGTCGCATGCTGTTCTTAGTGGGCCAGGTCGGGCAAGGCGAGCTCAGAGTTGCGGTAGCGGTGTCCGAGCACGAAGAGCAACGATGCACCGATCGACGGCATGAAGGCGATGAGCACAAAGACCGGCGTGTAGGAATAGCGATCGACGAGGTGCCCGGTGAGCAGAGGAAACAGGAGGCCGCTCAGACCGCTCGCGACCCCGGTCAGGCCCGTCGCCCGGCCCACGGCATCGTCGGGGAACAGATCGGTCACGGCGCCGAACATGTTTGCGGAGAGAAAGTTGTCGGCCAGCATGGCGACGCCGATGGCGAGGAACGCGGCCGCGGTGCTGCGCAGAAAGGGCACGGCCAGGCTGACGGCGCACACGGCGGCGCTCGAAAACATGGTGATGCGGCGCACGTTGTAGGTGCTGAGCCCGCGGCGCTGCAGCCGCCCTGCGCACCAGCCGCCCAGAATCCCGCCCACGTCGCCGAGCAGAAAGGGGATCCAGCCGAGGAAGCCTACCTCGTTCAGGCTCAGATGCCGCGCCTCGAAGAGGTAGCTGGGAATCCAGTACCAGTAGAACTGCATGACCGGGCCGATGAAGAACCGGCACAGCATGACCGCCCATGCGGAAGAGCTTCTGAGCAGCGATCGCAGCGAAACGGCCCGCGCGTGCTCGCGGTGGCCGCTGCGCGCTGGGCCAGCATGGATCATCCAAAAAGGAACCCACAGGAGCCCGAACGAGGCGGGCACCAGGAAGGCGATGCGGAACCCGTAGCGCTGTGCCAGGTAGACCACGAGCGGCGGCGCGATGGTGGCGCCGACCATGCTGCCGGTGTTGAAGATGCCGATGGCAAGAGTCCGCTGGGAGCGGGCGAAGATACGGGAGATGGTCTTGACGCCGCCGGAGTAATTGCCGCTTTCGCCGGTTCCCATCCAGTATCGTGCCAGGCCCAGCTGCACGCCGGACCGGGTGATCGACTGCGCGGCCGTGGCAAGGGACCACCAGAGGACTGCGCCGCCGAGCCCGAGGCGGACACCCCAGTTGTCCATCAGCCAGCCCATGGGGAACTCGCCTGACATCATGCCGAACTGAAAGGCGGCCACCACGCGGCCATACTGGGAGTTCGAAAGATGGAGCTGCTGGCGGAGGACCGGGGCCAGCACCGAGACCGTTTGCCGGTCAATGAAGTTGATGATGGTGATGAGCAGCAACAGAGAGAGGATGATCCAGCGCCGGCGAAGCTGCGCGCTGTCCACCTCGGGAGTGATATCGGGCGGTTCGGTCGCCGGCTCCGTCGCTGAAGTTGCTGCCATGGTTTCCATCCAATTCGGGCGCGGTGAGCTGGAACGCGACGGCGCCGATGCTCTAGCGTACCGGGCGAAATTCGTTGCCCACGAAGTCTTCCGCGCGGCGCGGCGTGCCGGCTGTGGCGGCTGTGGCGGCCGGGGAGTCCTGCTGCAAGGGCAGCAGGGGGAAGAGCAGCTCGGCGACGCGGTAGGCCTCTTCAAGATGCGGATAGCCGGAGAGGATGAAGCTCTCGATGCCCAGGGCGGCGTACTCCAGCATGCGCTGCGCGACCGTGTGCGGGTCGCCCACCAGGGCGGTGCCCGCTCCGCTGCGCACCAGTCCGATGCCGGCCCAAAGGTTGGGGCTGATCTCGAGCGGATGCGGGGCTCCCGGCGCGGCTTCGCGTGTGGCCTCGTGGGTGGCGGCCTGAATCAGCGACGCCATACGCTTCTGGCCCTCGGAGTCGAACTTCGCCAGGCCGCTCTGGGCGCGGGCGACGGTGTCTTGATCGATGTAACGGATCAGGTCATCGGCTGCGCGCCAAGCTTCGTCGACGGTCTCGCGTACGATCACGTGCAGGCGAATCCCGAAGCGCACCGTGCGGCCTTTTGCCGCGGCAAGCTTGCGGACCTGGGCGATCTTTTCCGCCACCTTTGCGGGCGGCTCGCCCCAGGTCAGATACACATCGATGTGTTCGGCGGCAATCTCCATGGCCGCGGGCGAGGAGCCGCCGAGATAGAGCGGCGGATGCGGATGCTGGGTGGCGGGATAGTAAATGCGGGCATCGTCGACGCGGAGGTGCTTGCCCTGGAAGCTGCAGGTTGCGCCCTGGAGAACCTCGCGCCACACGTGCAGGAACTCGCCGGTGACCTCGTAGCGTTGATCGTGGCTGAGGAAGACGCCTTCGGCGGCTGCTTCCTTCGGGTCTCCGCCGGTGACCACGTTGATCAGCAGGCGGCCGCCGGAGAGCCGATCGAAGGTCGCCGTCATGCGCGCGGCCACGGTCGGCGTCATGATGCCCGGCCGCACCGCCACCAGGAACTTCAAGCGCCGCGTGGAAGGCATCAGCGCCGAGGCGACCACCCACGCGTCTTCGCACGAGTTGCCCGTGGGCAGGAGCACGGCATAGTAGCCGAGTTCGTCCGTTGCCTGGGCGATCTGCCGCAGGTACGCGAGGTCGGTAACGCGCGACTGCTCGGCCGAGCCGAGATAGCGGCCGTCGCCGGTGGTGGGAATGAACCAACAAACCTGCATGCGATCTCCTTCAGGCGAGGTCCGAAGCCCCGACCGCCTTTCCTGTCCAGTACGATTGCAGCGCCATCTGCACGGGGCGTGATGCCTCGATACCGACGGTGAGCGGCGCATTCGTCTTGCTGCCTTTTACGATAGCGTCCAGGAAGTTGCGCGTGTGCGCCACTTCCAAGCTTTCGCTCGCGTTCACCGTCACCGGCGGCCCGCTGTTCGGCGTGAACACGTAGCCCTCGCGGGCCAGATCGAGCGTGCCTTCGGTGCCTTCAAAGAAGACCGACGGGCGGTCGTTCCGGATGCTGAGCACAGAGGACTCGAAGTTGAGATTCCACCTGCGATAGCGGATCAGCGCGCTCACCGTGTCCGGGTTCCGGCGGCCGTCCTGCTGGTCCTGCCGGTCATAGATGCCGCCGAAGGCCGAGGCTGCCTGTGGCTCGGCATCGTTCAGCATCCACTGCGCCACGTCGACCCAGTGGGTGAGAATGTCGGCCAGCAGCCCTGCTCCATACTCGGGAAAGTAGCGCCACGAGGTGTAGCGGACTGTTTCGTAGGGCACGTGGTTTGCGGGGCCGAGGAAGCGGTCCCAATCGAGCGAGGCGGGCTTGGGCTCGTTCGTGATATGGCGCTGCTGCCAGGGAAAGTTGTGCCACACGGCGCGGGCGAACAGCACCTCGCCCAGCTTGCCCGAGCCGAAGATCGCTTCTTGCGCCTGGAGGTAGTGTGCGCCGCTGCGCTGCTGGGTGCCGCACTGCAGCGTGCGTGCTGCTGCCGCGGCCGCCTGGGTCAGCTCCAGCCGGTCACTCCAGTGGTGCAGGGTCGGCTTCTCGAGATAGACGTGCTTGCCCGCGGCGAGTGCTGCCCTGGCGAGGGTGAGGTGAAGGTGGTCGGGCGTGGCGATGAGCACGGCATCGACATCCTTGCGCGCGAGCAGGTCTGCATACCCCACGTAGTTGGCCGGGGTGGCAAGCTTCAGCTGCGCAGCCCACTGTGCAACCTGCTTGTCATACACATCGCATACCGCCACGATCGAGGCGCGCGGGTCCTGCAGGAACGCTCGGCCAACGATGGTGCCGCGGCGGCCGCACCCGATCACGCCCAGACGCACGCGGTCGTGCGCACCATGTATCTGCGCGTAGGAACGCGCTGTGATCAGCGCCGCGGCCGAGGTGGCCAGGAAGTCGCGGCGATTCATGCGCCGAGCGCATCCCGGAGCGCCTTGTAGGCTGGCCCGATGTAGTCCAGGCCGGCCTTGGTGCCGTCTTCGCGCTCTTCTTCGTTGATCGCCCAGCCGCTCCAGTCCAGGCTCTTGAGCGTGCCGGCAATCTGGGCGAGCGGGACTGTTCCCTGACCCAGCGGCACCTGCTTGCCGGCCTTGTAGTCGCGCAGGTGCAGGGCGACCAGGCGCTTCGAGTGCCGGCGCAGAAAGTCCGGCACGTTCGCGCCACCGCGATAGGCGTGTCCGGCGTCAAGCAGGAACGAGACGACGGCAGGATCGGTCTCCGCGTAGAGCGTCTCGATCTCGTTGACCTTGGACTGAAACTCCCACCAGTGATTGTGGTACGCGAAGGTGAGGCCTGCATCCCGGGCGTAGCGGCCGGCCGCGTTCAGACCCACGACCTTGCGCTTCACGTCCGCCTCGGTGGTGGTGGGCGCGCCGCTGAAGAAGAGCCGCCTGGCTCCGAGCGCCTGGCCGGCGCGCGCGACCTTTTCATAGAGCGAGGCGGCCGGCAGGTGCGTCTCGGGGTCCTGCTTGTCGAAGGGGATGGCGATGTGCACGCCGATGAATTCAAGCCCGGTCAAGCGAATCTGGTCGGCCGCCGCCTGGGGAGCGTCGAACACCTTCTCGAGGTTGAAGAAGCCGGTTTCAAAGCCGGTGTAGCCTACCTGCCGGATCTGCGCGAGCACCGAGAAGAACGTGTCCAGCCTGGTCGGATCGATCTTCCAGGCATTGGTCTGTGCGCCCAGGCGGATGGTGCTGCCGGCTACGGCCTGCGCCGCGGCCAAGACCCGCCCGGCGGCTGGCAGCAGTGCTGCCGCCGATGCAGTCTGCAAGAAAGTCCTTCGATTCATGCGCGTGCTCCTAGTAACTTTGACTGCCTTTGCTTACTCGGCTTAGAAGAGGATCTTTGCGCCGAACTGAAACACCCGCGGCGACCCGGCCACCGAGGTCATGTTGACCGTGCCCGTGCTGCTGCTGGTGCCGGTGATCTGTCCGAAGGTTCCGGAGGAGACCGTCGATGTTGGGTTGGCCAGATTGGTGTGGTTGAAGAGGTTGTAGGATTCGGCCTGGAACTGGCCGTGTACGCGATGCTCGGAGAGGATCTCCTTGACCAGTGAGAGGTCGACATCCGCGTAGCCCGGGCCGCGCAGCGAGTTGCGGGGCACATCGCCAAAGGTGCCGAGGGCGTTCTTGGTGAAGGCCGCGGGATTGAACCATTCCTTGATCTTTGAGGCGCCGGCCGGGCGACGTAGATGGATCCCGGGCACGTAGTCCGCGTAATCGTTGCCGACGCCGGAGACGGAGTTGTCCACGCCGCTGGTGATGGTGATGGGCGTGCCGCCGGCCAGCTTTACGATGCCGTTTGCATGCCAGTTGTTGGTGACTGCGCGCAGCACGTGGTTGCCCTGGCTATTCGGGAAGATGTAGTTTACAGCCGCGTTGTAGCGGATCCTCTGGTCAAAGTCGGAGAGACCGCGTCCGCTCTGCAGGTTGAAGGGATTTGGCGGCCCGGCGTTGCCTTCGTTTGCCGCGGAGGCATTGTCGATGTTTTTCGACCAGACAAGGTTGGTCAGCAGCGTAAGCCCGTGGCTGAGGTGGTGGGTGAGATTG
This sequence comes from Vulcanimicrobiota bacterium, assembly GCA_964658225.1. Taxonomy (GTDB): domain Bacteria; phylum Acidobacteriota; class Terriglobia; order Terriglobales; family Acidobacteriaceae; genus EB88. The sequence continues at coordinate 7,453 of CAZZYH010000027.1, read as the reverse complement.
ACCTGGAGAGAGTTGAAGATCTCATACTCGTAGGAGTCGGCGAGCTCGACCGCGCCAAGCCCGGGGTAGATCCGGTGTGCGTTCTCCTGCGCTACCGTGTAGCCGGGCTGGTAGACGGCGGGGTTGAACTGCCGCGAGGCCATGATGTGTTGGCCGTGGTTGCCCACGTAGGCGACCGAGAGGCTGAAGCCCTGGCCGAGCGACTGCTCGACCGTGGCGTTGTAGGCCTCGGTGTAGGCCACGTGCGAAGCCGGGTTGAGCACACCGCCCGAGACAGGAAGGGTAAAGGTGTAATCGGCAAACTGCGCGGGCGAAATATGGGAACGGGGAAAAGGGTCGCCGCCCGCGAAGCCGGTGTACACGCTATCCCACTGCGGCGGATTCGGAATGTTGAGGTAGAGATCCACCGGCTGCGTTGCATCGGTGCGCTGGTACAAGAGGCCTTCGGGAAAGCCGTAGAACAATCCGTACGCTCCGCGCACGACCGTGTTGCCGTTGCCTCGTACGTTCCAGGCGAAACCGAAGCGGGGGGAGAAATCCAGGAAGTTTTTCTTGTAGATGGAGGCAGACACGCCGGGATCGCCGACAAACTCCAGGCCCTTTGGCGCGCCGGGCGCGACCGTGGACTGAAAGCCGGGATGGGCAAGGTTGAAGCCGACAAGCGTGTCGTTACGATCCGTCGGCGGGACCCAGGGATCCCAGCGCAGGCCGAGGTTGACTGTGAACCGCTGCGAAACCCGCCAGTCATCCTGCAGGTAGGCTGCAGGCCGGATCTCGCGGAGATAGAACCGGCGCCCGTTGTCCTGCAGGAAGGTGGACTCATAGCCGGTGTAAAAATCAGCCAGCGCATTGCCGCTGGACTTGTAACCGGCCGGCAGCGCGATGCCTGCGGGCGCCTGCGTCCGCTGCCCGTTGAAGGTGTTGTCGCCCGGCGTGTAGGAGTAGTCGGTTGCGTCGATGCGTGTGCGCTCGAGATCGAAGCCGGCAGTGAGCGTGTGCGCCTTGAGCAGTTTGACCGCTTGCGCATTGACGTTGAAGGAGGTGGGATCGTCGGTCAGCGCGCCCCCGGAAAAGATATCGACGTATCCGGAGAGGTTGGCCCGCACCCCGGGAAATGGGATCAAATTCTCGTTCGGGCTCCCGTAGGGAGCGTTCATGCCCAGCGCCTGCAGGGTTTGCAGGCCGGGAGCTACGGGGATCTGCGTGCGCGCCGAGCGGAAGGCGCTGGCATTGATCACGCCTGTGAGCGAACTACTGAAGGTGTGCACATCGCTGAGGGTGACCGACTGGTTGCGAAACAGATTGGCGCCGTAAAAGCCGAGCGGCGCATTGAAGGGGCGCTGGAAGTTGTCCTGGTTGTAGAAGTAATGGCCGCTGAGCTGGTCGCGACTGGTCAAGGCGTCATCGAGCCGAGCCAGGTACTGGGTGCTGTCGATGTTGGAGTTCGAGGTGGACTGGAACGTGGCGTAGGTGTTGTTCGCCGACGGCACCGACAGCGCTTCTGCGGAGGCGAGGTATTGCTGATTCACGGCGGAGGAGAGCGGATCGATCGGCGTCGTGATGATGCCGCCGGAGAAGAGCTGGCCGTTGGCGGGGTTGTAGAGAGCAACGCCCGTGGCGGCGAGCGCGGAGAAGTCGCCGCGCAGCTCCGCCGCGGTCGGCACCTCAATGGCGATGGGATTGGGAGAGGAGCGCTGCTGCAAGTCCTCGGCCGAGAAAAAGAAGAAGGCGCGCTTGCTCTTGAAGACCGGTCCGCCCACCGTTCCGCCGAACTGGTTCAGCTTGTACGGTGGCACGTTGGTTTGGAAGTAGTTGCGCGCATTGAGCACCGTGTTACGTAGAAACTCCCAGGCCGAGCCGTGCAGCGCGCTCGAGCCGGAGCGGGTGGTCAGCTGCACCAGCGCACCCGCGCCGCCATGCGCGGCATCGTAGTTTGCCGTCTGGATGGTGAACTCCTCGAGCGCATCCGGATTGGGCAGCGTGGGCACGGAATCAAAGAAGCGGTTGGCGTAGATGGCGCCGTCGAGCGTGTAGGTGTCCTGGGTTGCGCGCAGACCATTGACCGAGAGGCCGGTGTTGTCCTCCTGGCCGCTCTCGGTGCCGACCGTGGTCAGCACGGTTCCCGGCACGAGCGTGGTCAGCTGCAGCGGATTGCGGCCGTTGAGCGGAAGGTTCTGCATCTGCTCCACGGTGACCGACTGCTGCACCGCGGAGGTCGAGGTCTGCATGGCTTCCGCATCAGCGGACACGGTGACCTGCTCGTTTGCCGATCCGACGGAAAGCTTGACCGGCACGTCGACGACGTGGCCCGTCACCAGGGTCAGGCCGGAGTAGCTGCCCGCGTTAAACCCTGGCGCAGACGCCCTGAGGGTGTAGTTCCCGATGGGCAGGTCGGGAAAGACGAAGATGCCGTCACTGTTCGAGGTGCCGATACGGCTGCGCTGCGTGTTCGCCTCGGTCAGCACGCATGCAGCGTTTGGGATGGCCGAGCCGGCGCTGTCAGAGACCGTGCCCCGGATGCTGCCGGTGGACTGCGCAAAAGCGGAAACCGCGAGAGCAAGCGCGGGGGCTGCAAGAAGACTCAATGCTGTGCGGCGACCGAAAAACACTGTCATCTCCCAAGAGCGCGGGCCCCGGATTAGGGGCGGATGGAAGGAATCGAACTTGGATGGGGAGGTCCGGCGAAACGCCTAGGATCCAGTGTCAGCTTGAGATCCATGTGGACGGATCACGATCGCGCAAATGCGCTACGAGGCCGGACGCATGGCAAAGCTGAGCGGGAACAAGGGAAGAATCCTGACGGAAGCCGGCGAGAAAAATCAGCGACAACAACAGCGACAACGCGCTTTGAGCGGAGAGGCGCTGTGGGCGGCACCGGCGAACTTACGAGGATAGCTCATAAATCTGAACCTGATCATAGGGCAGAGCCCTGCATCGGTCAAGATCAGCCCCTACGTGGTGCGAGATTTGCTCCTGCCAACGCAGTGCCCCGGGGCGTTTCGCGCGTGCTGCAAACAAGCCAAGGGAGCGGGGAAATGCAGGGATCTCTGCAGAAACGAGGAGGCTGCGCGCTCGCTGCCCGGTAAAGACGACCCGCGAAAAAACTGTGGCACGAAGAGCAAAAGCACCGGGGTGCGCCGGTGCCTTTGTGAAAGCTCGGAGAAGACTCTAGCTCTGCTTTTCGTCGCTTGCCAGCTCTGCCAGGACTTCAGCGCTGTGCTTGGATGGATCGACGCCGGTCCATACCTTGACGATCTTGCCTTCGGGATTGATCAGGAAGGTATTGCGCTTGGCAATCTTGATGCCCATGTAATTGCCCATGGAACCATACTGCGCTACGACCTTTTTGTCCGCATCGCTGAGCAGCTTGAAGTTCAAGCCTTCCTTCGCGCAGAAGGACTTGTGGCTGTCCACCGTGTCCACGCTCACACCCACGATCACGGCATGCATCTTCTCGTACTTGGCAGAGTCCTGCTGGAAGTTGTGCGCCTCGAGCGTGCAGCCGGAGGTTCCATCCTTGGGATAGAAGTAGAGCACGACCCACTTGCCTTTGAAGCTAGACAGGCTGGTGGGCGTGCCATCCTGCGAGGGCAGTGTGAACGAGGGAGCGGGCTGGCCGGCTGAGGGCAGGGCTGCGTCGGAGTCAGCCGCCGCGGCAGGTGCGGCGAAGGAGCGGGTGGTGGCCCATCCAAGGCCCAGCACCAAGACGGTAGAAGCGAGAAGAAGTGACAACCTGGACATGGAGAGTCCTCCGACCCAATTATCCGCGTTCCAGCGCGACAAGAGCAATAGAACTTGCATCGGCGCGCTCGATGACTTTTTCGCGATCGAAGATCAGCGTGCGTCCCGACTCGAGCGCAAGGCAGCTCGCTCCGGCGCGGGCCATGGTTTCGATGGTCGTCATGCCGACTACGGGCACGTCAAAGCGCATGTCCTGTTTCGGCTTGGCGACCTTGACGACAGTGAGGGAGCGGGTGAGGGTAGAGGCATCGGCCTCGAGCGAGTGCATGAGCGTGCCGGCGCGTTCGATGGCGGCATCGGTGCCCTCCATCGCCTCGATCGCAACGCAGGCCTGGCTCGCGATCACGACGGTCTGACCGAGATCGAAGCCGGCGATGGCCTCGGCGACCTTGCGTCCATAGGCGATATCGGCCAGCTCGGATGGCGTCGGGGCGCGGCGCGACATCACGCCCGCGGGCGCCAGCAGCGGCTCAAGATAGGCAGTGGACGAGAGGAGTTGGATGCCCTCGTCGCCGAGGACCTTGGCGATGGCGCCGAGCAGCATGTCGGTGTTCTTGGTGCGGAGAGACAGGAGCAGCTTGGCGAGACGCCAGTCGGGGCGAATGCTCGAGAAGATCTGCTTGTGCTTGACCTGGCCGGCCATCACGGCCTGTTCGACGCCTTCGCGATGAAAGGTTTCGATCAACCTGGAGAGCTCGCCGAGCGACAGCCAGTGCACGCGCACGCCTGGGTCGCTCGCGGCGCGCTCATCGATCCCGGGGTCGGTCTCTTCCTTGATCGCGGCGACAACCACTTCGGCGCCATGCGCGCGTGCGGCCTCGAGCAGCAGGAAAGGAAATCGCCCGTTGCCGGCAATCAGCCCGAGACGCTTTTGCAGGTCGACAGCCATGCCTACTTGAGCACGCCGCGTTCTGAGGCTTCAATGAAAGCGATCAGGTATTCAAGATCGGCGCGTGCATCGAGATCGTCAACCGTCTTGCTCTTGAGCTGCTCGAGGGCTTGCGAGGTGTTGAGTTTGCTCGCCACCAGCAGGCGAAAGGCATGCTGGATCGAACGCAGGCGCTCGCGAGTGAAGCCGCGCCGCTCCAGACCGATCTTATTGAGCCCGTACGCATGGGTTTCGCGTTTCGCGGAGGTCAGCGAGAACGGCATCACGTCCTGGGTTATGGTCGTGCCGCCTCCGATGTAGGCGTAGCGGCCGATGCGGCAGAACTGGTGGACCGGGCAGAGCGCGCCCACCGAGGCATAGTCTTCAACCGTGACATGGCCGGCGAGGGTGGCGGCATTCGCAAGAATGCAGCTGTCGCCGATCACGCTGTCATGCCCGATGTGCACATAGGCCATAATCAGGCAGTCCGAGCCGATGCGCGTGGTGCCACCGCCCCCGGCGGTTCCCCTCGAGATGGTCACATGCTCGCGGATCACGTTGTCGTGGCCGAGGATCACGCCCGTGGGCTCGTTCTTGTATTTCAAGTCCTGGGGGGCGATGCCGACGGCGGCAAACGGAAAAAAGCGGTTGCGGGCGCCGGCAGACAGATGTCCGTCGAGCACCACGTGCGAGACCAGCTCGCACTCTTCGCCGAGCACCACGTTGGGGCCGATGGTGCAGAAAGGGCCGACGGTACAGGAGTCGGGAACGTGCGCCGCTGCTGCGACGACCGAGGATGGATGCACGCTCACTCGGTTGTGACCACTTCACGATCGTCCGGGACAGGAGCTTGCAGTGCGCTGGCCTCAGCCTTTTTCTTTTCGCGAGGCACCAGGCCGCAACTCAGCGTGGCCTCGCAGGCCAGTTTGCCATCGACAAAGGCCTTGCCTTCCAGGCGGACCGCGCGGGTGCGGAGCTGGAGGACGTTGACCTCGATGCGCAACTGGTCGCCGGGCGTGATCGGTCGGCGAAACTTCGCGCTCTCGACGCCGGTAAAGAGCAGCAGCTTGGAGGCAGGATCTTCGATGTCCAGCAGGATGAGCAGGCCGCCGGCCTGCGCCATGGCTTCCACCACCAGGACGCCGGGCATGATCGGATAGTCCGGAAAGTGGCCCTGGAAGAATGGCTCGTTGATGGTGACGTTCTTGATCGCGAGGATGCGCTTCTTGCGCTCTATTTCGACGACGCGGTCGATGAGCAGGAAGGGGTAGCGGTGGGGGAGCAGCGCCAGGATCGCTTCGATCGTGAGCGTCTGCTTGCTGGGCTCGCCCGATAGCGGTGCGGGCATGGGGTTCGTGTCGGTTTCCATGGCGGTCATGGCGATTATAGAGGTAGGTGCGGCCGCGCGGAGACCCGCGTAGGAGAGAAAGCTCAGCGCGGGAAGTAGCGTGGGGTCTGTCCTTCGCGCCACGGGTTGTAGGCCGCGGCAAAGTCTGCGCGGTCGCCCGTGGGCGGGTGTGAGTAGGTCCACCAAACGACAAAGCGGTTGGGCCGCGGATCTTCAAGCCAGACCCGGCCCAGCCGGTTGAAGTCGCGTACGGCCACTGTTTGCGGATCGGCAACCAGGCCGTGAATGACCTCCTGCCCGTAAACGTCTGCCTGGTGCTCCTGCATGCGGCTGAAGGCATTGGCGAGCGGGTCGGCGATAAAGCCAAGCGAGGAGGCGACCAGCAGAACCAGACCGAGCGAAGACCAGTGCGCGGGGTTTTGATGGATATGCCAACGCTGGCCGCGCCGGCGGATCGCGGCCTCGACCAGCCGGAAGGCCAGCCAGTAGAAGAGCAGCAGGAGCGCGGCCGAGTACAGCATGCCCTTCCAGATATGGCCGAGCACGTAGTGGCCTTGCTCGTGCCCGTAGATGTTGAGCAGCTCATCGGTGGTCATGGGCGGGTCTGCATGGGGCGGCTTGTTCAAGCTGCCGGGCGCTGCGGGCAGCGTGGTGTCCCAGACCACGATGCGCTTGGAGGATCCGAAGCCGGTCACGTAGGCGTTCATCCCTGTGTAGCGGCGGCTCGCGTCCATCACAAAGATGCGTGAAGGGGGGATGCTGAGATTGCTCTGCGCGACCACGCGCTCCAGCTGCCGCGCCAGTGCCGGGTTGCTGTCGGCCAGCGGGGTGAAGTGATTGAAGAGCGGATCGATCACCAGCGGCATGGCGAAGACCCCGATCGCCACGCAGGGCAGCGTGCCCAGCCAGAACCAGAGCCACGCCAGACGCGGGGCTGACCGCAGGAGCGCGTAGAGGCTGGAGAGGAGAAGCGTGCCGAGCGCCAGCGAAAGCAGCGTCGATTTGGCCCAGTCAGCCGACCACGCGCCCCAGCTTTCAATCGAGAGGCCATAGACCCGCGAAACCTGGTGGGCAAGCGCTGCGGGCGCGAGACCGATCAAGGCGAGCAGCAGCAACCATGCCGGCACCGCGACCAGGCCCGCGAGCCAGGGCCGCGATCGGTGCCTGGTCACCAGCTCGGCCAGCCCCGCGATACGCTCACCCATGCGGCTGCGAACAAGCACCAGCAAGCCGAGGAGTGTCCACGCGGTGCCGGCGAAGTAAAGCGCGGTGCGCGTTCGTTCGAGCGCCTGCGCCTTGATCAGCAGGTTCGGGGGGAGGGTGTATGCGCTCGCCATCAGGAGCGGCGGGAGAGCGGACAAGGCCATAGGCTCAGGGTACATGGCCGCGATGAGGGCGTCGCGTTGCGAGGGCCGGCAGGCTTGGAAGCAGCGCAGGGGCGGGCGGCGCGAGAAGGTCCATGGTGTGTGACGGCATGGCTGCTCGCGCCGGAAGAA
>CAZZYH010000026.1:27378-31016 GCA_964658225.1 Vulcanimicrobiota bacterium | reverse complement strand
TGAGGTCATGTTCGGCCGCGCACCCTGGTTAAACTGGCCCGTCTGGCTGGGCCGGGCAAACGACGGCGCCGGCTGCGCGGGGCGTGCCCCGCTGTTGAACTGCCCGGACGGCGATGCAGCCTGTGCCGGTCGTGCCCCCCCGTTGAACTGCCCGGACGGGTTGGGCCGGGCAAAGCTCTGGGCCCCGCGCGCGCCTCCATTGAGCTGGCCTTGTGCCTGGGGGCCACGGTTGAAGTTCTGCTGGGTCCGCGGGTTGAAGCCGGCCCCGGTACCCGCGGCCGCGCCTCGATTGTTCCCGTTGAAGCTGTTGATGTGATTGTTGTTCACGTTGGTCCGGTTCACATTCACGTTGTTGATCGTGGTGTGATTCACATTCGCAAAGCGGGCTGCCTCGGTATGGTTAAAGGCGCGGGCCTGCGGGTTGCGATCAAAGTTGCCGTAGTTGCCGTGGTTGACCACCGTCACGCTGTTTGAAATGTAAGTGTTGTGGTTGAACACGACCGTGCGTGCGCCCCAGTTGGGAGCCCAGTTGTGGTATCCCCAGCCAAAGTGGGTAAACGCGCCTATCGCGATGCCGACGCCGAAGCCGATCGCGAGCCCCGCACCGAAGCCGACCCCGCGCGGCGGCCCGTAGTAGTGGTAGTACCCCCAGGGCGCAATCGGCGCGCCGTAGACCACCCATGGGTTGTAGTAAGGCACGTAGACCACCGACGGGCTGACCGGCTCGATCACGATCGCCCCCGGCTGATAGACCACGTTGAGCTGCTGGCTGGAGCGGAGATTGCCGGCCGCGTAGGCGTTCTGGCGCATCGTCTGGACCGCGTTCATCACGTCCTGCGGCTGGTTGTAGTACGCGTTGCCCAGCTGGGTGGTCCACTGCATGTTCTGGCTCAGGTTTTCGAGTACCTGAGGAAAGGCGGTAAGCGCCTTGACGCTCGGGTCCCAGGGCTGCTGGTCGGCCATCTGGGCCAGCTGCTCAGGCGGCGTGCCGGCCGACTGCTGCACGAACTGCTCCGCGTTTGCCACCTGCGCCGGGTAGGTCGAGGCAGCGAGCACCTGCGCCACCAGGGAGTCCGGATAGAGGGCGATCGGGGCCACCAGCCGGTTCAGCTCCTCGGGCGGCAGCGGCTGGTAGGCAGAAGCCTGCTGGCCGCCGTAGTCGGGCGGCGGGGGCGGGGGCGCATCCTGGGCGAACAGATCGCCCATCGAGAGCGGTACCAAAGCCATCATCAGCGCCGAGGCGACGGCCTGTCTGCCCAGCTCGCCGATCCTGCGCGCGGCCTGGTGCGGGTGCGCTCCCAGGGGTCCGTCAAAAGTCAGACTCGGGGTCCGCCGCCTGGCCGCCGCATCCCGGAAGAGAAACATGGAATTCGATGGTTTCATTTGCTTGCTCCTTCGTACTCGCTTGCGTCTTGCCTACCGGCTCCAACGGTGCGCTTGCCGGCGCTTGATTCCGCTTGTATGGACACAGGTTGCGATGCTAAGTTCTGGGCCCGTGTTACTTTCCCTCTTTATCGGCCGGGGCAGACAACGGGACACTGCCGCGCTCCTCTGTCCGCAGCGAGACAGCGGGCGCACCGCGGGGCGGTGGTTTATGGTGTCAAGGGAGCCGGGCATGCAGTTCGCTGCTCCCGGGCCATGAGAGGAGGCCGGGCAATGCAGTATCTGAAGCGCGTGCGTCGTTTGCGGCTGGCCATGGCAGAAGCCGGCCGGGAGGCGCTGCTGGTCTCGCACCTGCCCGACGTGCGCTATCTTTGCGGCTTTACCGGGTCGAACGCGGTGCTCGCCCTCACCGCCCGGCGAGCGGTCCTGTTTACCGATGGCCGCTACCGGACCCAGGCGCGCGCCGAGGTCGCGGGGGTGCGGATCGTCATCGCCAAGCAGGCGCGCACAGAAGCCTGCCGGCTGTTGCAGCGGCTGGCAGTTCCATCGATTTACTACGACGCGGATCACACCACCGTAGCCGAGCTGGCCCAGATGCAGGCGGCCCTCGGCGGCGGGCTCGGCGCGGTGGCGCGGCGGCGCTTCTTCGCCCCGGCGTCCCCCTCGCCGCTGAGCGCCCTGCGCGAGATCAAGGACCCGGACGAACTGGCCCACATGGAGGCGGCGGCTCGGCTCGGCTGCCAGCTCTTTGAGCAGGTGGTGCCCCATATCGAGGCCGGCACGCCGGAGCGCGCGGTAGCCGCAGAGCTCGAGTTCTTCGCCCGCAGCCTGGGCGCCGACGGGATGAGCTTTGACACCATTGTTGCCTCCGGGACGCGGTCCTCGCTGCCCCACGGCACAGCCAGCCTCGCTGCGCTGCCGCGCAAGGGCTTCGTTACACTGGACTTCGGTGTTATCCTCAGGGGTTATTGCTCGGACATGACGCGTACCGTCTACCTGGGCCGACCGACCCGCGAGGAATCGGCCGCCTACGATGCGGTGCTCGAGGCGCAGGAGTCAGCAGTGGCGGCGGTGCGGGCGGGCGTGCCGGCAGGCGAGGTGGATGAGGCCGCCCGCAGGGTTCTGCGCCGGACCGGGCTGGCTCGCTACTTTACCCACTCGACCGGCCACGGCTTAGGCCTCGAGATACACGAAGGACCGCGCCTGGCGGCAGCCCAGCAGCAGCCCCTGGTTGCCGGGATGGTGGTAACCATTGAGCCCGGGGTGTACCTGCCAAACCGTTTCGGCATCCGCATCGAGGATATGGTGGCGGTCACCGAAGAGGGTGGGCGGGTACTGACCTCCTCGACCAAAGCACTGTTGCGACTCTGAACGCCCTAGCGCGAGAGAAGTGGAGAGAATGAATCCCGAAGAGATGAAGGAACTCAAGGAACTGATCGAGTTCCTGAAGGAAAACAAGATCGGCGAGTTCGCCCTGGAGCGCGGGGAACTCAAGGTACAGCTCAAGTTTCAGACCGAGGCCCCGCCGGCTGGCATGTTCGATGCCTCCACGGTGGCCCGGCTGCTGAGCGCCCCGCATGCCGGCATCCACCTCCCCGCCGTGCACGCCTTGCCCGTAGCCGCGGCGCCGGCGGAGACGGACGCCGAGACTGCGGCGGCTGCCACCGCTGCCGAAGAAGCCAGCCTCTACACGGTCAAGTCCCCGATCGTCGGCACCTTCTACGAGTCGCCTTCCCCAGGCGCATCGGCCTTCGTCAAGCCGGGTGACCAGGTCGAAGTGGGCCAGCCGCTCTGCATCATCGAGGCGATGAAGTTGATGAACGAGATCGAGTCCGATGTGGCTGGCGAAGTGGTCAAGCGGCTGGTGCAGAATGGGCAGCCGGTCGAGTTTGGGCAGCCGCTGTTTTCGGTCCGGGCTCGTTGATCGGGCCCGTTCCTGAGTCTTTCCGGTTCGATCCCACTTCCGGCGAAAGCATTTCGGTCCGCGATGCGTCGGAGGCCGGGGGCAAGTCCGGCTTGCGCAAACATTGAGGCATGAAGTGAACTATGTTCCGTAAAGTGTTGATAGCAAATCGCGGGGAGATCGCTCTTCGCGTCATCTGCGCCTGCAAAGAACTGGGTATCCGGACCGTCGCCGTCTACTCCGAGGCCGACCGCAACTCGCTCCACGTGCGCTTTGCCGATGAAGCCATCTGCATCGGGCCGCCGCGCTCAGCCGAGAGCTACCTCAACGTGCCGGCGGTGATCTCGGCGGC
>CAZZYH010000026.1:3007-27368 GCA_964658225.1 Vulcanimicrobiota bacterium | reverse complement strand
TCATCCCGGCTACGGTCTGCTGAGCGAGAACGCCAACTTCGCCGAGGTATGCCGCCAGTCCAACATCAAGTTCATCGGGCCTCCCCCCGAGGTCACGCGCATGATGGGCGAAAAGTCGATGGCGCGGCAGACGATGAAGAAAGCCAAGGTGCCCATCTTGCCGGGGTCCGACGGCGTGATTGCCGACGAGCACGAGGCGCTGGAATGGGCGAAAACGATCGGCTATCCGGTCATTCTGAAAGCCGTGGCCGGCGGCGGAGGCCGGGGCATGCGCATCGTGCGCGCGCCCGGGGAACTGGTCGCGCTCTTCCAGGCCGCGACCTCGGAGGCGGCCAACGCCTTCGGCAACGGCGACATGTATATGGAAAAGTTCATCGAGCGGCCGCGCCACATCGAGTTCCAGGTCCTTGCCGACGAGCATGGCAGCGTGCTTTCGCTGGGCGAACGCGAGTGCTCGATCCAGCGGCGCCACCAGAAGCTGATCGAAGAGGCGCCCTCCCTGCAGGTGACGCAGAAGATGCGCGATGAGATCGGCAAGACGATTCGTCGCTCGCTGGAACATGTCGGGTACCAGAACGCGGGGACCATCGAGTTTTTGATGGATGAAGATGGCAAGGTGTACTTCATCGAGATGAATACGCGTATCCAGGTCGAGCACCCCGTGACCGAGCTGGTCACGGGGGTGGACCTGGTCAAGGCGCAGCTACGCATCGCCGCCGGCGAGAAGCTCGCCTCGATCCTGCCTGACCCGATCGTGATCCGGGGTCATGCGATCGAGTGCCGGATCAACGCCGAGCACCCCAAGACGTTCACGCCCTCGGCGGGCAAGATCACCGCTTTCAACCTCCCGGGCGGCAACGGTGTGCGCGTGGATACGGCGCAGTATGCAGAGGGGGTCGTGCCTCCTTACTACGACTCGCTGATCGCCAAGCTGATTGTGCACGGTAAGGATCGCGCGGAGGCCATCGCCCGCATGCAGCGTGCCCTGGACATGTTCGTCGTCGAGGGCATTCACACCACGGTGGCCTTGCACAGGCGCATCTTTGCGGATGAAGAGTTTCGCGAGGGCAAGTTCGATACCAAGTTCATGGAGCGCTTCTTCGAGCGGGAAGGTTAGAGCGACGTTTGCCCGAAGGTTCTGGAAAAGCGTTCTCTGTGCGCTGGCCGCCATAAAGTGCGCAGAAAAGGTGCATCTGGGTAAGGAGGTCCGAGACCCCCAAGAGATCCCGAAAGGATGCATGTATGAGCACTTTCCCCAACCCCCTGCACGATCCGCGCCAGCGTTTTCCGCAACCGCCTTTCCCGGAGCAACAGCAGCCTGCGCCGGGCGATGAGCACAAGCTGCAGCCGTCGGCCGATCATGGCCAGGAAAGTTACCGGGGCTATGGCCGCCTGGCCGCGCGGACGGCTTTGATCACAGGCGGCGATAGCGGGATCGGACGCGCCGTCGCCATCTGCTTTGCGAAGGAAGGCGCGAATGTGGCCATCGCCTGCCTGCCCGACGACAAGCCGGATGCGGACGAGACCGTCGAACTGATTCGTTCCCTTGGCTCCGAGGCTATCGCATTGCCGGGCGACATTCAGCAGAAAGGATTCTGTCAAGAGCTGGTCAGGCAGGTCGTCGACGAGTTTGGGCGGCTGGATATCCTGGTGAACAATGCGGCCTTTCAGCGCACTTATGCGTCGCTCGCCGAGATTCCGGAGGACGAATTTGACGCCACCTTTCGGACCAATGTCTATGGATCCTTTTTTCTGAGCCAGGCCGTGCTGCCGCACATGAAGCCGGGCGGCGTGATCCTGAACAGCTGTTCGATCGAAGCCTACGAGCCGAAAGATCAGCTGGCGCCGTATGCGGCGACCAAGGCCGCGCTCGTCAGCCTGACCAAGAGCTTTGCAAAGCTTTGCATCAAGCAAGGCGTTCGCGTCAATGGTGTAGCGCCGGGCCCGGTGTGGACGCCGCTGATCCCGGCGACGATGCCTGCAGAAGAGGTCAAGAACTTCGGCAAATCGACGGTGTTTGGCCGCCCGGCCCAGCCCGTCGAGCAGGCCGCGGTGTATGTCTTTCTGGCCTCCGACGACGCGAGCTACGTTACCGGAGAGATCTACGGGGCTACGGGCGGTAAGATGCCCTTCTAGGGTCCGCAGGCGAGGCCGAGCACACGGGCCGGTTGCGAGCACGATCTGGATGGCCGGGAGTGCGATTGCTTTCGGCCCGGACGGCGGCCGCCTCGTCTCCTTTCCGGACCCTGGGTCGGGGTTTGCAAGAAGGGCCCGCTTTCGCACGATACAGCTTGAAAGCGCGGTGGGGCGTCCAGCAGGGCAGCAGCAGCGTATACTCCGGCAGGAGCCCCGGCAAATTTGGCATCGAGCTATCTCAATCGCATCGCCGCACTTGTACCCCGGCACGATGTGCACACCGCTTTTGTCGATTTCGCCGAACAGATGCTGGTTGACGAGAGAACGCGCTTGCTCTTTCGTCGTATGGCCGGCAAGGCAGCGATTAACCATCGCTACTCCTGCCTGTCGATGGACGCGCCGGGCATAGAAACGGATTTAGTGCGCGCAGCCGCGTTCTATACCAGAGATGCCTTCCCCGACACGACCGCGCGTATGGATGTGTACGAGCGCGCCGCGCCCGGGCTTCTGCGGCGAACCCTTGACGGCCTGCGTCTGAGTGCCGCGGAGCGCGATCGCATCCGCCATGTGATCGTGACCTCGTGTACCGGCCTGTATGCGCCGGGCCTCGATTTCGAAGCCATCGATCACCTCGGATTGAGTCCGTCGACCGAGCGCACCATGATCGGTTTCATGGGCTGCTATGCGGCGATCAACGCGCTCAAGCAGGCCCGGCATATTGTGCGATCCGAGCCCGGTGAGAGCGTGCTCGTGATCAACCTCGAGCTCTGTACGCTGCACTTCAAGCAGACCCAGGATCTGGGCGAGGTGCTCTCCTACCTGGTCTTTGCCGATGGCTGCGCGGCGAGCCTGGTGAGCAGCGCTGCGACCGGCTTCTGTATGGATGGCTTCAATGCTGTTGAGATTCCGCATACGCGCGACCTGATTACCTGGAAGATTCGCGAACAGGGTTTTGACATGCTGCTCTCCGGACGCGTGCCGCATGAGATCAGCAGCGCGCTGGCCCGGCAGGCAGAGCTTATCGGAGGCGCGGCAGCAACCGTAGATCTCTGGGCCGTTCATCCGGGAGGTCGCTCGGTGCTCGATGCGGTCGCGCACGGGCTCAAGCTCTCCCCCACGGCCATGGCGGCTTCGCGCGATGTTCTGGCGCGCTTTGGCAATATGTCGTCGGCTACGGTGATGTTTGTGCTGCGAGAGCTGATGAGCACGGCGCGAGCAGGGCAGCGAGGCTGCTCGCTCTCCTTTGGGCCCGGGCTTGTGGCCGAGACGATGCGCTTCCATGCCGTCTAGCCCGGGCACGTATGCCCGCCTGGCTCCACCGGCCGGCAAACTTGACTTCAGCAGGCGCGCGGATCTCTCGGAGTGGATGGACGAGCCCTGCAGCTACGAAGAGTTTCGCGCCTGCCTGCGTGACCTGGCCGCGGTCAACCGGGTCACCTTTGCCTACCGGCCGACGCAGGTGTGGCTGGAGAGGCTGGTGCGACGCCGGACTCGGGCGCACGCAGAGCCTCTGCACATTGTCGACGTAGGCTGCGGGCAGGGCGATCTGTTGCGCCACCTGGCGCGCTGGGCCGAGCGTGCCGCGCTCCCGGTGCGCTTGACTGGAATCGATCTGAATCCCTACGCGGCCCGTGCTGCTTCGGAGATCGCCTCGCCTGGTACGAAGATCGATTGGATCACGACCGATGCCTTCTCCTTTGCGCCCGCGGGGGGCATCGACCTGGTCATCAGCTCGCTCTTTACGCACCATCTGCCCGGTGAAGAGATCGTGCGCTTCCTGGGATGGATGGAACGCCACGCACGCCTGGGCTGGTTTATCAATGACCTCCATCGAGGAGCCATGGCGTATCGGCTCTTTCGCATGCTGGCGTGGGGCGCGCGCTGGCACCCCTTTGTGCAACACGATGGGCCTGTTTCGATCCGCCGCAGCTTCAGGCGAGAGGACTGGCTGGTGCACCTGGCCCAGGCCGGCATCGATCCGGGCTCTGTCTCGATCGAAGAGTTTCGGCCCGCCCGTTTGTGTGTGGGACGGCTGCGCGCGTGATATCCGGCTTCGCGGACCGGGGGACGCCCGCAGGCCGCCGGTACGATGCGCTCGTGGTCGGCGGAGGGCTTGCGGGGTCGGCGCTTGCGATCTCGCTGGCGGAGGCGGGACGGGCTGTCGTGCTCCTCGAGAAGAGCGCCGCGGCCCGTCCAAAGATGTGCGGCGAGTTCTTAAGTCACGAGGCGCTGCACTACCTGGCCATGTTGGGTATCGACGTCGCCCCGCTCGGTGCAGTCCCGATCGACCATGTGCGGCTGGTCGGCAAAACCGTGCTGGCCCAGGCTCGGCTGCCTTTTCAAGCCATGTCCCTTTCGCGGGAACGCCTGGACGAAGCCCTGCTGCAGCGTGCGGCCGTGCACGGCGTTTGCGTCTTACGAAAGCGGCCGGTTCGCTCGCTTGTGCAAGATGGCGCGGGCTGGAGAGCGAGGGTGGACCACGGGGAAGCATTTGCCGGACGCGATGCTTTTCTGGCCACCGGCAAGCACGATCTCTATGGCTGGAATCGGCCGCCCGGGAAGCAGAACGATCTGGTCGCCTTCAAGATGTACTGGCAGCTCGCGCCCGCGGAAGCTGCAGAGCTGGCCCGGCACGTGGAACTTGTGCTCTTTCCCGGCGGCTATGCCGGCCTGCAGCTTGTCGAAGAGGGGGCGGCGAATCTCTGCCTGCTCATTCAGAAGACAGTCTTTCGCAAAGTGGGCGCAAGCTGGCCTGCCTTGCTCGTGCACCTCGAACGCCACTCCAGCCATTTGGCCGCGCGCTTGCAGGGAGCCACCCCGCTCTGGGAGCGTCCGCTGAGTCTCTCTTCGATCCCTTACGGTTTGGTACGACAACACGCCGCCGAGGGTTTATGGAGGCTGGGGGATCAATCGGCGGTGATCCCCTCGTTTGCAGGAGATGGCATGTCGATTGCGCTGCACAGCTCCCGGCTGGCCGCGGCGATGTATCGAGAGGGCAGGAGCGCGGAGGCATATCAGCACCGGCTGGCGCTCGATGTAGGACGCCAGGTCGCTCGGGCGAGCCTGCTGTCGCGAGCGCTGGTGATTGGGTTTGTGCAGCCCTTGCTGGGGATCGGGGTAGGTTTGTGGCCGGGGGTACTGGCCGCGATCGCCGCGAGCACGCGAATCGACAGGAAAGCTATTGCCGCGAGTACCGGTTGGATGGCCTGAAGGAGCAGGTCCCCTGGATTGTTTTCGAAGGCGGCTGCTCAGCCTTGCTACGAGAAGGGAGAGGCCTCCAAGAAGGCCTCTCTGAGGTTGCCGACTGCCCGCAAGCTTACCTGGCGACTACTCCTTGATCAGGAGAGGATGCGTGGAGATGGAAAGCACGCCACCACTATAGGCTGAGACGTTGCCGTACATATCTACCTGGTGCGCGGGCTTCCAGCTTAGGCTGGGCGTCAGCTGAGCAGGCCCGGCAGTGTTCCAGTAGATGCGGCTATGATCGCCGCTGAGGTCGGTGATATCGCAGGACCAGGTGGTAGCTCCGGTAGCGATCGGGGCGCAGCGGCTGACTTCCTTGCCCTGGGTCCAGCCTTCGAGCGTTGTGAAGGCTTTGGCCGGGGGCGTGGGCGTGACGAAGTCGGCCTGGGTCATCTGCAGGGTCACCCAGTTCGTGTTATCCCAGGCATACCAGGCGAAGCGGCTCAGGCCCGCGCCCCAGCCCACCAGAAGGCTGCGCATCAGGTAACCGGACTGGTCGTCCTGGGTGTTGAAGGTTGTGGGGTTTGCCCAGCCGAACTCGGTATTGAAGATCGGCTTGGCATCGAGATTGTATTGGTGGGCGGCGGCCTGCACCGATTGCACGGCGGGCAGGATAGCCTCGGGTGTCTTGCCGAACACGTAGAAGTGGATGCCGATCACGTCGATCGAGTTCCCGAGGCCGAGATCGAACAGAGACTTCAGGAACGCGATCTGCGTCGGTCCTGCACCGCTCATACTCGGGCTGATGATCTTGGCGTTGGGATCGGCGCTCTTGATGGCTTTTGACGCAAGCGCGGTAAGTTGCACAAGGGTGGCCGGAGTCCCGGTGAAGGTCGATTTGGTATCGGCCTCGTTCCAGACCTCGTAATAGGCGATCTTGCCCTTGTAGCGGGTGGCTACCGCCGTCACGTAGTTCGTCCACAGGGTATTGCTGGTCGGCTCCGCAGCCGCGCCGGCGCCGTAAGCATCCGCCTCGGTCGGCCGCGCAGACGCCCAGGTCGGCGTCTGACCCAGTTCAAGGATCAGATCGATGCCCTGTTGATGAGCCAGAGCGACATAGGTGTCCAGGGTCTGCCACTTGTAAACTCCTGCCGACGGTTGCAGGTCGCGCCAGTCCACGCCTGAATCCCATAGCCGCCAGGTGCCGAACTTGATCGCCGGCCAAGCGGTTCCGTACTGCAGGTGCAACAGATGCAAACCGTAGTAACCGGGGGGCAGGATCGGCGCCTGCGTAGCGGACGAACTCTTGGCCTGGAGAGAGGCACCCGACACCTTAGTGCGGTGCAACGAGGCGCACGCGACATCCGGCAACAGGAGGGCCGCAGTCAGCGTAGTCGTCAAAAGAGAGCAAAGATATTTGCGGAACATGCAAGTCACCTCAAAAGGCTCATCGGCGGTTCACGAAAAAACTTCTCGCCCATCTTGCCTTTCGGCTCCCTGGAGTTACCTAAATACCGTAGCGCCGGCCGGATGAGGCAAGTATGCTCGCCTTAATTTAGAGCAGTCAACGTGCGCTCGGCTCGAGCAGACCTCGGCCGGGTCTGGCCCGGGTCGAACGCTACCGGCACCCGGGATGCGTTTGCCCGCTGTCCCCTTCGCCAACCATGCGAAGAGACTCCGGAGCTGCTTAGAGGCGCGTCCCTCACCAGGGATGCTCTTGACGAGCACTCGCCTCGAAAGCCCGAATGTTTTACCAGCAGACGCAACACGCGAGGATCATGCCGAAGCAAAGCGCACCCGGTGCAGAGACTGCCAGCAACCTCAGCTCTGACCCGCAGGAGCTGAGTATCGGCGATCTTCTGCAGGTCTTCCTTCATCGTAAATGGATCATCCTGGGTCTGACGCTGGTTTGTCTGCTCTTGGCCACGGCCTACTTTCTGGTTGCTACCAACAAGTACACCGCCACCGCGACCATCGAGATCAATAAAGATAACTCGATGTCGCTCGGCCTCGATGATCTTTCCGGCATCGGCTCCAAGCTCGGCACAGGTACCGACCTGTTGACCGACATGATGACCCACGAGGAAGACCTGGAGAACGAGACGACGGCAATCGACACGATCAAGCGGATGAAGCTTCTTGAGACAAAGCCGTTTCTGGTCACCCCTGGCAAGAATGCAGACCTCGACCGGGAACGTGGCCTGCCTCTGGAAGCGGCGCCCTTTACGCGGGCCCGGGCCCTCACGATCTTCCTCGCCAGGTTGAAGGTGGACCTGATTAAGAACACGCGCCTGCTCACTGTCTCCTACACGGATACGGATCCGGTGCGCGCAGCCCAGGTGGCCAACACGATCGTTGACGTTTACCTGAGCAACCACACAGAGGCCCGGTATGCTGCCTCCCTGAAGACATCGAACTGGCTCACCGAACAGTTGGCCGAGCTGAAGGATAAGGTCGCCGACAGTGAGCGCAAGGTAACGGAGTTCCAGCAGAAGCAAGGTCTGGTCGGGGTCTACGTGTCCACAACCGCCGGCGGGGGCCGGAGCGGGACATCGGGCGCATCGGCGGGCGCAGGCGCGGCGCAGGTGAACAGCACCGATGATGCGCGACTGCTCGCTCTGAATGAGGAACTGACCCGGGCCGAGGTGGAGCGCATCGCCAAGGAGGCGCTCTATCGGTTTGCGCAGAGCGGCGACCCGAAAGTGCTGGCCAGCCTCAGCACCGGCAGCCTGGTGGGTGGCGACGCGCAGGGATCCCGAGCCTCGTCGGCACTCGAAGGCATCAGCCAGCTGCAAGGTCTACGTCAGCAGGAGACCGCGCTCAAGCTTCAGTACGCCTCGCAGGTGACAAAGTACGGCCCCAACAATCCGGAGATGATCGATCTGAACAACCAGCTAGCGGCGCTCGCCGAGCAGGTCCAGGCCACGCTGGCCCGAATCCTGAACGGGACCAAGAGCGATTACGAGATTGCCGTGCTGTCTGAAAACAACATCCGTCAGCAGGTTAGGCAGCAGGAGAAAGTCGTCGGCAAGCTCGATCAGAGTGTCGCTGGATTGATGGTGCTCGAGCAGGAGAGCACCGCGAGCCGGCTTCTGTACCAGGATATGTATACCCGCTTGGAGGAAGCCAACCTGAGCGCCGGCATGGGCTCCGGAGTCATTACCATTGCGAACCCGGCTCGTCCCGCTGCCAAGCCTTCCGCGCCAAACCCGCTCAGGGTCTTCCCCATCGGCCTGTCCGCGGGTTTACTGCTGGGCGCATTCTCCGCACTGCTGCTCGACCATGTGCAGAACATCGTGTACGGAACCGAGAGCTTTCTAGAGATTCTTCCTTTCGCGCAGCTGGGCGTCGTGCCAGACTTCCATGCCAACACCAAGAGCAGGCGCTATGGGAGTCAAACCCCTGCACCCCAGCCGGTGGACTTCGGGAAAGTGGACCCCGGCAGAGTCGCCTGGCTCCATCGCGATCCAACCTCGCCGATCTCCGAAGCATTCCGGCAGCTGCGCACCTCGATCCTGATGTCGCAGAGTGGCCATCCTCCGAAGACCCTGCTCTTTACCAGCGCTCTCAGCGGCGATGGCAAGACGGTCACCTCCTTCAATCTGGCCACGGCCTTTGCCTATCAGGGTGCGCGGGTGCTGCTGGTCGATGCCGATATGCGCCGGCCGACCATGCACCTGGTCGCCGGCTGCTCGGGCGCCGTCGGCCTGAGCAACGTGCTTACCGGTTCTGCGTCGACCGCACAAGCCATTCTGCCGCACGCGGACATCGAGCGGCTCTTCATCCTGCCTGCCGGCACCATCCCGCCGATGCCGGCTGAGTTGCTCGGCTCGGCGCGCTTCGCGGAGCTGCTCAGGGAGCTCGAAGCGAGCTACGACTATGTGCTGATCGATACGCCACCGCTGCTGCTCGTCACCGATCCCTTGCTGCTCGCGCCCATGGTGGAGGGCCTTGTGCTGATCACGCGTTCTGGTCGCGACACCAAGCCGGCACTGAAGAACGCGATTGCCATGCTCAGCAAGCCGCAGATCCACGTGCTTGGCTACGTGATCAACGGAGTCTCGATGACCGCCTCCTACTATCGCTATGACGGGCCGGAGAACTAGAGCCATGCCTGTTCCCCGGAGACGCCGCAACGGTCTCGCGCTTCTCGCCCTCATCATGAGCGGCTCGGCCGTGCTGCCGGCTGCGCAGCAGGCAGCCCCGCCCAGCGTGGTGTCCAACCTTGAACAGGCATCGAGCAGCACGGCACGCGGTACACCCTCGGCATTGACGGTGGCCGGCGCGCCGGCAATGGTGCCGGAGGACTTCTCCAAGGTGCCGCTGACCGCCGGAACCCTGCTCGATCTCCGCATCTACCGGGTGCCCGAGATGTCGGGCACCTTGCGGGTGGACCAAGCGGGCGAGATTGCTGTTCCCTTGCTCGGCAAGGTCAGTGTATTGGGCAAGACGTCGGCCGAGCTGCAAAGCGAACTGGCCCGGCAATTTTCTGCCCAAGGCCTGCTCGTCGCGCCCCAGGTGAACATCGACGTGCTGCAGTATGCGACCGAGAGCACCACGGTTCTGGGCGAGGTGCAGATGCCCGGCAAGGTAGCACTGCAGGCGCCAAAGCCGTTGCCGAGCGTGCTGGCGATGGTTGGCGGAGAAACGATTGCTGCCGGCACCGATATCGAGATCCAGCACATTCAGCAACCGGGCACTCCCGCCTATACCGAGCACGCTCAGTACATGCGCGACGCGAGCCCGAACAGCGCCGCGAGCGTGATCGTCAACCCGGGGGATACGGTGTTTGTGCGTCGCGCGGGCATTGTTTACATCCTGGGCGCGGTCACCCGACCGGGCGGCTACCTGATGGTCGATCGAGGCTCTCTCGACCTTACCCAGGCTGTCGCCCTCGCGCAGGGCACAACCCTGGTCGCCTCGACCAAGACCGTGTGGATCCTGCGCAAGCGCGAGGGCAGGATCATCGAGATTCCCGTTCCATACTCCAAGCTGGTCGCCGGCAAGCTGAACCCGCCGGTCCTTGAGTCAGAAGACGTTCTCTATGTGGGAGTGAGCAAGTTCAAGGCCAGCCTGGTGAATGGTGCAGGCATTTTGAGCTCGGCGACATCGGCGGCCATCTATTCCGCGTCCGGTCGTTAGGTGCCGACGGCATCAAGGCAGGACCCGCATAGGGCGGTCGCAGGGACCAGACGCTCTGTAGAAGAGCGCGAGGGCAACATGAACAGCAAGCATCAAGGCGTTGCGCGTTCGGCCATCTCCGGCATGCGCTGGAACTATGCGGGAAGCCTTGTCTCCACCGTGAGCTCGCTGGTCATTGGTACCGTGCTCGCGCGCATCCTGGGGCCCGGGCCTTTTGGCCAGGCCGTCGTCGCGACCACCGTCTACAGCCTCGCCAACATGTTTGTGGATGGAGGGTTCAGCCAGGCTCTGATCCAGCAGCCCGAACTCTCCCAGGAGGAGATCCGCCGGACCTTTACCTGCCAGGTCTGCATCGGCCTTTTTCTGACGGGTACGGTCTGCCTCGCCGCTCCGCTGATCGCGGGCGTATTCCATCTGCCCAGTGCAACCCGCGTCGTGCGTGTGGTCTCGATGCTGATGACCTTCCAGTCCATGGGCCTGGTTTCCGCAGCGCTGCTGCGGCGCGAGATGCGATTCCGCGTGGTGCAGTACGCGAGCCTAGGCAGCTATCTGGGCGGCTACCTGATTCTGGGGATTCCGCTGGCACTGGCAGGCGCGGGCGTGTGGAGCCTGGTCGTGGCCTATCTGGCTCAGAGCGCCTTCAATGCATGCGCGCTCTATCTGATCGTTCGTCATCCGGCCAGGCCCTCCTTCGGCCTGCCCCACCGGTCCATTGCTGTCTATGGCGGCGCCATGACGGCCAGCAACCTGGTCAACTGGTCGCACATGAACCTGGACAACCTGGCCGCGAGCTACCAGGGGCCGATCGCCCTGGGACTCTATGGGCGATCCTGCAACCTGGCCTACCAACCCTGTACCGGGATGATCGCCAGCCTGCAATCGGTGCTGCTCTCCTCGGCGGCCAAGGTGCAGGGCAATCAGCGCCTGCTGGGGCGGACGGCGCTTGCGGCCATGGTCCTGATGCTTGGGATCCAAGGACCTGCTTACGCCACCTTCGTCTGCTCACCGGCCACGATCATCGGCGGCCTCTACGGCGCCAAGTGGCTGGCAGCGATCCCGCTGATGGTTCCTCTGGCCCTTGCCATGCCGCTGTTTGGCTGTGTCGGGTTGCTGAGCCCGGTCATCTGCGGCGCGGGGCGCCCGATGCTGGCCTTCTGGCCGCAGGCGATCACGTGTGTATTGGCGGCGGCCGCCTACTTCAGCGCCGTGCGCATCTCCCTTGTCGCCATGGCCTGGGCGCTGCTGGGGGTGATGATCGTACGGTTCCTGCTCACCGCCGGCACCATCTTTGCCGCACTTGATGTGTCCTGGTCGCGTGCCGCCTCGGCGGCTCTGGGGCGCGTGCTCTTCTCAGCTGCGTTCGCATCGGTGACCTGGGCCTTTGATCGATTGCTTTGCGCCGCCGGGATTGCCGCCGGACCAAGACTAGCCGCGCTCTTGCTGCTGTGCGTGCTCTTGCTCAGCGCCGCGATCTGGTTTTTCAGCGAACTTGTCTTCGGTCACGAGGCGGTCAGCTTTTTGCTGCAGTACCAGGCTCATCTGCCCCAGGGCTACGCGCATCAGCTGCGCCGGTCGCATGGGCCGGCGGCTCCGCTGGTGGTGCCCTCTTGAGCGTGCGACGGGTCCTGATCGTGCAGGCCATGTGCAAGCAATATCGCGAGCCGCTGTTCTCGCGCATGTATCGGGACCTGTCCGGGGACGGGATCGAGTTGCAGGTGGTCTACAGCAGACCCTCTGCGAGCCATCGCCAGCGCAAAGACGACATCGATCTGCCCGCCGAGTACGCGGTCCGGGTGCCCGGCCACAGCCTGGGCGAGGGCCGGCTCTTGCTGCAGTTGCCGCTGGCGCAGATCTGGCGCGCGGATCTGGTTATCGTCGAACACGCGCTGAAGCACCTGATCAACTACCCTCTCGCTGTGCTCTCGACCTTGAGGCTCAAGAAGGTGGGCATCTGGTTGCACGGGGGCACGCTGCGACATCCCAGGGTCCCCCTGTTGCGCCCGCTTCGGTTGTGGAGCGTGTACGCCTCTGACTGGATCTTCGCCTACACCAGGCAGGTGGCCGAGGCGGCCGTTGGTCTGGGCGTCGAGGCCTCGCGCGTGACCGCGCTTCAGAATTCGATCGATCTCTCCGGGTTTCGCAGAGCGCTCGCGGCGGTCTCGCCAGGGGAGCTGGCGGCAACCAGGGAGCGGCTTGGCATCGACGCCGACACCCATGTAGCGCTGTTTTGCGGCAGTCTCTATCCTGGCCGCGGGGTGGACTTTCTGCTCGCGTCCGGCGACCGGATCGCACAGCGGGACGCTCGCTTCTGCATGATCGTGGTAGGCGACGGACCGCTCCGTGCGGAGCTCGAGCGCGGCGCGGTAGCGCGTCCCTGGCTGCGTCCGGTGGGCAGTGTCTTCGGAGATCAGCGGGCGATTTATTTTCGCCTGGCGCAGATCTGCCTGATGCCGTACCTCGCCGGGCTCGGCATCCTGGACGGGATGGCGGCAGGGCTGCCCTATCTGGTAACGGGCGCCCGCGCTACCAACCCGGAGATCGATTACCTGATCGACGGCGTCACCGGGATGGTTACGGGAGACAGCGTGGAGCAGTTTGCCGATGCCGCTGCCGGACTCTTCGCCGACCCAGAGCGTCTTCGGGCGATGAGCAACGCCGCGTCGGTCAACTCGCTGGAATTTTCGATCGAGAAGATGGCCCAGAACTTTTGCGGCGGCATTCGCGCCTGCCTCGCCCAACCCAGCCACACAGAGGCCGCGCTCCAGATTACGGCGCGCTGAAACTTACCCGGTCGGGCGGGCGCGAGAAACCCTGCCGAGCCCTCCCTGCGCGGCTTAACGTTTCTTTCTTCCGTATGCATACGGCTGCACTTGAAAGCCGAAGAGTGCGCCGAGCGTTCCGGCAGCCATGCTCACCTTCAGGCCGCAACGCAGCCATCCCGCTTTGTGCAACGGATCCCGTGCGGCGCAGAGAAGACCCTGCAGGAGCCATGCGCCTGCTCGGGCCAAACGAAGAGGCGCGGCTTTCAGCCACCCGGCCAGAGCCACGTCCACAATGAACAAGGTGCCCCCGGAACGGAACGCGCGCTGCAGCAGAAAGCGTGCCTGCGTGCGCTCGGTCGGAATCATCTCCCTTACGATTGCCGATGGCACATAGCGTATCGTTTCCCCTGCCGCTTGAAGTCGGGCGAAAAAGAGCAGATCCTCACCTCCCGAAAAGGAAAGAGCTGGATCAAAACGGATGGCATGCTGGTGGAACAGTGCGCACGATAAGAACGAGTTCCCGGTATGGCCGTACGGCAATTCGACAAAGGGCGGCAAGGGTTTTTCATTGAAGAAGCCAGCCTCGAGCACCCAGTTGTGCGGGCCCGGTTCAAAGGTCGGTATGTTCCTCCCGCAGAGGATCTTGCAGGAAGTAGTTTTGTAGGCAGCAAGGAAGGCGGCAAGCCAGGTTTCGTCGGCCTGCTCATCGTCGTCGAGAAATGCCATGAAATCAGCTTCCGCTTTGGCGAGCGCAATGGCCTGGTTGCGGACCGCCGCCAGTCCGGGCTCCGGAACAGGGATGTAGCGGACAGGGAAGGGTGCGCTTTGCGCGACTACCGCACGCGCAGACTGTGCGGGGTCATTGTCAAAGACAGCCACACTCAAGCGGATGCCGGGGTCCTCAAGGCCGGTCTGCCGGGCGAGCGATGCGAGCAGGTTCGAGAGCAATTGCGGACGTTTGAAGGTAGGTACGCAGACCAGCACCTTGGTCTCGAGATTGCTCATCAAGTCTTTTCCTTCGGCGCCTGGACTGGCTCAGTGTAAGTGGTTGCGTCGAGGGCCTCTACTGACTTCAGTAATGACTGATGAAGATCGAGCGCGGGCTTTGCCCGGGGAACGGTTAGCCTGAGATGCAGCAGCCCATGGTCGGTCTCAAGCAGGTAAGCCGGCGCCCTGGTAGCGAGGCGGCACGGCGGGCCATTGGCGCGGCCGGACTGCGCGATGCACCGCGGTGGCCTCAGGCAGTCTGGGAGCAGCTTTGAAGTCCGTTGCCGAGAAGCTCTACTTTTTTTTGGTCTTTGGCGAGATTTCCGGCGCGCTGGCCGGCGCGGTGAACTGGGGACGGGTAGAAGAGAGTCCTGAGACGCACACCAGCAACCCTATCCTGCTGGCATGCACGATGATGGTCGCTCTCGGAACCGCCTACTTTGCCTATCAGAAGCTGCCGCAACTATGGCGTATGCTTCTGCAACTGCGCTGGATCTTTCTTCTCTATGCGTGGGCATTGTTGACGATCGGATGGTCTCAGGACCGGGCTGTCTCGACGATCGCCGTGCTCAGGCTGGTGCTGTATCTGCTCTCGGCCGGCTGCCTGGCGCTGCGCTACACGACCGAGGAGTTTCTGCACCTGTTTTCTCGCCTGGTCGCCGTAGCCGCTGTTTGCAGTGTTGCCGCGCAATTTGTTTTTCCCCACCACAGCGCGGCCGGCGATACCGGTGGCGGCTGGACCGGTCTGTTTCCCCACAAGAACACGCTTGGCTCGTGCATGCTTCTGGGGCTCTCGATGTGGCTCATCGTGCGCGAGCGCTGGAGCCCGCTGCGCGTTGCCGTTATAGGCCTGTGTTCGGCATTGCTGATTCTCTCGCAGTCCGATACCTCGATCCTGACCGCGCTCGTCGCCTCGCTTTTCGTTGTATCGCAGAAGGTCAAGAGCAGGACCAAAGCGCTTTTGTGTCTCTCTGTGGGGGGGATGGTCTGCGTCCTGTTCCTTCTCTCGGATCCGGTGGAACTGCTCTTTTCGGCAGGCGGCCGGGATACTTCGCTGACCGGCAGAACGGCTGTCTGGGCCTTCTCCACCGTGGGCATCTTGCAGCATCCGGTCTTGGGCTACGGCTATGGGACCTTCTGGGCCGATAGCGGATGGACCCTTGCAAATCTGCATTGGAGTGCTCCGCATGCCCACAATGGACTGCTGCAGGTGTGGCTTGACCTGGGCGGCATTGGCGTGGTGCTCACCTTTGCGCTGCTGGCCAACTGTTGGCGTCGAGCGCGTCGCATCCAGAAGTACGATCGCTCGCTCTTGGCTCCGTGGATCTCGACCCTGCTTGTACTGGCCTTCGTGCACAACCTTGCCGAATCCGACTTTATGTCGCTCACGCCCATCTGGTACTTGATCATGCTGGGTTCGTTCTCGATGATGCGCAGGGAAAACGAACGGCGGGCGATGCTCGGCTTTGAGGTAGGCAAAGCAGAAAGCGATCTGGTCAGCGTCTAAGTACGCCGGCCAGTAAGTCGCCCACGAACTGCCGACAGATTTTGGCGAGGAATAGGGGATTGTTGATCAGGTAGCGCCGCCCCAGCCGGCGTGGTTCCTGTACCAGCCGGTGCAGCCACTGCAGGCCCGAGCGCTTCATCCATGCAGGCGCATCCTGGATCTTGCCGGTATGGATATCAAAAGCCGCGCCGACGCCGATCATCACGTGCGCCTCAAGCCGGCCCAGCCACTCGCTCATAAATCGTTCCTGCTTGGGTGTGCTTAAACCGACCCATACGATGTCCGGGCGCGAGGCGGCGATCTGGTTGCGCAGGGCTTCTCCTTCCGCTTGCGTTAACGGTCGAAACGGCGGCGTGTAGGTCCCGACGACGAGCAGCTTCGGGTAGCGCGTAACCAAAGTCTGCTTCAACTCCTCTGCCACGCCCTGGTTGCCACCATAAAGAAAGTGTCGGTAGCCCTTCGGCTCGGAGCGGGCGCAGAGCGCGAGCATAAAGTCCGGTCCGTAGACGCGGCGCATCTGCCGATGCCCGTACCAGCGCCCGATCCAGACGGTGGGCATGCCGTCGGGCACGCAGAGAAACGATCCGTTCAGGATCTCCCGGAGCTCGGCGGAAGCTTGCGCCTCCATGATGCCGTGTACGCCGGTCACCGAAATGTAGCCCTTGCCATGGTTCGCGATCAGGGCCTCGGTCCGAGCGAGGGCCTCTTCCATGTCGACCGTGCTGATGCGAACGCCGAGGATATCGACGTGATTGGCTTGCCGGAGGCGGTCGCAGGCAGAGAGCGCAGGCGCCATGCTGCGATGCTAAAGGCCGAGCCGGGGCAGAAACGAGCGACGGAGCTTGATCGCGGTACCAGGGTAATCTCCGGGGCAGAGCGCCCGCAGCAGGGTCAAGTTGCATGGCAATGATGCCGGGGGCGATAAACTTGAGAGAGAACCCCTTTGCAAAGATCCTGTCCGAACGGCGGCCCGGTGGGACCAGCTGGAAGGCTTGTCGTCGCGCGGAGTGTCGAAGGAGAGCGCGCAGCGGAACGCATCTGCGTCGACAGATGAGGCTCCGCCGGGTCAGGGCGCGCTTCTGCTCTGGGTAACTTCACGTTTCAGTCCCAGGCAAACGATTGCCGAGCCGGTCGTCCGACCAGGCCTCAGGAGCGGGCGCGCGCCTGATCGAGACCTCGATCTTCTCGCCGCCGGGCCTGTGCCAGAACGGGAATGAGGTTCCGAAAATTGCCACGCAGCCTCATCCAAACCGACTTCTCTCCGATGCACTCCCTAGACGCAAGAATCAGGCTGCCGATACTGGGACTACCCGGTAAGAAACACCTGCGCACGGGTGCCGCGATGACGCGGCGCGACCGGATTCCCTATCGCATCAACCGCAACAGCGAGGCTACGGATGATACAAGAGCAAAGCGGCTTGACCGCCGTACTGCCGCGGCTCGCGGCAACCTCGGCGCCCCGTTCACGAGCTGTGCGCAACCGCGCTGCTGCACGCTGGTTCCTGGTAGCGGAGGCGGCCTGCGACGGCATGGCGGCATTCTTAGGTTCGGCGCTGGCCCGCACTCCCCACGCATCGAACAGCGCCCTGTCGATTCAGCATTTGCTGGCCAACTCCCTGATGTACGCAGCGCTCTTTGTGCTGACTCTTTACGCGTTCAAGGGGTATACCGCCTTCAGCAGCCTGCTGCAGATCCGCGAGACCGAACGCACCATGAAGGCGGCAAGCCTGGCGATGCTGCTCGATCTCTGGTGCCTGGTCTACCTGCATCAGCCTACCTCTCTGCGCTCCTCGCTGCTGACGGTCTGCCTGGCGAGCGCGCTGGTGACCGCAGAGCGCCAGATCGTCGGGCGGCGACTCAAGGCCTTGCACGAGCGGATGGTCGGTTCGCTGCGGGTGATGATCTACGGCAACACGGTCACGGGGCGGCGCGTCTATGACCTGCTCTCGCGCTCCCCGCGCCTGGGCCTGAAGCCAAGCGCAATGATCGACACCAGGCTGCCCGCCCCGGCGCGTCTCTATGCCAGCGCCTACCGGCACAACCAGTCGATCCAGGTGCTGCCGGGTCCGCTGGACAGAGATTTCATGGATCGGCACGGGGCGGACCTGATCCTGATTGATCCAGAGGTGTGTTCTGGCGCAGACGTGGAAACCGTGCGCAAGGCAGCCGCTGAAACAGGCGCCTCGGTCGCCTTTCTGCCGGCGCAGCATAGCGAACACCTGGGCCAGGCGCATTACTTCGAGTGCGACGGCGTTCTGCTCGCCCTGCCCATGGACCGGCCGAGCTCCATGTTTTACGAAGTGGCCAAGCGCTTGTTTGACCTTGTTTTCAGCAGTCTCGCACTCTTGTTTCTCTCCCCGGTGCTGCTCTGTGCCGCTGTTGCCATTCGCGCCGAGTCCGAGGGGCCGGCCCTGTTTGTGCAGACGCGTATGGGCAAGCACGGGAAGCCATTTCCGATCTACAAGCTGCGCACCATGTATTCCAAGATGTGCGGGGACGCGCTTTCGCCCAAAAAGCAGGGGGATCCACGCATCACCCGGGTGGGCTACTGGCTGCGCAAGACCAGCCTCGATGAACTGCCGCAGCTGCTGAACGTGTTGCGCGGCGAGATGTCGCTGGTCGGCCCCCGGCCGGAGATGAAGATGATTGTCGATGCCTATACACCGGCGCAGCGCAAGCGGCTCAACGTCACGCCGGGCATCACCGGGCTCTGGCAGATCTCGGCCGACAGGCGCTTCCAGATCCACGACCGCATCGAGTACGACCTCTACTACATCGAGCATCGCAACATGTTCCTGGATTTTGCCGTCATGCTGCATACCCTGATCTTCGCGGTGCGGGGTATCTAGATCCCGGCCGAGCTGTAGGGATGCTGGCGGCCGGCAGCCCGGCCGCGTCTCCGCGCCAGGCCCGGCAACCGGGTGAGGAGCGCACAAACGCAAAAAATCCCCGCCATCGCGGGGATTTTCTCTTTGGGGCCATCAAGAGGGCGCAGCTCGCTAATCGATGAAATCCAGCCTCGCCACCTGCGGGATGATCCCCCGCTCGTGGCCCATCTCGAGCAGCAGTCGAATTGCTTCGCGGCCATCCGTCCCATAATTCAGCGTACGTTCGTTCACATACATCCCGACGAACTTGTCTGCCAGCGAGGGGTCGAGATCGCGGGCGAACTGCATCGCGTAACCAAGCGCCGATTCGCGGTTGTCCAGCCCATGCTGGATCGAGTCGCGCAATGCCTTGGTCGTGATGCGCATCGCATCATCCCCAAGCGAGCGCTTGATTGCGTTGCCGCCCAATGGCAGAGGCAGGCCGGTCTGCTCGCGCCACCAGATGCCGAGGTCGATAATCTTGTGCAGGCCATTGTTGCCGTAGGTAAGCTGACCCTCGTGAATGATCAGGCCGGCCTGGTACTTGCCGGCAAGCACCTGAGGAATGATCTCGTCAAAAGGAACCACCTCGGTCTCGATCTCGGGTGCGAAAAGCTTGAGCGTCAGGTACGCCGTGGTGAGCGTACCCGGGACCGCGACCTTGATCCTCTTGATCTCGTCGTGGCTATAACGCTGCGGGGCCACGATCATCGGACCGTAGTTCTCGCCGACAGATCCGCCGCAGGCCATCAGCGCGTACTTGTCCTGCAGGTAGGGGTAGGCGTGGAAAGAAATGGCCGTAACGTCGTAAAAGGCTTCGTGCAGCGCGCGATGGTTGAGTGTCTCAATATCACACAGCACGTGCGAAAACTTGTAGCCCGGCACCCGAATCTTGTTGGTCGCCAGGCCATAAAACATGAACGCGTCATCGGAGTCGGGGCTGTGGGCGATGGAAACCTCGCGCACGGGCGAAGCCTCAAGCAACTCGGTGCGCGGCGAAATGGGGGTAGTAGTCACTTGGGCGGTGCATCCTTTCTGACGGTGGGAGGCGTGGTTGCCGGGCAGCGCGGCGCATGCAGGCGGCAAGCGCCCCTTGAGACCCGGCCGACACCCGTCCCACTCCTACGATACGCCAGGCTGGACCGTCCGTGGGCGCCGCTCTTTAGTCGTGCGCCGGCATGTGTGTTTGATCAAAGCGGACCCGGTACCAGCCCTGAGCGAGCAGCGATGCGAGTACAACCTTCAGCGCGTCGCCGGCCAGAAAGGGAAGTATGGCGGCGTGCGCGATCGCCGAGGCGTGCTGATGCGTAAGCAGCGCCAGCCAGCATGCCCCGGCGGCGAGGACGAGCAGGTCGGCCGAGGCCGCAGCCAGCAGCGCGCTCCCAAGGCCGCGTCGCCCCTGCAAACGCGAAAGGGCGCCGGCCACCGCCGCGGCAGCCGGATAGGCGAGCAGGTAGCCGCCGGTTGGTCCCAGCAGCTGCAGCACGCCGCCCGCGCCCTGCGGCGTAAAGACCGGCAGTCCGAGAGCCCCTTCTACCAGGTAGGCCGCGCAGGTAGCCGCTCCCAGACCTGGGCCGAGCAGCAAGCCGACCAGCAACACGGCGAAGGGCTGCAAGGTCATCGGCACAGGCGTAAAGAAAAGCGGAACAGCAAGGTGCGCGCAGGCCGCGATAAAGAGCGTGCCGGCCAGCACGCAGACGATACGCCGCGCCGGCAGCGCCGGAGCCAGCGGTCGGAAGGGCTGAGTGTGGTGCGCCGAGGTGGCCATGCTATGGATCTCCATGTAAGCCGTCTGTGGATCGACTGCGCATTTCAGGACCTGCCCGGCCGGTCGTGATCGGACCTTGGCTCCGAACCCGGATCCGGATCGCCCTCGCTGCTCTGCTCCGTGTCCTGCACTCTGAGCGTCAGGCTTGGCTCCGGCCGCCCGTGCCTCCGGATGGTACGAGCCATAGCCCAGGCAGCCCAGAGCAGGGCAGCGATGCTGGCGATAAAAACAAGGTAAAGAGAGCGCATTCGCAACTGAAGCTCAAGGATAACAAAATTCCTATCCGAGGCCTGCTGCGGGCCATTCGGGGTGGCGGCAGCGCGCCAAGCAAGTGAGAGGATAAGATATGGTGCGCAAGGGCGGGCCGGCATCGCCACCCTGAACGCGACACAGCTTGCAAGCGCCGCCTCGGCTGCGGGTCTCGGCTCTCCGGAGGGGGACGGTGCCCCGGGCGCCGGGCTTCGGCACACCCAGCACACTGCATCAGAAAGGGCCCACGATCCATGCCGACAGAGATCAAGTTTGGTACTTCCGGTTGGCGCGCCATTGTCGCCGAGGAGTTCACGATGGCCAACATTCGCCGCGCCGTTACCGGCATCGCGCAGTATGTAGCCGAGCAGCCGGGCGCGCACACGGTGCTGGTGGGGCGCGATCCCCGCTTCCTGGGCGAGACGTTTGTGGCCGAGGCAGCCGGGATCCTCGCCCAGCACGGGCTGACGCCGCTGGTCATTCCCGAGGCTGCGCCCACCCCGGCCATCGCCTACGCGGTGCGCGAGCACAAGGCCGGCGGAGCGATCAACTTCACCGCTTCGCACAATCCTCCGGAGTACAACGGCATCAAGTTTTCCACCCCCGACGGCGCGCCGGCCCTGCCGGAAACCACCAAGCAGATCGAGGCCAAGATCGCCGGCCTGGGCGAGACGGTCGTGCCGCCGTCGAGTGGCCAGCCGCAGTTCGAAGAGTTGAACGTCAAGGCCAGCTACCTCAAGCGGCTCTCCGAGATCGTCGACTTCGGCGTGATCCAGAAGTCCGGCCTCAAGGTTGTCTTTGATCCGTTCTGGGGATCGGCCCGCGGTTACAGCTCGCAGATCCTTGCCGACCATGGGGTGACGGTCGAAACCGTGCATGATTATCGCGACGTGCTCTTTGGCGGCCACGCCCCGGAGCCGGATGGCGAGCTGCTCGACGAGGCCCGCGCCAAGATGAAGGAGATTGGCGCGGCCATCGGCATCGCGACTGACGGCGACGCCGACCGCTTCGGCATCCTCGATCAAGACGGTACCTACATCCAGCCGAATTACATCGTCGCGCTGCTCTTCGACTACCTGATGGAGACCCGTGGCTGGAAGAACGGTGTGGCCAAATCGGTTGCGACGACCAATCTGATCAATGCCGTGGCCGAGAAGCATCGCATCCCGCTCTACGAGACGCCGGTCGGCTTCAAGTACATCGGCGAGTTGATCAACCAGGACAAGATCATCATTGGCGGCGAAGAGAGCGCCGGCCTTACGATCCGCGGACACGTGCCGGAGAAGGATGGCGTGCTTGCCGGGCTGCTGGTGACCGAAATGGTCGCCCGCCGCGGCAAGAACCTCGCCACGCAACTCAAAGAGCTGTTTGCTCAAGTAGGTTCCTACTATCCGCATCGCGAGAACTTGCGCTTGACGCCGGAGATCAAGAGCCGTTTCATGGAGAAGATAAAGAACGACCCCGCTGAGCTGAGCGGACTGAAGGTGGCAAGCGTCGTACGAACCGATGGATTGAAGCTCATCCTTGCAGACGGATCGTGGGTTTGCTATCGATTGAGCGGGACCGAGCCGGTGGTGCGCGTGTACACCGAAGTCCGCAGCGAGGGCGAGAGCGCGTCTTTCAGCAAGCTGGCCAAGGACTGGGTTCTCGAGTAGACGCGAAGAAGGAAGTCACACGTGCAGGCCAAACAGCCGAATCCGTTGCAGCGCGCCCTGGGCATGGTGTACCGCGTACGCCGTCGCGTCGCAACGGGCCTGGCGGTCGCACTCGCGCTGATCTTTGGCTACCACGCCTTCTTTGGACAGAACGGCATCACCGCATACGCTGAAAAGCGCAGCGAGGACCGGGTGCTGGCGGCCGAGATCGAGAAGCTGGCGAGCGAAAATGCGCGCCTGCAGCAGCACGTGGATCGACTCCAGAGCGACCCGGACGCGATCGAGCACGAGGCACGCGAGCGGCTGCACTACACGCGGCCGGGCGAGGTGATCTACACGCTCGAGGATCGGGCCGAGCGGGAGGCCAACAAGTCCCCGCGGCCGGGCAAGGCCGCTGCCACCGTCGCGCCCTGGCATGCTCCGTCGAGTTCCGCGGCGAAGTAGGTACCGCTTGGTTCCAGGCGTCCCTGCCGCCCACTGTGCTGGCTCTATGCCGGCAGGACCGATCGCGTGACGGCCTGGCGACAGGCGCTGCCGGCGTTGCTGGCTGCCGTGTTCGTTTGCGCTGCGCAAGGGCAGCCCGCCTCGCCCGGTACGGCGCCCCCGCGCGATGACTACCGCGTCGTGGGCGCTCTCGCAGGCGAGGCGCCGTTGGGTGGGCACGCGGGCAGTGCTCAGGCGCTCGAGGCCCAGCCGCTTGCCGCGCAGGATATCTTCCGCTTTACCAATCAGGAGCGCACGGCCGAGGGGCTGGCTCCGCTCGGATGGAGCCCGGAGCTATGCGCCGCAGCGCAGCAGCACGCCTTGCGCATGGCAGCCAACGGCGCACTGTCTCATCAGTACGCCGGTGAGCGCGATCTCGCCGCCCGGGCCAGCCAGAGCGGCGCGCATTTCTCAACCGTGGCCGAAAATATCGCCCTTGGCGCCGACGCCCGGCAGGTCAGCCAGGAGTGGATGCGCTCTCCGCCACACCGCGCCAACATTCTCGATCCGCGCCTGAACACGCTTGGCGTCGCCGTGGTGGTCTCGGGAGGCAGGCTGTACGCGGTGCAGGATTTCGCTGTCTCGATGCCGGCGCTGACCGCGGAGGCGGTTGAGGACAAGGTCGCGTCAGAGCTGCAGGCCCTGTCACTGCCCGCAGGCGCCGATGGTTCGCCGGCGGCTCTGAGTCTCCTCAGCAGGGAAGAGGCGCGCAGCAGTTGTGCGCTCGCGGATGGTTTGCCCTCGGGATCGAAAGCGCGATTCGTGCTGCGGTGGGAGGGCCCGGAGCTCGCGCTGCCCAAGCCCTTACGGGATGCCGCACAAAGTGGCCGTTACGCGGCCGCTTCGGTCGGTGCGTGCGCCGCCTCGGGAAGCGCCAATCGGCATTTCACTCTCTACCGAGTGGCGGTGCTGCTGTACTAACGGCCGCTTCCGCAACGGTGCCGGGGCGTCATGTGGTGGTGTGTTGCGCGCGCAACCTTCGCCAGGGTCCAACTATGCTCCCAGGGCGAGTCTCCCTGGGGAAAATCCAAAAGCGAGGCTCCAGGATGGCAGCCTCTAGCCGGCGCGACGCCTTCGACCACGTGAAAGGGCTTTTCAGGCGCAGAGCGGCCCACGCGCAAGCCGGCAGGATAGGCTCATGCTGTGAGCAGGCCAGCTAACCTGTCCCTCCGCATTCGATGAAAGCCTCTCCTCCCAAGAGCCTCTTCCAGCAGCGTATCGAGCCGGCTCGCCCAACGGCGAAGCAGGTGCGGGAGCGGCAATGGGTCTATGTGCCCTATGACCGGCTGACCGCCTCTACCGGACCGCTGCGCTCGCTCGACCCCGGCGCAGCCGGCATCGTGATGACCGAGTCGCTGGCCAAGGCCCGCCGCCGCCCCTACCACAAGAAAAAGCTCGTCCTCATCCTTGCCTCGCAGCGCCACTTTGCGCTGGAACAGGCAGCGCGCGGCGTGAAGATCGTCTACCAGTTCAGCGACGGTATCTTCGCCGAGAGCCTGGCTGCCGCGCATCGAGAACACCGGTTTCCATCGCTCACAGTGATGGAACCAGCCGAGCGCGAGATGCGCCACGACCTTGCGCAGGCAATCGCCGCAGGTGTGCCGCTGAGCCAGGTCGAAGAT